>CALCUN010000149.1 GCA_937906975.1 uncultured Bacteroidales bacterium
CTTAGCTTTAAAAAAATAATTCAAAGAAAAAATAAAATAATTCAAAGAAAAAATTTTCTAAGTCAAAGACTTTTTAAATACTTGTATGAACCTAATGTTTCTATATTAAAATTAGGTGTTTTTGATGCTTTGATTGAGAAGTATGATTTTGAGAAATTGCATAGAAATTCTCATCTTTTTACAAGCGAAAACCTGATAGAGGATTTTGAAGGTCGTTGTTTTGAGATTTTGGAGCAAAGAAATGCAAGTCCAAAGGCTTTGAAAGATATAAAACAAGCTAATATTACGGTTAGAAATTTCCCTCAAACGGTTAGCGAAATAAGAAATAAAACTAAAATAAAGGAGGGAGGAGAGTTGTATTTGTTTTTTACAACTCTTGAAAGTGAAAAAACGTGTATTGTCTGTAAAAAAGTAAATGTATGAATGTGAAAATAGAAGAAAGTTGGCGAAGGGAATTGTCCGATGAGTTTGAAAAGGATTATTTTTCGGCATTAAGGGATTTCATTCACGCAGAATATAGAAGTAAAATCATATATCCGCAAGCTAAAAACATATTTGCGGCTTTTGATTTATGTCCTTTTGATGATGTTAAGTTAGTTATAATTGGTCAAGACCCATATCATGAACCAGGACAGGCTCATGGTTTGTGTTTTTCTGTGCAAGAGGGTTGTATATTGCCACCTTCTTTGAGGAATATTTACAAAGAAATTGCTGACGACTTAGGAAAAATTCCTCCTGTAAGTGGGGATTTATCGCGTTGGGCGAAACAGGGGGTGCTTTTATTGAATGCGACTTTGACTGTTGAGGCTCACAAGGCGGGTTCTCATCAAAATAAAGGTTGGGAACGATTTACTGATAGCGTTATAGAGATATTATCAAAGAAAAAAGAGAATTTAGTTTTTATTCTTTGGGGTTCGTATGCTCAACAAAAGGGAAAGGTTATTGATACTAATAAACATTTGGTTTTAAAGGCGGTACACCCTTCTCCGCTAAGTGCTTATAGGGGATTTTTCGGTTGTAAGCATTTTTCTTTGGCAAATAATTTTTTGCAATCAAAGGGAATTGAACCAATAGATTGGTAAATTGTTGTATTTTTGCAGGATAAATGTTTTAAATTATGCTAAAAGTTGATTTTGACTTTGCAGGTGTATGCGAAAATGAAGAGTTGCAAGCCTTAGAGAAAGAAATGTTAAATTCTCACAACTTAATTGTGAATGAAAATGGCGAGGGGAGTGATTTTTTAGGTTGGAGAGATTTGCCTCTTTTTGAAAATGTTGTTGAAGAGGTTAGAGAGGTTGCAAATTCTATTAGAAAGAAAACTGATATTCTTGTAGTTATCGGAATAGGAGGGTCATATCTTGGTGCAAGAGCGGTGATTGAGGCGTTGAGTTCGGCTTTTGCTAATTTGGATTCTGAGAGAAAAAATCCTTTAGTTTTGTATGCAGGAGAGAATCTTTCGGAAGATTATATGGCAGACTTGTTAGAAGTTTTGAAAACAAGGGATTATTCTCTTTGTGTTATTTCTAAATCGGGTACTACTACGGAACCTGCTATTGCTTTTCGTATTTTGAAAAAAGCCTTAGAAGAAAAATATGGCGAAAACGAGGCTAAGGAAAGAATAGTGGCTATAACTGATAAGGAAAAAGGCGCTTTGAGAACATTATCTAATGAAAAAGGATATAAAACCTTTGAAATAAAGGATAGTGTTGGTGGAAGATTTTCTGTTTTGACACCTGTGGGTTTGTTCCCTATTGCTGTGGCTGGATTTGATATAGAAAAAATGATGCAGGGAGCGAAAGAAATGAGAGAATCCTTGCTTGGAGAAAAATCAATGAATAACCCTGCTTGGCAATATGCGGCAGTTAGAAATCTTTTGTATGCAAAAGGAAAAAAGGTCGATGTATTTTTGTCTTATCAACCTACTTTGCAGTATCTTGCTCGTTGGTGGCAACAACTTTTTGGCGAGAGTGAAGGAAAAAATGGTAAGGGATTATTTCCTGTTTGTTTGTCAAATATAACAGACCTTCATTCTATGGGACAGTATATTCAAGATGGTGAAAGAATAATGTTTGAAACTGTTTTGCAAGTAAAGAATGCAAGTAAAAGGGTAGAGATTCCATACGATGAAGAAAATAAAGATGGTTTGAATTATTTGCTTTCTCATAGTCTTAACCAAATAAATCAAGTTGCTTTGCAAGCTACAAGTAAGGCTCACGTGAGTGGTGGCGTTGCTCAAATAAAAATTTCGGTTGAGAATATGAATGAAAAAACTATAGGTGCGATATTGTACTTTTTTGAATACGCTTGCGCTTTGAGTGCTTACACTTTGAAGGTTAATCCTTTCAATCAGCCCGGTGTGGAGGCGTATAAAAACAATATGTTTGAACTTCTCGGAAAGAATAGATAATAAAAAAGACAGTGATTGCTCACTGTCTTTTTCTTTTTTATAATATTCCTTTTAGTTAGCAGGAGTATTTGAGTTGCTTTGTGCAGGTGCTGCTGGTAAAGCAGGTGCTTGTTGTTTTGCTGGAACTGTTGTTTTTATCGCATTAGGATCTAGTTGAGTTCCTTTAAAGCTTTCTTCTTTTACTTTACCAGGAGTTAATGCTGTTGCTCCAAGGCATAAAACCAACATTACTACTGCTAAAATCCAAGTAGCCTTTTCTAAAACGTCTGCTGTCTTTCTTACACCCATAATTTGGTTTTGTGAAGCAAAATTCGCTGCTAATCCACCTCCTTTTGAGTTTTGTATAAGTACAACTACGGCTAACAAAACTGCAACAATAACAATCAATACTGTAAATAATACAAACATTTCTTTAATCTATTTAATTGTTTATTCTCTATTAATTTCCTTAATTCGGTTTGCAAAGTAAACACTTTTTTTTGGATTATCAATCATTAATTGCTCATAAATTTTAACAGCCATTACTTTATTTCCTTGTTGTAGATAAAGTTTTGCCATGGTCTCTGTTACATTTTTAAATTCTTTTGAAGCGCTATTTTTAATGATTTTATCAATTGTGAAAAGATTTGCCCCTTCGTGTTCTACTGTTGATACTTTTGGATTTTCAATCCTTAAGAACCTCTCAATCAATTCTTCCTTCGTTGGATTTTCTGATAGATCTGGTTCTGAATATTGGTTGATTTCATCAAGAATGTCTTTGTTAATTGTAGGAATTTCCGCTTTTTGTTGTTGCTTTTTCTTTAATGGTGATTCTGTTGCTGGTCTTTCTAAAAATTCCTTTAATTTTACTCTATCTGAAATATATACTGCGGATAAGACTTTATGAGCTTCTTTATTTTGATTGTTGAGTAGTGAACTAAAACGTGCAGCATACATGTGCAATATACTACAATATGGAAATTTTGTAATCAATCTTTCCAAATTTAGCAAATTTAATAATTCTACTTGCCAATCTTCTAATGCTAATATGTCATTTAATCTTTTATCCATTTAAGAATTTTTCGCTGAAACAATCGGCAAATTTACGAAAAATGTTATTTGTAGCAAGGAAAAATGTAAAAAATTGACAAAAACGAATAATTTTTTAAGAATAATATTGCTATTTCAAAAAAAAAACGTACTTTTGCACCCCGAAAGAAAATAAAACAACAATATAAAAATGAAAAGAACATATCAACCTTCACGCAGAAAAAGAGTAAATAAACACGGATTCAGAAAAAGAATGTCAACAGCTAACGGAAGAAGAGTATTGGCTGCTCGCAGAGCACATGGCAGACATAAATTAACAGTTTCTGACGAGAGATAGTTTGTTTACTGCTCTTAGAGAAAGAAGAAAAAAATCGAAAGATATTTTTTGCGAGAAGCATTGACGAAAAACAATGCTTCTTTTTTTTAATACAATATGAAATTGAGAAAAACAAAACAAAAACAACTAATAGAACAAGTATTAATTACAGATGCAGCAGCAGAAGGTAATGCTATTGCGAAAGTAGATGAAATGGTGATATTTGTTCCTTTTGTTGTACCGGGCGATGTAGTAGATTTGGAAATCTATCGTAAGAAAAAGACCTTTGCACAAGCCAAAGCTGTAAAAATACACAAGTATTCAGAAAAAAGAGTAGAACAAAAATGTCCTCATTTTACACAATGTGGAGGCTGTAAGTGGCAAACCTTAGAATATTTCGAACAAGTAAAATACAAACAACAACAAGTAATAGATAATCTTGAAAGAATAGGTAAGGTGGATTGCTCAAATATGCAATCAATTCTCCCTTCTGAAAACATCTACTACTATAGAAATAAATTAGAATTTACATTTTCTACAAAGCAATGGGTAGAAAATCCAAATGATGAAAAATCTCCACAAGGTGCATTAGGTTTTCACGCACCAAGTTTCTTTGATAAGGTAATAGATATACAACATTGCGTATTGCAAGATGATATTTCCAATCAAATAAGAAATCATATCAGAGAATATTCCAAAGAAAGAAATTTAGAATACTACGACATACGCAATCATGTTGGCTTTTTAAGAGGAATGATTATAAGAACAAGTTCCACAGGAGAGTTGATGTTGATTGTTATTTTCGCAAAACAAAGTGAGGAAATAAAGCTTTTATTAGACAATGTAAAACAACATTTTCCGCAAATCACATCTTTAATGTACTGCATTAACGAAAAGTACAACGACTCAATATCTGACCAAGATATATTATTGTATAGTGGTAACGACCACATAACTGAAACAATGCAGGCTTACAAAAGCGATAAAATTCTTAAATTTAAAATCCGTCCAAAAACATTCTATCAAACTAACCCTTGTCAAGCAGAACGTCTTTATTCAATTGCGGCAGATTTTGCAGAGATTAAGCCAACTGATACCGTATATGACCTATACACAGGCACAGGAACAATAGCAAATTACATAGCACACCTTGCAAAAAAAGTAGTAGGAGTAGAGTATGTAGAAGATGCAGTAGAAGATGCACGTCTAAATTCAGAATACAATCAAATAAACAATACTACGTTCATTGCAGGTGATATGGCGAAAATACTAACTGATGAATTTATTGCCGAACATGGCACACCAGATGTAGTAATCACAGACCCGCCTCGTGCAGGAATGGCTGAAAGTGTGGTAAATCAGTTAATTAAAATCAAAGCTCGCAAAATCGTTTACATAAGTTGCAATCCTGCAACACAAGCAAGAGATTTGGAAATGTTATCTCCTTATTATAAGGTAGGCAAAATACGTCCGGTAGATATGTTCCCACATACACATCACGTAGAAAACGTAGTAGAATTAAGTTTAATAGAAACAAAATAAACAAGATATGGAATACAATTTCAGAGAAATAGAAAGTAAATGGCAAGAATATTGGAAAGCGAATAAAACCTTTAAAGCAGATATTCTTTCCGACAAACCAAAATATTATGTTTTGGATATGTTTCCTTACCCATCAGGAGCTGGGCTTCACGTAGGCCACCCTCTTGGATACATAGCTTCTGATATTTTTTCAAGATATAAACGTTTGCAAGGCTTTAATGTATTGCACCCAATGGGATACGATGCTTATGGATTACCAGCAGAACAATACGCAATACAAACAGGACAACACCCTGCAATCACAACAGAAAACAATATAAATCGTTATCGCCAACAATTAGACATCTTAGGTTTGTCATACGATTGGGATAGAGAAGTAAGAACTTGCGATGAAAAATACTACAAATGGACACAATGGACATTCCTTCAACTGTTCAAGAGTTACTATTGCAATGATGCAAAACAAGCACGTCCAATAGATGAACTTGTTTCTGTGTTTGAAAAAGAAGGAAACCAAAATATAAACGCTGCAAACTCACAACCAACAAAATTTACTGCACAAGAATGGAAACAATTCTCTGATAAAGAAAAATCAGATGTGTTGATGAATTACAGAATAGCCTATTTATCAGATTCAATGGTAAATTGGTGTAGTGAATTAGGCACAGTACTTGCAAACGATGAAGTAGTTAATGGAGTTTCTGTAAGAGGTGGCTATCCTGTTGAAAGAAAATCAATGCGTCAATGGTCGCTTAGAATCACAGCATACGCAGAAAGACTACTTGAAGGCTTAGATAGACTTGAATGGACTGACTCTTTAAAAGAAATACAACGCAACTGGATAGGTAAAAGCCAAGGAGCAGCAGTGTATTTCAAAACAGAAGAAGGAGCAACCTTAGAAGTATTTACCACAAGAGCAGACACACTTTTCGGAGTTAGCTTTATGGTACTTTGTCCTGAACACGAAATGATAACCTCTCTTACAACAGCAGAACAAAAAGAAGAAGTAGAAAAATATGTTACATGGGCAAAAAATAGAAGCGAAAGAGAAAGACAAGCAGAAGTTAAAAAAGTAACAGGAGTCTTCACAGGAAGCTATGCAATCCACCCATTAAGCGGAAGAAAAGTGCCTATTTGGATATCAGACTACGTATTAGCAGGCTATGGTACAGGAGCAGTAATGGCAGTACCAGCACACGACAGTCGCGACTTTGCTTTTGCAAAACATTTCAATCTTCCAATAGAACAAGTTGTAGTTCCATACGGAGAAGAACAAGAAGACACTTCACTATGGCAAGAAAGTAAAGATTCAAAAGCAGGAAAAATAGTAAATTCTGACTTTCTTAACGACTTAGATGTAAAGGATGCAATCAAAAAAGCTATAGAATATATAGAAGAAAACGCCTTAGGCTACGGCACAATCAATTACAGATTAAGAGATGCCATTTATTCACGTCAAAGATATTGGGGAGAACCATTCCCAATTTATTACAAAGACGGAATAGCAACACCATTAGACGAAAGCGAACTACCATTATTATTACCAGAAGTCGATAAATACTTACCAACAGAAAGCGGAGAACCACCAATAGCAAGAGCAAAAGATTGGAAAACAAAAGATGGTTATCCTTTTGACTGCAATACAATGCCAGGATTTGCAGGTTCAAACGCATATTCTATAAGATACATGGACCCAAATAACACAGAAGCCCTTGTATCCAAAGAAGCAAACCAATATTGGCAAAACGTAGATTTATATATTGGCGGAAGCGAACACGCAACAGGCCACTTATTGTACTCTCGCTTTATAACAAAATTCCTTTTCGACATAGGAGCAGTTTGCAAAGACGAACCATATCAAAAACTCATCAATCAAGGAATGATACAAGGCCGTTCTAACTTTGTATATCGTGTAAAACAAACCAACAAATATGTATCCTTCAATCTAAAAGACCAATATGACACAGACCCATTACACGTTGATATAAACATTGTGGACAATGACGTATTGGATATAGAGAAATTCAAAGCGTGGAGAGAAGAATTTAAAGACGCAGAATTTGTTTTAGAAGACGGAAAATACATTTGCGGACACGAAATCGAAAAGATGAGTAAGAGTCTTTACAATGTACAAAACCCAGACGACTTAGTAGAACGCTATGGAGCAGACACGCTAAGACTTTACGAAATGTTCCTTGGACCATTAGAACAATCAAAACCTTGGGACACCAAAGGAATAGAAGGAGTCAGCAGATTCATACGTAAATTCTGGCGTTTGTACCACGATAAAGACAATAACTACTGCGTAAGCGAAGAAAAAGCAACAAAAGACGAACTAAAATCACTACACAAAACCATAAAAAAAGTACAAGAAGACATAGAAAGATTCTCTTTCAATACTTCAATCTCAACATTCATGATATGCGTAAACGAACTTGGCGACTTAAAATGCAATAAACGAGAAATCTTAGAACCATTATGCGTTTTATTATCACCATTTGCACCACATATCACAGAAGAACTATGGAATCTTATGGGACATGAAGGAAGTATATCATTTGCCTCTTTCCCTCAATATGACGAAAGCGTACTTATAGAAAACACCTTCAAATATCCAGTTTCAATAAACGGAAAAATGCGTGCAAACATCGAGTTAGCACTTGATTTAAGCAAAGAAGACGTAGAAGCAATCGTGTTACAAAACGCAGAAGTACAAAAATTCATAGACGGAAAACCTGTTAAGAAAGTCATATTCGTACCAAAGAAAATCGTAAACATAGTAGTATAAGATTTTGATTCAATTTACTAAATACAAAGCCCAAAATCGCTAAATGATTTTGGGCTTTTCTTGTTCTATAAACACGATTTCCCACGAGTTAAGCCCAAATGCTTAAAGAATTTTCAAGTCTAAATTTCTTGACTGCAAATTTTGAAAATATAAGCCTTTAATAAAATCCACTAAATCAAAGACTTAACTTTTTAAGCCTTGATTTTGCTGATTTTTCCTTTGATTTAACGTAGTTTTTGTCGCATTTTAGCGAAATAAGATCGGAGCAAACGACTCGTTTCATCGGAACAAAAAAATTTTTCTTCCGATGAAAAAAAATTTTGCTCCGATGAAAATTAACTCAGCCTCGATTTGAAGAAAATTTCCCTTGATTTTAGCCCAATTTTCGCAAGAAATTTCACAAAAACTCAAAAATAAAATTTCGTAAGAATAAAGATTTTTACCCACAAAACTTTGAAAGAGGAAAATAAAGCGTTTCTTTAATGTTTTTTGTGCTTAAAAAAATTGTTATACCTTTGTAAATAGAAATTAAAACTCACAATAAGGCAAATAAAATGAACATAGATAAAGAAAAATTAGACAATATTGAAGCAAAACAAAGCACGATTTCCGACCAATTTTCGTAAGAAATCAGAGCAAAATCTTTTAACAAATAAAATTTTGTAGTTATATAATTATTACATACCTTTGCAAGCAAGAATTTTAACAGAAGAAAATATGTAAAGAAATAACAAAACAGAAATTTTAACGACAATAAAAAGCGTTTTTACTTAGATTTGGCTATATGAAACCTCGAAAATTTCATACAAGTTTACCAAAAGACAAGCTGAAAACGCTCACGAGTATATCGTGGGCTTTTCTTATTTGGTAAACAGGTAGTTTCGAGGACCTCATATAGCAATAAGACTAAGTCCACGTCTTTTTTTACGTCTTTTTGTTTAGTAAATAATTTAATTTAATAACTAAAAAATAAATTTAAAATGAAAAAAATTCTATTATCATTGTTAATGCTTATTTGCATTGACGTAGGTTGTCAAGCACAAACAAGTTTTGGGGTAACTATCGGCTTGCAACCAGCATTAAGAAATCAGATTGAGCAAACCGTATCTCAGCAAGTGTATGATTTTCCAGTGTATTTTATGCAACATTTTACAGCAGGAATATTTTTGCGTAAAGATATAACAAAATATTTCTACATGCAATTAGATGTAAATGCGAGTTTAGATGCACAATGGGGATATGTATGTGCAGGAGAAAACTTCCTTGAAGAGTTTGAACGAGCTTTTGAAAATCCTAACAAGATTAGAGTTGATGTTCCAATTTATTTAGGGGCATATTTACTTAAAAAAGATGCTTTTAAAGTTAGAGTATTTGCTGCACCTCAGTATAAAATTAGAATGAATACCAATTTACAATATAGTCCAGTTGCATTAAATAATTTTAACCTTAATACTGGGGTTGGTATTGATTTTCTAAAATTTTTAACTTTTAATCTTAATTATAGAATACCATTTAATTATGGGAAAACAGCCTTAGATAAAACAAGGCTATCAGCAACTTTAGGTATAATATTTTAAAAAAGATAAATTATGAAATTAAATAAAATTATTATTAGTTTATTAGCAATTTTGCTATTTGGAGCTTGCGAAGTTGAAATAGAAGAAGCTCCCGAAAATTCAACATATATTACAGGGACAATAGATGCAGGTAATTTAAATACATCTAACTTAGAGGTTTTATCTATTTTAGATAAATCAGAAGTTGGATATAACAAATTCACAATTGAAACTTACGAGTGTGATTTACCTCAAATGTTGTTTGTTAAAAATGAAAATGAGAAAATTATAATGCTTTATAGAGATTTGGTTTCTACTAAAGAAGAAATAGAAATCAATGCATATTCAACAGCAATAGCTTTTCTAACATTTCATCCAGCGCTTTCTACTATACATGGAGAAGATTATAAAGAAATAATAAATATACTGACTTCTGCAAAAAGTTTTAATAATTATTTAAATGCTATTAAAAATAGTATTGCACAAAATAGAGAAATTTTTGACACAACAAACGTAGAATTAATTAATTGTACACAAGAAATTTTTTCAGAATTATTTAGTGACACCACTAGATTATATAATGGTCAAAGTAATGCCAAAGATTTATCTTTTTTAACAGAATTATATGATTGCGAACCAATTGATGTTCGTTCCGAAGGAAGAAAATTAATATTTAGAATGCCTGGTCTATATCCTGCATATAAGTGTACTGTTACATCTCAAAGTGGGACTAAAATAGGTGAATTTAAAGTTCCTTCAAGAGATAATTATGGTGCATTAAATGTTGTTCAATGTATGGTTGGGCAAGGGAATTGGGCTTATGGAGAAGAAGTTCAATATACATTACCATCGTATGAACAAAAAGCAAATTTTTACTTTAAAAGAGACGGCTTTGATTTATTTTGTCAATTAGCAACAAGTGCATTACAAACTATTGGTGCTCCTATTGTCAACAACAAAAAGATAGAAGATATTGCGAACGGCATTCAAATTGCTCTAAATAGTGTAAACATTAATTTAGAGGGACTAGATATAAGCGCTACCTTTTGGAATGTTGTACTACCAATAGTTATTGATGTTACATTAGAAAAACTTAGTGATCCAGTAGGAAATTCTTATTTAGAAGATTATATCGGTTATTATGCAATTGATATTGCAAAAGGATTAAATGTATACAATAGAATAGAAGGAGGTGCTAATGCATTATTAAGAGCATTATGGTTATTACGTTGTCATAAAGAATATGAATTCTGTGCGCAATATTTTAATGAAAAATTTGGATTATGTACTGATGCAAAGTTAAGAAAAGTAAGCGGAGATAATCAAACAGGCTATCCAAATCAAAAATTAAAAAATCCTATTATTGTGGAGGTCGTAACTGAACATGATTTGACAGATAAAAATTATATTGTTAAATTTGTAACTGATAACGGACATGGTTGGTATGATGAAGTAGAAGTTGCTATTGATAACAATAAAAAAGCATCATACGAATGGACCTTAAATGAAAATGACGAAACTCAATATGCTTGGGCTCAACTAATTGATAAAGATAATAATATAATGCTTGATTCTGTTAAATTTACAGCAAACGAAAAACATGATTTATGGAATGTTGGTATAAGATGCGAGACAGAAAGTTCATACGTATATACTTTTATAATGGACCTTGGTGTAGGTGGAGATTATCAGATACCACCAACAACGGTTAATACTTTTGATTATGATGGAGATGCTATTACATTAATTTATGATGGTTCTTTTATTAATAATGTATTAAATCTCACTCTCTCTGGTTATGAGTATGGAGAATGCATTAGAAGAGATGTATTTAATGGAACCATTACTGGAAATAGTGCTACTATTACTGGTGTTTTAATATATGACAATGGCGCAGGTTGTACTGTTGTGCTTGATATGGAAAAAGCTGATAGTAATGCAAAAAAATCAGACATATTATCTAAAAAAGTAAATGATAGTAATTCAAAAACTAATGGCTGTACTATCTCTATGCATTAAAAACAAAAAACATCTTGCAAAAATAAAGAGAAACGTTTTAGATTTCTAAAACGTTTCTCTTTATTTAAGTTAAATATTTATTTCTTCAATACAATCTTATTATTTTATCTGATTTAGGATAACTATTTTTACTCTCTCTTTTGTTAATGCATAAGATGAAACAAAATTAAAAATTGTTTATAGCGAAAATATACAAGACTAATTTTTTGATGTAAAGTTTGGAGCGAGCAAAAAAGAGTTAATAAAGGCTTTTAAGAAACAAGGATTGTATTTGAGCAAAAAGTACTCTACTGATGAAATTCTTACATTCTATCCTTTGGAGTATGCAGATAGCACATTAAATAGGTAAAACAATCGCTTTAACGAGCGTTTCTTATTTCTTTTTCCTCCGTTATCTATTCAACTCCCATTGCTCTAAGTCGTATTTTGCTTCTATAATTTTGACTTACGAGCGTTTTTGTTTTGTTTTGTTTTTAAAAAAGTGAAGTTTATTTGAAAAAATTATAGTTTTTAGCAAAAATAGTTATAAATTTGCAAAGGAAGTGTTTTTATTAAATAACTATTGTTTTTTGAAATGAAAAGATTACTATTATTTATCTGCGTTTTATTTAGTGTTAATACTATTTTCGCTCAAGAACAGTTTAGAGTAGATGGACTTATTTATGAGGTGATTGGCGAAGATGAGGTTTTGATAGTTAAGTGTATTAAGGATTTTCCTCAAATGGATATTCCTACTGTTGTAACTAATAATAATAATGTTGCTTATAATGTAACTTCAATTGGAACTAAGGCTTTCTTTGGTCTAAGTAAGCTTACTTCGGTTTTTATTCCTAATAGTGTAAAAGAAATTGGTAATTACTGCTTTGCAAGTTGTAGTGGATTGACAAATGTTGTGCTTTCTGATAGCATAAAGCATATAAGCAGTGGAATGTTTAAGAATTGTACAAATTTAACCTCTGTTGAGCTTCCTGATAATCTTGTTTCTATAAGACATGGTGCGTTTTCGGGTTGTAAGAATCTTAGCTCTATTGAACTTCCTGATGGAATGAAGGAAATAGAAGACTATGCTTTTGCTTATTGTGAGAGTTTAAGAAGTGTTTTCCTTCCAAAGACAATTACTTTTGTGGGAGATTATGCTTTTTATGATAGTAAGGTAAAGGTAAATAGCTTGTTTGAAGAAGAGGAAGTTGAGCAAGAGGAAGATTCTCGTGTATTGACTGAGGATTTTTATTTGGCTAATAGTAATATTTATGTAAATAAAAACAATAGATTTGTAACTGATACTAATATTCCTTTGGTGTGGATAATGCCAAAGCATAAATCTGTTTTTGGTGCAGGATTGCTTTCTTTTGTTCTTCCTGGTTGGGGACAGCTTTACGCTACTAATATGGATAAGGGTTGGGAATATGTTGCGTGGTCTTCGGTTGCTTTTCCTGGCTTGATGTTTGGTATGGAGGCTATAAAGAAGTCTTCTGATAATGAATCAACTAAGGAAATGCTTTCTTATGTTCAAATTTTGACCTCTTGTATTCATGTGATTGTTGGCGTGGCTTCTGCTCTTGATGCTATAGAGGTTGTAAAGAAGGTTAATATGCAAAATGGTTATATGTCATTTTCTATAAATGATAATATGTCTTGGGGTATTAGACCTGATGTTTCTTATAATAACTTCTTTACTCCAAATGGTAGTTCAGCAGTTTTAACAACAGGATTAGGCTTTTCTTTAAGTTTTTAATCTAATTTATTTTTCTTTCTTTGGAAGATTTCGGATATTGTTCCGAATTGCTTGCGGTAGAACAAACCAACGCCTTGCGTAAATGGTGAGATGTTGTATTTTGTGAAGTCGTTGGCGTTGGAACGATTGAATACTCTGATGCGGAATGCGTCTGTCATTTTGTATTCTACGTATGCGTCTCCTATGATTGCGTTTGTTTCTTGGTTGGTTGTTGATACGTTGTCGCCTGTTCCGAAAGAGGAATTGACATTTACAACCCATTTTCCGTAATCTCTTGATAGGTTTACGTCAAATTGGTCAGATGTTGTTTCGTTTCCGCGTGAGTAGTTCATATTTACATCAACGATTTTTATCACATCGCTAAGCATACCGCTGATTTGCCCAAAGGCTGCCTCGAATGCAGAGGATATTCCTGTTTCCATTACAGTGTTTTCATAATTTCCTTCAGAGGAGTAGAATTGGTGTAGGAATAGAAGCGAAACTGTTTGTTCAAGCATTGCTTTTTCGTTGTTTCGGTCTATGTTCATAAAGAGTCTTTCTACTGTGTTGTCGTCTGTGTTTGGCAATCTTATGTCAAAGAGTGGCTGAGGGTTCATCATTTCTCCTGTAAGCTTGATTATGGAGTGAACATCTACGGCTTTTGAGTATTCGGTACCAAGAATTGGCATTAGTGAGGCTTTGGTTTTGTAAACGGCTTGTAGGTCTAAGATTCCTTCTGCTGGCTCTCCTGTCCAAGTAAGCGTACCTCCTTGTTCTATGTCAAAGGTTTTTGCCATCATATTCATAACAGACATTTTGAATTGTCCGTTATCTATTTCTATTGTACCCATTAAACTTAGTGGGTTTTGACTGCTTACGTCTATTCTTAGGTTTCCGTTGCCCTTTGCTGATAAATCTCCTTTTAATTGATTGAAATTCATTGGTATTATAAGTTGGGCATCTGGGTTTACTTCCAAATCTACTATTATGTTATAGGTTAGAGATTGGTTTTCTTCCTCTATTATTGGTAGAGGTATGTTTGAGGTTGTGTCTTCTATGGTTATGTATTTGATGAAGGCGTTTTCATCGGCAGACATCTTGCTTGATACGGGTACTGTTAGGTTTGTGCCTCGTTCGGTGCGAGCTGCTACGTTTATGTCAAGGTGATTCAAATCTCCTTTTATTTCTGCTGTGGCTGAGGCATAGGCTGAGCCATAGTACATTTGGTCTGAGTATTCGTCTGTGTCAAGTATTTTTAATTTATCGGCTAAGGCTGTGATGTTAATATCGAAGTTGGTAAAGTTAGTGTGGGTTATATCGCCCTTTAGTCTGATTTTGTTTTGTTGTTTATCTGAAAGGGTGAAGTTTTTAAAAGTAAAAGTGTTGTTGTTTAAATAAATCTTGTCGTTAAAGTGGTAGGTGGTGTTGAGCATATCGATTTTGAAATGCGCATTATTTGCCTCTATTGTGCCGGTTATGTTTGGTTGAGTGAAAGGCCCTTTGATTTTAAGGTCTTTTGTGTAAAGTGTACCTCCAATATCGGAGCTTAGAGAGCTAAGGAATGGTTGTATTATTTTAAGGTTAAGGTTGTCGGTAGAAAGTGTTAAATCAAGGTTGTCTTTTTCGTTTTTGGTGTTTATAAAACCGCTTATTGATAAAGGAAGTGTTGTTTTGTTATTAGGGTTTTTGTATTGCATTTTTATGTTTGTTGCAAAAATGTCTTTTGTTAGGGCGTTGTTTACATTGAATGTTGCTTTTCCAAGTGCGATGTCGTTAATTGATAGGTTGTTTATTTCTAAATTGGAAGTGAGGTTAAAGTTAGTTAAAATGTTTCTAAGTACTACTTTTTCGTTTATTTCGCCTTTTAGGTTTAATCCAAATTTATTTAAAATAGGGTTAAAGGCTGATATGTCTAAGTTTTTAAATATTACGTCTAATTTGTTGTTTGGCTTGTCGGATATTTCGCCTTTGAGTGTGATGGAGCCTTTGTTTTGTTTTAAACTAAAGTTCATTAGCGATAAGCTTTGGTCAAAGTAGAGTAGGGTGTGGTTTTCGTTTAACTCAACTTTGGATTTAACGATGTTTATAAAGGATTTTTTAAAGTAGCCTTGTAATCCGTTTTGGGTTAGAAAGCCTTTGAAGTTTAGTTGTGCAGACAATTCGTCTTCTTCACTTTTTCCTGCTTTTAAAGCTAAGTCTATATCATTTTTTGTGAAGTCAAGGATTAGGTCGTTCGCTCTTAAACTTAGACTGTCGCTGATTTTTATGTTGTTTACTTTTAAATGGTTTTTGAATTTCTCTTCTTCTGTTTGTGAGGTTAAGTCTATGTTTTCAAAAATGTAGGTTTGGTAAACAAAATAATCGGATTTTAAGTCAAGATTTAGGTTTTGCTCAGGATTAATCTTAGCTAATAGTGTTGTTTGTGGTGCTATGTTCATCTTGAGTGCAAACAATTCGGAAATGGTTGCGAAGTCTTTTATCTCTAATTTAAGGTTTATATTGTCGTTTGATGGGTTTGTTTGACTATGTTTTGTTGTGGTTTTTGTGTTTTCTTTATTTGATGAAAGCAATGAAAAGTCTGGAATGTATTTGTCAATAAGGCTTGTTATGTTGTTTGTAAGTGTAGAAATATTGTATTTGCCTTCTGCTACAAGTGAAAAGATGTTGGAGTTGAGTGAAAGAGTGTTGGCGGTGCTGTCGTTTCTTGTTCTTATATTAAGGTAGTCTATATCGTAATTCTTATTTTTTGTGGTAATCATTGCGTTTCTAAAATCAATAAATCCCCTTAGTGAATCTAAATCAAAGCCGTTTACTCTTGCGATTATGTCGGTTGAAATAAGGGTTGTGGTATCTGGAAAATTAAAGAAGTTCATTTTTTGAAGATTTACTTCGTTTAAATCTCCTCTTAGCACTAAACTCATATTGTTTAGCATATCCATTTCACAATTTAGGTTGATTACTGCTGCATTGTCAATGATGTCGCATTGGGCGCTAACAACGCCTTCGTTCATTTCGCCTTCTATTTCTATGGAGTTGTATTTGTTGTTGTTGATGTTAAAGTCTTTTAAATTGGCTATTAAATCGCATTTAAGATCTTTTAAATCTCCTACCTTGGCTTTGGCATCTACATCAACTATTCCTCCTCCAAGGATTTCAACTCCAAGGAATTTTCCTAAATCAAAGTGTTCTGATTGTATTTTTGCTTTGTATGTTATGTTATCTTCTACGTTTTCGCGCTCGGAAGCTCCTTTTAAATTTACTTTTCCTATGTTTGTTGCTATTTCTGCATTGGCTTCAAAGTTGTGTAGCAAGCCTTTGAACTCTGCTGTTGCGGATATTTCTCCTAAACTATGTAGAAGTTCTGGTAATTTTACGTTTGAGAGCATTTCTCCAAACTCTATTTTATTGAAGTCTTCAGAAGAGGTTTTTAATTCTGATAATTCTACATCAAAAACCGTCTTTTCCATATCGGGTAAGCCCTTTACGCTACCTTTTCCCTTTACGTATGTTTCGCCTGTCTTTAATTCAAGGAAAGAACATTTAGCATCGGCAACAGTTCCCTTTATAATAGCTCCTATTTCACATTTTTGGTCAAATCCTTTTAGCATAGGAGCCCAATAGGTTGCGTCTTTTAAACCGACTTTACTGCCTCTTTGAAGAAAAAGAAAACAATCGGCAGAGTCAATGAAGTAAGAATATGTTTTCCAGCTTGTGGTTTTTATACTGGCGTATAGTCTTAGATTGGATTCTGCGGTTTTTACTTGCATACTTCTGCAAATAATTCCTTTTGGGCTAACAGTAAATTTTCCTTTTAGGTTTTCTAAATTAACACCTGAGCGTTCTTTTGCAGAGAATCTTTTGATGTTTACATTGATTGAGTCGTTTATTACCGTAATATCGTCTAAAACTCCATTGATTTGTCTATATTGCATGTGATTTACCGCAACGCCAAATTCAGGAATAGGAGTTGGACTGTCATTTAGGTTTAAAGAAAAATTAACATTGTTTAATCTACATCTATCTACTTTGATTACATAAGGAGGTCTTTTTTTATCCTCTTTAGGTTTATCACTTTTGAAATAATCTATTATGAAATTTAGATTAAGTTTACCATTTGTTATATCTAAGTTAAAGTTTACATCATCAAGTCTTACGTTGGAAAATTCTAATCCTTTTACAAATTCGGTGTTTTTAAGACTTGCTTGTAAATATCCTACGGTTGCAACTGTATCTTTTTGCGGATTTTCAAGATATACGTCTTTTAATCCAACAGTCAATAAAGGACGAATTTCCAATCCGCCAATAGATACTTTGGCTTTCCATTCTTTTGAAAAATAGTCCGAGGCTTTGGCTGCTAAAAACGATTGTACAATGGTGCTATTAAGGATTGCAATTAGAAGATAAAGGAAGATAAATATGCCTAAAAGTGTTTTTCCTAACACTTTTAGAGTCTTTAATAGGATTGTTTTGGTTGTTTGTTTTTTCATTTACTTTATTAGTTTGCAAATATACATCTTTTTTTACTACCTTTGCAATATAAATTTAAGATTATGTTTTATATTTTAGCAATAGAGTCTTCTTGTGATGATACTTCATGCGCTGTAATTGATAGCGAGTTTTGTGTTTTATCAAACGTTATTGCCTCTCAGCAAGTTCACAAAGAATATGGTGGAGTCGTACCGGAGCTTGCTTCAAGGGCGCATCAGCAAAATATTATCCCTGTTGTTGATAAGGCATTAAAGGATGCAAAAATCACAAAACAACAACTCTCAGCCGTAGCCTTTACAAGAGGTCCGGGACTTATGGGTTCGCTTTTGGTGGGTGTTAGTTTTGCGAAAAGTTTTGCAAGAGCCTTGAATATACCTCTAATAGATGTTAATCATTTAGAGGCGCATGTGTTGGCGCATTTCATAAAAGATACTCCTGAGCAAAAGGTTCCTGAGTTTCCTTTCTTGTGTTTGCTTGTTTCGGGTGGTAATACACAAATTGTTTTGGTAGAAAACGCAAGAAAAATGCAAATAATTGGACAGACAATTGACGATGCGGCAGGAGAAACTATTGATAAAGCAGCAAAAATCCTTTCATTACCTTATCCGGGAGGCCCACATATTGATAGATTAGCAAAGCAAGGACAACCTATTCTTAAATTTTCACAAAGTCATATAAAGAATTACGATTATAGTTTCTCAGGATTAAAAACAAGTATCCTTTATACGCTTAGAGATAAGCTTAAAGAAAATCCTAATTACATAGAAGAAAATATTGCAGATATAGCCTCCTCAGTTCAAAAAGCGGTTGTAGATTCTTTACTTAATAAGTTTGAAAAAGCAATCAAAGACACAAAGATAAAAACCATAGCAGTTGCAGGAGGAGTTTCGGCAAATTCAGAATTAAGAGCAAGACTTCAAGAATTGGGAGCGAAACATAAATGCGAGGTCTTTATACCTAAATTTTCTTATACAACAGACAATGCAGCAATGGTGGCAGTTGTTGGATTATTTAAATATTTTGAAAAAGATTTTGCACACATTGGTCTAACTGCTTACGCAAGATAGTTTTTATGAAGGTGTTTATTGTTGGTTATATGTTGAGTGGAAAAAGCACAATCGGCAAACGATTAGCAAAACTTATGAATTATACCTTCATAGACACCGACAAAGAAATAGAAAATCAATATAAACTTAGCGTAAGCGACATTTTTAAAAAATATGGTGAAGAAACATTTCGGCTATTAGAGAGAAAATATCTTCTAACCTTACAAGAAAAAGATAATATTGTAGTTTCAACAGGAGGGGGGCTTGTTTGCTTTAACGATAATATGCAGTGGGTGAAAGCAAATGGTGTTTCTATTTATTTGAAACTTAGTCCTGCTGCGATAGTTTCAAGACATAAAATTTCAAAACGCGTTCGTCCTTTGTTGCGTGATAAAACGGACGAAGAGGCTCTTGAATATATAACAAAAACCCTTCAAGAAAGAGAGATTTTTTACAATCAAGCAGATTTTTCCTTTGATGCTTTAAATCTTAAAGCAGAAGAAATAATTAAAATAATTTTATAAAGAGATTTTTTTTCTTTACCTTTGCAGTTCGTTATTTAATTTTATAAAAACAATTGACGATTATGCACAATACAAAATATGTTTTCGTTACAGGAGGTGTTACTTCCTCATTAGGAAAGGGGATAATTTCATCATCATTAGCCGTATTGCTAAAATCAAGAGGCTATAAAGTAACAATACAAAAGTTAGATCCATACATAAACATAGATCCAGGAACACTGAATCCATACGAACACGGAGAATGTTATGTAACCGAAGATGGAGCAGAAACAGATCTTGACTTAGGACACTACGAGAGATTTACTAACGTTAGAACTTCTCAAGCAAATAACGTAACCACAGGAAGAATTTACCAAGCTGTAATAGAAAAGGAAAGAAAAGGAGATTACCTTGGCGGTACTGTTCAAGTAATTCCTCACATTACAGACGAAATAAAAAGAAGAGTTAAACTTTTAGGCGAAACAGGAGAATACGATTTCGTTATTACCGAAATAGGTGGCACAGTTGGAGATATAGAATCGCTACCTTTCTTAGAAAGTATTAGACAATTAAAATGGGAACTTGAAGGTAACGCAATAGTTATACACCTTACATACATACCTTACCTTGCTGCTGCAGGAGAATTAAAAACAAAACCAACACAACATTCAGTTAAAGAAATGTTGCAACAAGGTATCCAACCAGATATAATAGTTTGCAGAACAGAACACGATTTAACAGAAAGCGTTAGAGATAAAATTTCTCTATTCTGCAATGTGGAAAGAGCCTCTGTAATAGAATCAAAAGACGCTTCCACAATTTACGAAGTACCCTTTAACATGCTTAAAGAAGGATTAGACATACAAGTATTAAAGAAGCTTGGCCTTACAGCGAAAGGCGAACCTAATTTAGAAAAGTGGAAATCCTTCCTATACAAACTAAAAAATCCAATGACAGAAGTAACAATTGGATTAGTAGGTAAGTATGTTGAGTTGAAAGATGCGTACAAATCAATTTCAGAAGCCTTTATTCATGCAGGAGCAACGCTACAATGCAATGTAAAGCTTAAATGGATTCACTCAGAAGAAGTAGAAGAAAAACAAAACTCATTAGATGAAATCTTAGGTGGCTTACACGGGATATTAGTTGCGCCAGGTTTTGGCTCACGTGGCATAGAAGGAAAAATAATTGCCGTAAAATATGCAAGAGAAAACAATATTCCATTCTTAGGTATTTGTCTTGGAATGCAATGTGCCGTAATAGAGTTTGCAAGAAACGTATTAGGATTTAAAGATGCACACTCTGTTGAAATGATGGGCTCAACCACACACCCAGTTATTGATATGATGGAAACACAAAAGAACCTTACAAATATGGGTGGCACAATGCGTTTAGGAGCTTACGAATGTAAGTTAATAAAAGGCAGTAAAATTTTCGAGGCTTACGGAGAAGAATTAATAAGCGAAAGACATCGTCATCGTTATGAGTTCAATAGCGAATATTTATCACAGTTTGAAGCAGCAGGAATGCAAGCAACAGGAATCAATCCTAACACTAATTTAGTGGAAGTTGTAGAAATTCCATCTCATCCTTACTTTGTAGGAGTACAATATCACCCAGAATATCGCTCAACCGTAGAGGCACCAAGCCCATTGTTTATCTCATTTGTCAAGGCTGCAAGTAAGATGAAATAAGTCTAAGAAATAAAAAAATAAAGCTAAGAGAAAATTTTCTAAAGCTAAGAAAAAAAAATCTAAAGCTAAGAGAAAATTTTACAAGATTAAAAGTAACGATACTGACACTAAGAAAGTCAGTATCGTTATTATTATACCGCTTTTGAAAAACTCCCAAAA
>CALCUN010000150.1 GCA_937906975.1 uncultured Bacteroidales bacterium
AAATCGTTGGCTTTTTCAAAGGCTTTTACAACTTCCAAAACGGAATATCCTCTGCCTGTTCCAACGTTATATATCTCTAATCCGCAGTTCTTATTGATTGCTTTTAAGGCACTTACGTGTGCTTTTGCCAAATCTACAACGTGAATGTAATCTCTTACGCCTGTGCCGTCTGCTGTGTTGTAATCGTTGCCGAATACATTGAGTTTTTCTCGTTTTCCTATGGCTACCTGCGTGATATACGGCATAAGATTATTCGGAATGCCGTTCGGATTCTCGCCTATTCTGCCGCTTTTGTGTGCTCCAATAGGGTTGAAATATCTAAGCAAGACTACATTCCACTCTTTATCTGCTTTTTGTATATCTGTAAGCACCTGCTCCAACATACTTTTGGTCCAACCGTACGGATTTGTGCAAACGCCTTTCGGACAGTTTTCTGTGATCGGCATTTCGGCAGGTTCTCCGTAAATTGTGGCTGATGAGGAGAATATTATGTTCTTACAGTTATGTTTTTCAAGTATTTGCATCAAGACAAGTGTGCCGTTGATGTTGTTTTCGTAATAAAGCCAAGGTTTTTCAACGCTTTCTCCAACTGCTTTCAAACCTGCGAAATGTATGCATGCATCAAATTTATGTGCAGTCATTATCTTTTCAAGTCCTTCCTTGTCGCGAATATCTACTTCATAGAATGGAATTTGCTCTACTTTGCAAAGTTCTGCCACTCTTTTGAGCGATTCTTTCGATGAGTTACTCAAATTATCGACTACCACCGCACTATGCCCTGCCTGATAAAGTTCCACCAATGTATGCGAGCCTATAAATCCCGCTCCACCTGTTACTAAGATTTGCATGATGGGTTAATTAGTATCTAACTCTGTTTAATTTATAATAAACTTTTGGTGCATATAGATTTAACATCCTACCTATCCATACCATCAGGAGACGCATAGGTGATGTTCTGCGAATATATTTCAAATAATCTTTATTTGAATGTAATGGATGATTAAAATATTTTTTTCTTTCGGACAAAGGTATACTTTTTATATAATCTTCTATCTCTTTTGGACTTTTATGATCATTATCACATCTACCACAGAAGTTTGCAGTCAGCAAAACCGGGATATGCTTTTTTCGTGCCATATTAGAGTAGTCGTAATCTGCTGCTCCATGTTGAAAGCCTTCATAAAAGATCCCAATCTTCCCCACCACATCTTTTGCAACTAAAAAAATATTTGCATTAGTCGTATCACACAACTGTGGCTTTCCAATAGGATTAAGTCTTATTGATTTGCCCAGGAAACGATTTGTCCACACATTTCCTCCATATGTCATTTTTGTATGATCATTTTTTGATGTTGTTATACCTGAATAAACACCTGATTGTTTATAGTTATCTAAGCAATATTTATGAGTATCAAATAATTCGATAAATAAATTATCCAACAAATCAGTATCATCATTAAGCAACAGATAAAAATCCCATTCGCTGTGTTTTTTTAATGCTTCCTTCCATGCAAATCTCATACCTCCTGCCCAAAATAGATTTCCAGTACCTTGAAGAATGGTAATATCTTTGTCTGAGAAGTAGGTTTTGACTGCATCACCTGTACCATCAGTACATCCATCATCAGTTAAATATACAAAGAGGTCTATTTTATCATCATTTTGCTTATTATATACATCAAGGACTTGATATAATGATGTCAAGCAACTTAATGTTTGATCCTTGCGATTAAAACAAGTTAAAATAACTGCTATTTTCATTATTCTATTCATTTCAAACTTTTAACGTTTTTACTACACATGCAGGATTACCACATACAACACTATACGATGGAACATCTTTAGAAACAACAGAGCCCGCACCAACAACAGAACCCTCGCCAATTGTAACACCTTTTAATATAATACATCTAGCCCCAATAAATACATTATTTTTAATAACAATTGGAGATTTTTTTGTTTTCTCATTCTTATTAATCAATCTATCTTTCCAATTAATTGGATGGGAATCTGTATCGCTTATTAAACAACCTGAACCTATTAACACATTATCTCCTATTGTAATAGATGTTGTAGCACATAGTGTTGAACCAGATATTCCAACATTGTTTCCTATTATTATTTTACTTCCATGTGCTGCTATATTAAAAACACAAGGCTGTATCAAACCTATAGAATTAGATTTTATTTTATTATTACATTTAAAATTGTCTCCTATTACTAATTTACCATTTTTGGTGCCTAATAAGAGACGATTAAAAAAATTATTTTTTATAATTTTTACCCCCCCCGAAAATTTATTAGTGTAATTTATAGAAACTCCACTATATAGTTGATAATATAAAGAGGGAATAATTGTAAATAACAAGTTGTATATTAATTTTAAATACTTCTTCATCATGTTCTTTATTTATGTATTAGCTTCATTAAACTCTTTTATACGTTGTTCTTCGCTACGTTTACATATTAGCAATTGTCCATTCTTTTCAGACACTATATAGCCATTTAATCCTTGTAATACAACTTTCTTTGCATCTTCCGTATGAACAACACAATCATTACATTCAAAAAATCTCACATTTCCTACAGAGGCATTTTCATACTCGTCTTTCTGCAATTTATCATATAACGAAGCCCAATTACCTAAATCACTCCATCCAAAATCTGCTGGATGTGTAAAGACTTTATTTTCTTTTGATGCCGGTTCCATAACCGCAAAGTCAATGGAAATCTTTTCGCATTGTGGAAATATTTCTTTCACATTACCTGTTGTCATAATATTGTCCATATCTCCTGCAATGTTTTGTTTGTATTTTGTAATAGATCGTACTATTGTATTTACATTCCATATAAATATACCTGCATTCCACAAGTAATTACCTTTGTCTAAATACGTCTGTGCAGTTTGTAAATCTGGTTTTTCTTTAAATTCTTTTACTTTACAAATTTTACCTTTTATATTATCGGAAGTTTCTACATAACCATAGCCTGTTTCTGGTCGTGAAGGTTTTATTCCAATAGTAACAATAGCATCTTTATCTGTCGTAAAATCAAGTGCATTGTTTATTACTCTACGAAATTCTTCAACATTCATTACAACAGCATCGGCAGGCGTTACAACTACATTTGCATTTGGATTTTCTTTTCGTATGTTCCAACACGCCAATGCTATACAAGGTGCAGTATTACGAGCAGCCGGCTCTGCCAATATATGATTTTCTGGAATTGTTGGCAATTGCTTACGTACTATATCTACATAACTTTCATTTGTTACGATCCAAAAATTTTCATCATTACATACGCCTTTGAATCTATCTACCGTAAGTTGTATCAGCGTTCTTCCACAACCAAGTATATCTATAAATTGCTTTGGATATTCGGGTGTACTCAATGGCCAAAATCTACTGCCTACACCCCCCGCCATTATTACTACATGGGTATTGTTCATAATTGTTGTTTTATCATTATTATCTTTCTGCTCTCATTGGATTGTTAAGAAAATCTGCATAACTTAAACGTATTCCATCTTCAAGTTCCACTTTATATTTCCAGCCAAGACTTTCTGCTTTACTTACATCTAATAATTTTCTAGGTGTTCCGTTCGGACGACTTGTATCCCATTTTATTTTACCTTCGTATCCTACTATCTTTGCAACTAACTCCGTCAAATCTTTTATACTTATCTCCTTTCCTGTTCCTGCATTAACAGTTTCATTTCCAGTGTAATTATTCATCAAAAACACACAAAGATTTGCCAAATCATCAACATATAAAAATTCTCTCAATGGGCTACCATCTCCCCAACAAGTTACTTCATTGAGCCCATTCTCTTTTGCTTCATGAAAACGACGTATCAACGCAGGTAATACATGAGAATGTTCAGGGTGATAATTGTCATTAGGACCATAAAGATTTGTCGGCATAAGACTTATAAAATCTGTACCATATTGAACATTCAAATATTCGCAATATTTCAAACCACTTATTTTTGCAAGAGCGTATGCTTCATTAGTTTTTTCTAACTCTCCTGTAAGTAGATAACTTTCTTTTATTGGTTGTGGCGCCATACGAGGATAAATACAACTACTACCTAAGAATTCAAGTTTTTTACAACCATTACGCCATGCAGCATTAATGACATTCATTTCCAAAATCATATTGTCGTACATAAAATCTGCCAATGACGACTGATTTGCAACAATACCACCTACTTTTGCCGCTGCAAAAAAAACATACTCTGGTTTTTCAGTTTCAAAGAAATCATTTACCGCTTGTTGATTACACAAATCTAATTCCTTATGTGTACGAGTTATTATATCATTATATCCTTGACGTTGTAATTCTCTAACTATAGCCGAGCCAACCATTCCTTGATGACCTGCAACATATATTTTACTATTCTTTTCCATAATAAATTCTATTTAAAATATTCTTTCCATTATTTGCCATTTCTCATCACTACGAGCATCTGCTCTACAACCTTGGAATTGCGACACGTAAGCTTCCCATTCTGCTTGTCGAGGCAATTTTGACAATAATGCCATATCACGCTCCCAATCAAAATCATCTACTGTATCACATATCATAAATAGAATATTTCCTTTACAATAAATCTGCATATCAAGTATTCCTACTCTACGTTGTCCTTCTATAATTTCTGGCCATACATTAGTATGTACTTCTACATACTTAGAAATCATCTCCTCATCATTAACAAGTTGAAGTGTTTGGCAATATCGTTTCATATTCTATTTCTACTAATATTTAAAGAGTATATCATAATTACAACGAACGAAAGCAATGGAATAATAAAACTAATATTTATTGAAGACATTCCAAGCAATCTATTTCCATCTATTATAACTGCTTGTAAAGGTGGCAATAAACTTCCTCCTAAAATTGCCATTATAAGTCCTGCTGCTCCTAATTTCGCATCATCACCTACATCATTGAGTGCTATTCCGTATATAGTTGGAAACATTAAACTCATACACGCTGAAACTGCAACTAAACTATATAATCCCAAACGGCCTCCAACAAAAATAACACCTAACATTAAACAAATAGCAAGACATGAAAATAAAGTCAGTAATTTTGAAGCCTTAATATATTTCATCAGCCACGTACAAATAAACCTACTTACACAAAAAGCAATCATTGCAATTATATTGTACTTTTGAGAAGTAACCTCTGCATCAAGTTCAGACATTCCCTCTTTCATAAAGACAGAAGTACCATATTGTATTATAAATGTCCAACACATTATCTGGACTCCTACATAAAAGAATTGAGTTACAACTCCATACCTATAACGTTTATTAGACCACAACCTTTTTACTATTTTAGTAATACTTTCAGAAACATTTTCTTTGGTATCACGAGATTTTGGTAAAAACACCGCGAATAAAACAAACATAACAATTAACACAATACCTATTACTATATATGGAGCAGATAACACTGATAAATCAGCTTCTTTTATCATCTCAAATTGAGATTCACTAAGTATCGCTCGTTCACTTGTACTTAAAGGATTTAATTTATTTTGTATAAAATTCATTGCAACATACATACCCAAAAGAGAGCCTATTGGGTTAAATGCTTGTGCAAGATTTAATCGTCTTGTAGCATTTTCTGAATTTCCCATAGACAATATGTAAGGATTTGCCGATGTCTCCAAAAACGATAATCCACAAGTGAGTATAAAATAAGATAAGAGGAAAGGATAATAACTGCCAATCAATTGAGCAGGTAAAAACATCAATGATCCTACTGCATATAACCCCAAACCCACTAAAAGCCCCACTTTATAACTAAATTTACGTATAAACAATGCTGCTGGTAATGCCATACAAAAATAACCTCCATAGAATGCAACTTGCACTAACGTTCCATCAGTAACACTCATTCTAAATATTTTAGAAAAAGCCTTTACCATTGGATTTGTTATATCATTAGCAAATCCCCACAAAGCAAAGCAAATTGTTACAAGTACAAAAGCTAATAAATACTTCTTTTCTATTGTTTTTGATTTCATTTCTATTACGAATTATTGCGACGTATTTTCAACACTATTGCTTCTGGATATTTATCTACAAATTTCATTGCATCTTCTACAACACAAGCCAAATATCCACCACCACCTGCACCTGGCATTTTATAAGCCATTACTACATCCTTATATTTGTCAATATAGCTTTGTACACTTCCTTGAATCATAGCAGGGAACATGGCTATTTGAGCATTAAAACTATCTTGATATGATTGAGCGAACCCTTTCAAATCCAATGTATGAATAGACTTCCAACAACGAACAGCAGCATCTGCCAAAGCAGCAACCTTTTCTCTCGTAATATTACTTCCTTCTACTACTGAACAATCAACACAACGAGGTTCCATAGGGATCATTATCAAATGCTGTTCTAACCATGATAGGATAGATTCTTCATTACAAGTTTCAATAGTCTCGGGCCAAAATTTACTATCATAATAATGTCTCGATAAACCAGGAACACATATACCAATAGCATCTTGTGCTCCACTAACTATACCGTCACAACGTTCTGGATTATTCTCATAGCAAAAAATCAAGCGTGCTAATGTTTCTGGGTTCATATCTGGCAATTGATTCGGCCATATACTACGAATAACATTACGCGTAGATGTACTAAGTCCACAACGTTCTCTTATTTCAAAAGTTGGTTCCAACGATATTGTTATTGCCCACCCTGGAAAATATTTACTTACATAAGGTTGATCTATCCATGTACCAGCAATATCTAATCTTGTCGGTATTTTACAAAAAGTTTTCTTTAAATCAGTGCTACTACGAGCTTCCAATCCTTTATATGGTGTACGATCAAGAACAATATATTCTATACCACATTCTTTACAAAGTTTGCGTTTACTTTCGCTGTCTCCATCGCTATTCACAACCAAAATATCAGGTTTAACTATATCAAGCGTAGGTATAAAATCTAATATTCCACTACCTGCATTAATATATGCCTCTTTTACATAGCGAATACTCTTAACCATAAAAAGACGTTCTTCCTCGCTATATGTAGTATTATGATGTTTATAGTTCAATATTGTTTTATCACTACCTATACCCACATATAGTTCACCATATTCTGCTGCTTGTCTAAAAAATTCTATATGCCCAGAATGCAACAAATCATAACAACCACTAACAAAAACTTTTTTCATATAAGTGTTAATGAAATAATTACTACTTCACAATACCTTTTTCTAAATATTCTGCAAGATTCATACGTACTTTTGCCGCTGCACCTTCTGAAGCAATCTTTGCCATATCATGCTCTACCATTATCTTAACAAGTTCTTCAAAAGTTGTTTTAGCAGGATTCCAACCTAATTTAGCCCTTGCTTTAGTTGGATCTCCCCACAAATTAACAACATCTGTAGGACGATAAAAATCTTCTGATACAGCAACAAGAGTTTTACCAATAAGATGCTCCGGTCCAGAAACACATATTCCTTTTTCCTCCATATCTTCACCTTCAAACTTCAATTCAATTCCTGCATATTTAAAAGCTAAATAAGTAAAGTCTCTCACAGAGTGTTGAACACCAGTTGCTATAACAAAATCTTCAGGTTTATCATTTTGAAGAATCAACCACATACATTCCACATAATCTTTTGCATACCCCCAATCTCTTAATGAAGAAAGGTTTCCTAAATACAAACAATCTTGCAAACCTTGTGCAATACGTGCAGCAGCAAGAGTGATTTTTCGTGTTACGAACGTTTCCCCTCTACGTTCAGACTCATGATTAAATAATATTCCTGAGCAACAGAACATATTATATGCCTCACGATATTCCTTTACTATCCAATATCCATATAATTTTGCTACTGCATATGGTGAATATGGGTGAAATGGAGTATTTTCATTTTGAGGTACTTCTTCCACTTTACCATAAAGTTCAGATGTAGAAGCCTGATATATGCGACATGTATTCTCTAATCCGCAAGCTCGCACTGCCTCCAATACTCTAAGAACTCCCGTTGCATCAATATCAGCTGTAAATTCAGGAGAATCAAAACTAACCTGAACATGACTTTGTGCTGCAAGATTATATATTTCATAAGGTTTTACCATTCCTATAACCTTTACCAACGACATAGAATCTCCCAAATCACCATAATGAAGATGAAAGTGTGGATGCCCCTCAAGATGAGCAATACGCTCACGATAATCCACCGAACTACGACGTATTATACCATGAACATCATATCCTTTTTCTATTAAAAATTCGCTCAAATAACTACCATCTTGACCGGTAACTCCTGTAATAAGTGCTTTTTTCATAATATATTAATTTTAGTCTATTAAATATGTATTTAACATCAAATACATTAGAATCATTTTTAAATTACTATAATAAATCTATCAGTAATTAAAAAATAAGAAGACTTATCACTAGCAAATAAACACGACTAATAATAACGTTTTTTCTCCATTAATTTAAATAGATTTATATTTGTATATGATTTCTATCCTATAGATATAACTATAAATAGGGTTCCTATCTATATTTTCACAAATCCTTTTACTAACATTCTATGAAACTTCTGTGTAGAAAAGCTCAGATTCTCCCCTGATGTAGCAAAAAAGTTATTTATCAATCTTGAAGACTAAGTATTAAAACGTATAATATTTTTGTGATTTTTTACGAAATTACAAAATCTCTTCTAATTGTTTTATCAAATTACTGTTATCAAAAGTAAAATCAGTTATTTCTTTTTTTATATTTGAATATAGTTCTTGATTATTTAACAATTCTGTTATTACTTGTGATACATCTTCTAATCGCACTATCCTACCATTCACTCCATCTTCAATATATTCGTAAATGGTTGGAAAATCTGTCGAAACGACAGGTGTAGACAATATCTTGGCTTCGTTTACCACTCTTGGACAAGCCTCTGACGATGAAAGGCACACATATAAATAGGCTCTCTTAATATAAAAATGGGGGTTGCTTTTGCCTCCAAGCATTTTTACATAGTCTTCGACTTTGTGCTTTAGTATCTCATTAGCTATAGTTTGCTTTTCCTCACCATCACCTATCACATACCATACAAATTGCAATCCATTATCCACAAGTTTGCGAGCAATAGATGGTATTTGATCAAAGCGTTTCACTTTATTGAGTCGCCCAAGCGATACTAAAATTATTTTATCGGTATCGATGTCGAAGCGATTATCATAGTCGTCAATATCGGCTTGCGATGTTATAAGAGAGGAATCCTGCGGATTATAAATACAATGAGTTTTTTTGTCGTATTCAGGATAAATTTTGACGAAATTATCTCTGGTTTTTTCAGAAACGCACACCACATGATTGTATTTTTCGTAAAAAGATTCTTTACGACCATGAAGCGTTTTAAAATACTCGTTATAGTCACACCTTACCCATGCTACACGATTTTTTGCATTGATAAGCGAAACTACATACGAAGCATGCCCCTCTTGACACGCGACCACAGTGTCGAAAACTCGATTGCCAATGCATGAAGATATAGATTGTTTAACTAAGAACTGACGGATTTTAGGATAGTGGGCTAATTTTCGGATGCCTGCAGCCAATATTCGGCGGAGCCAATTCTTTTCTTCTCGCCATCCCCAAAGAGCTAATGCCTGTGCAACGAAATTAGTTTTTAGTCGAGGTATACTATCATACATCCATTGCAGTATACCTTGTTCATTGAGACACCATACTGTTATATCATATTTGGTTTTATCCAACACCGACACGAGGTTACGTACACTTACAGTAGTGCCTCCAATCCCAAATGATAGCAATACAAATAATATCTTTTTTTTCACGAGTTAAATGGTTTAAGTGAAGTAGGATTTCCTAATCCATTCTGACAATAACCTATCAATACTCCAAGACAAATAAAATATTGAGGAAATTCCCATGCCCATGCAGTTAGAAACAAAAACAACATCCCAAGTAAGCCACCCAGCATACAACGTCCATTTTTTTTATCTTTCTTAACTTTTCGTAAAATTCTAATCCCAACCCAATAATAAAGCATTAGGAATAACAAAAAACCAATAATCCCATTATCTGAAAGTTGAACGATATATTCTGAATGTATATACGAAAGAAAATCACTTTCTTGTTGAACACGAGATTGCAACACACCAACTCCCAACAATGGACTATCTAAAAAATTCATCCATCCATAATAATAATGGGGGGCTCTATCTCCCAATAAATAGATAAATTCAGGTGCATTTGATGGCAGCATGTATTGTTCTTGTTGTCTTTCAAGATAATCCATTCTTTCCCCCATAAATGTATTACTCATTAAATAATTATAGCCCCATATTCCAATCAATGCACATCCTATAACAATTATCCATGATTTTATGCTTTTCAAATTAAAATAAGATAATAAGTAAAAACACAACAATAATATTCCAAAACCAAATGCTTTTCTTGTTCCAGACATAGCTAACACAAAAATAACTACTATTGAAAGTAGTACAAACCACAATGTTTTTAGTTTCCCACATCTATTAAGCAATATAAGGTAAAATATAGAAAACGAAGATATTATTGCATATGCATTTCCTAACTCATTATTATATCCTAAATCTCTATATAAAATACCGGAATCAAAATAATAACCACTTAACATATAAATAATATGAGTAATCATACACAACCACAATAATTTATATGAATTTTCTTTGTATTCTTTGACAACAATCGTTAGAGTTACTAATGGAATAAAAATCTTTCTATACAAGGCAAAAACACCTATTGGGTTACTATGTGGGTGTATATAATAATTTATAAAAACATAAAAACACCAAATTAACCAAAATACTATTGGTTTTTTAAATTGTAAATTAGAAAATTGTCGTCCATTAAAAATAACTACAATAATTGATAAAAATATCAATACATAACCAGTACTATCTATTTCTGAAATAAACTTAACAAATATATCATAGTTTATAACAAGAAAAATAAATAAATAATTTACAATTGATATTATCTTATTATTACTCATTGTAATTTCTTAAAATATAACTTCTTAATGATTTTATATATTCTCTCTCTAAGATTGACTTTTCTTCATATCTTACCCATTTTCCATCATTTATAGAATAATAATGAGTAGAATATTCCAAAGTTGCTGTTCCAAAATGCAAACACTGAAACTCTATTAAATAAAATCCTTTTCCATCATAAGCAACGTCTATTGAAAGTACAGGCACATTTAATGTATCATATATTGATTTTGAAAAATCTAAAATTCCATTTGGCAGTTCTGGTTCATAATTTAATCTCCCGCCACCACTAGCCCTAAAATCATTATCACGATTTTGGCGGCTAAGAATATAATATTTATCAGCAAATACAAGTACCTTAAAATCTCCACTTAAATTAGGAATAAAATTCTGTATAATAAATTTATTCCTATGATTTGAATGAATAGGTTTATTAATTTTACCTAACATTATCAATACTTTTTGTTTAAAAGAATTGATTTTATTACAATTTTCTTTTTCAATAAATTGTAGAGATTGTTCTTTATTTCTGAATAAAGCAACGCCATTACTACCTGCTCCTTCAGCAGTTTTAAATACACAGGGATAATTAACGTTTTCTATGTTATCTATAAATTCTTCATTGCACCCATATATTTTTGAGTGAATACCAGTATTAATATCAGCTAATTCAATATCTCGAAGCATTTCCATAAGGGCTTTATTATGGTGAGCTCTCATATACCTCCATTCTGGGATCAAAATTGCTCCTTTTCTTGAGAGTACATATAACATATCTTCCATATATCCTTTATAAATTAGTCCAGGATCTTCGGAAGATGTATAAATATAATATTGACCGAAATAATTTTTTGATATATCAATATCTGAATATTTAATAAAATTCAATTCAACTCCTTCTTCTTGAGCATATTTTTGTAATTTATTCAAATCCATTGTAAGAATATGCTTATTTTTGTAGATTTCAATTGAAGACTGAAACCAACCTCTATAATTTGTAAGTACGTTTATTTTTATCATATAGTTAAAGCTATTTTTTTAACAATTCAAACATTACATCTTTATGTGCTTCGCAACGAAACAAATTTAATATAACATTTTTCTTATATCTAGTAAGAAATGAAGGTAATAAACCTTTTGCTTTCAAGATTTTTAGATATTTATTACTGTATGGTTCAAGAAATTGTAAGAAACTCTTATTTTTTACCATCGCTAAAAAATGTTCATATAAAAGTCTATCATCAGCAATAACAGAATTTAGTTTATCTATATGTTTATAAAATTCATCATTATCGTTAGTAAACGATACTATAGGATTTTCAGCACATTGTATATATGGTAATAATTGATAAGTATTACTATCTTTGTTCAGATTGAGTTCTACTGCATAACCAGTATTCCACAAATTATCCTTTGGATTGTTATCAAAGCAGAAATTGCCTAATCCATAAAATATATGCTTGCCCAAATATTCTTCATAACCACTATAGCAATGTTGATGATGATTGACTACAACATCGGCACCTTGTTCAATAAAAAAACGGTAGGTTTCTTTCATTCGTGGCGATGGAAGTTGATAGTGCTCAGTACCTCCATGTACTATGACTAATACATAATCTGAGTTTTTCTTAGCTTCTGCTATTTTATGTATATTAGTAATCAAATTAAGGGGAGCTGAACCTCCTGAAGTTTTTGTAGCTATTGTCCATTCATTCTCACAAATATTTATAACAGCTAGTTTTTCACCAGCAATTTCTTTGTAAAGTATTTTTTCAGCTTCTTCAATGTTAATTCCACCACCTAGATAATCTATATTATTTTCATTACATGCTCTTAATGTATCTAAAACACCTTTATCGCCAAAATCGTAGAAATGATTATTTGCCAAAGTTACACAATCAAAACCTGCATACTTGACTGCTTTCATAGCATTTGAATGACATCTTAAGTTTGGACCTGTTTTATCTATTGGTTTAGCCTCTCCTTCTACTATAGGTGATTCAAAATTAATTATAGAGTAGTCTACTTGAGAAGTCATACTTTTAACTTCATCAAAATAACTATAATTGCTGGATTCTGTCATATTTTTCACTCTGTTACGAGGAACAAAATCTCCTGTTACTAAAATTTTCATTTTCTTTTAATCGTTTTTAATGCTGTTTGTTTTAATGAATTTATTGTAGAACGATCACCGGGAAATAAAAGATAGAGGCTGAGAAAATATACAGTCACACAAAGCAATATCCAGACAAATGACATCACTATACCATCACTAACACGTAACAGTGAATAGCCAACAATTGCCATAATCAACGAACTGATAAATTGAGGTATAACATTTGCCACCATTTTCCATGGAGATTGTTTTATTATTATATATACAGCAATCATGTTTACCAATACCAATTCCAATCGAATTAATGAGCGTGTTATATATAATGCTTCAAAGCCATATTGTCCAGAAATTATAACAGCAGGAATAAGAACTAACACATGAAGTATTTGAACTATTACCGATATGCGAGGCTTGCCAATAGCAGGATATACGGGCGAACAAAAACGTGCAAAAACAATCGTTATAGCTTCCATCAACCCCCACAGTCCAAGTATAGGTACGGCCTCTACCCATTGTTCGCCAAGCATCACATTAGTTATCAAATCTTGAAAAACAAATATTCCTACACCAAGAGGGATCAAAATCAAACCTGTCATCTTTTGAAACTTTAGCAACACTCTTCTCATTTCTGGTAGATCGTTTTGCAAACGTGCCAGAGATGGCATTACCACCGGCAAAACTATAGCAGTAATAAGAGTAACTATATATCCTACTATGGAAATAGATGTACGATATAGTCCCAAACTATAAGCATCTAAATATCGGCTTATAAAGAAAATGTCAGCATAAGCTGTAGCCCATACTAACAAAGAATCGACAAGGCTCCAACTGCAAAACGAAAACATCTCTTTAAGTATAGCAAAACTATAAAATCTGCGAGGTTTCCAATTGGATTTAATTAAAAAGAAAATAGCATTAGCTAAATTCATTGCTAAACTTCCTAATACTAAAGCCCAATAGTTACGTAACCAAAATGCTAAAGGTATTGTTATAAACATTGGAATTAATATAGATACTAAACGTGTCCAAAAAAGAGTTTTGAAGTCAAAATCACGTTTCATTAACGCCATTTGAATGCTACAAAAACCTGTAAGAGGTATGCCGGCACACGATACCATCAACACCAATCCCAATCCGGGACTACCTACCAACACAGCCAATGGTTGGCAAAATATGGCAATGATGGCCCACAATGCAAAACTCATCACCAAATTTGACCAAAATGCCACATTGGTATGTTGTTCACGCTCCTCATCATTTTTAAATTCTTTTTGTATGAGGTATTTTTGGAATCCAGCATCGGCAAAAATATCTGCTAAAGCAATGATGATACTAAAAGTAGCCACCACTCCGTATGCTTCAGGTGTAAGCAAACGAGCCATAACCATAGCGGTGATAGGAGTAATCAACTTCGACAATATCTCTGCAAATGCAGACCACTTTGTAGCGTTTACAATTTTCTTATTTAAGTTTTCTGACATGAAATTAAAAATTACTTTCCAATTTTATCCAATAAGAAATTTACCAATTTTGGTTTTAAGTAAGAGTAGCGATAGTAAGTAAGAAATAGGCAAAACCAATGTAAAACCTAACCATGGCAACCAATATGGTCCTACAATTGATGCAAAATCGGTATTATAATACAATGCTTTTAGCAAAAACTGATGTGTCAGATATATACCAAAACAACACGAAGCCAAACTAATAGTAAATTTGCTCAATTGTTTGTGTTGTGTGTAATACACCATTGTAATATAAAATGTAAGTGTACCAATTGTCGCATAAATCAATTGGCAAGTACTGCGTGCCGAACCGGTCAACAATCTATATAATCGCAAATCTTGTTCGCCAATAACAATGCTTTCTTTCAAAGAGCGAAACAGTACAAATACGACTATGAATATCATCCAACTTATTATAAGGCTTTTAGGAGTGATAAGTTCCTTTATACGTTCTGAATGTTTATATATCACATATCCAAGATAGAAATAGAAAATATAGTTAGTGGTAGCACCTAATTGAAATGGCAACGACAATGGCCAGAACAGATTTATCAATATAAAAAATAGTAGTTTCCAACCATCGCCAATCTTTATTTTATTAAGTATCACCACTCCAACAAAACACCAAAACAGCATGGGTAAGTACCACATATGTCCGCAACCATTCACTACACTATACAAAAAGTTGCCAATTCCTTCATATTCATAAAAAATAAAGAAATAAGGGATACTAAATATTATACTTGGCAATATCAATCTTTGTAACTTACTGATAATCACCCCCCCGATTTGCATAGCGTTATTTTTTGAAAGGCAAACAAATAACCCGATATAAAAACGAATGCCTCTAATGTAAACGCAAATGCAGTTCGAGCAATCCATTTATATGTAGGAATATCTATACAACCTTCCGGTTTTGCCCATCCGCCTTGAAAACAAGTAAACGCATGCATGAACACAATAAGTACAGCTAATATAGTTCTCATCAAAGTTACTTCATCAAGTTTTATTATTTTCATTTGTGATTCCATTATTTTTTGTTCTATTCAAAGAAAAATATTCTAATCTACAAATTTCTTTCGTTCAAAATTCGTTCATGTTCTTTTATTTGTTCTTCTGTGAAACGAAATTGAGTCTTGCTGAAAAAAATATATAATTAAAGTTATTTTTCATGCAAACAAAATATAGTTCATTAAAATTTCAATATTGTACCACCCCAACTCAATCCGACTCCAAATCCACAAGTCATAACAGTCATGCCGGATTTGATTTTTCCATCCTTTATAGAATCTTTCAGTGCAATAAATATAGTGGAAGATACAGTATTTCCAACATTTGTTAAATCAATATAAAATTTATCCTTAGGTAATCCACATACTTTACGTATTGTATTTAGCATGAACTTATTTGCTTGATGAAAAACAAAATAATCTATATTCTCTTTAGCCAAAGAGCTTTTTTCTAATAATTGATTCATCATAGTTGGTACAGTTTCTAATGTAAAATTGAATATAGCACCACCATTCATATAAAGATAATCATCTCTTCTTATATGACCTTCAGAATCTCTAGACTCAGCCCCTGTCGCATTCTTTTCACGAGAAGCTCCGGTTTTTAAAATTAAATGTTCTGCTCCTTTACCATCGGTTCCCAAAACAAAATCACCTATTTCAGCAAACCCTTCTGAAGAAATAAGACATGCAGCTGCTCCATCTCCAAAAATCGAACGATTGCTTTTGTCATCGGGATGCAAGTATTTATTATATGTTTCAGCTGTAAGCAATAATACATTGTTTGCTATTCCACTTTGAACAAGACCTTTTGCCAATGCCAACCCATATATACAACCTGAACATCCAAGATTATAATCAAATGCTCCTGATGTCGTTGGTATTCCCAAACGATTTTGTAAAACACATGCAGACGAAGGTAAAAAATAATCCGGACTTTGTGTACATAGCATCAAAAAATCAATAGATTCGGGCACAATATTATATTCTTGAAAAAGATTTCTTGCTGCTAATTCTGCTAAATCTCCTGCTGTTTCGGTCGGGGTTGCGATATGACGAGAATTCACACCAACCTTATCTGCTACTTTTTCTACACTCCATTCAGGAAATTCCTTTACCAGTTCTTCATTAGTCACAATTTGCGAAGGCAAATAATAACTAATTGCTTTTATAAATGCTTTTTTCATAATTTATTTCCCCCCCCTGTTATATCAATACAACTATTTGTCATCCATGAAGAGGCATCTGATAAAAGATACACTGCTAGATTTGCAACATCTTCTGGTTTGCCATATCGTTTTAAAGGATAATTCTTTTCTGACTCTTTTAGTTGCTCAATAGTTATTTCGTTCTGCAAAATTAAATCAGTCCAAACCATAGCCGGAGAAATACAATTAACTCTAATTCCGCGTGGTGATAATTCTAATGCAAGACACTTTGAATATGCAATTAAAGCTCCTTTCGATGCACTATAAATGGAGTTTCCCATACTGGGATAATCTACAGATTTTGAAGCAATGAAAACTATAGATGAATTTTTATTTATTTTCTTCTGTCTTAGTAACGCAGCTTGCAATAATACAGCTCCATAAAAATTGGCTTTCATCACCATATCTACATCCTTTTCTGTTACCATTTTAGCAGGCATACGATGCCCTATGCCTGCACAATGAACAACACCATCTAATTGTGGAACTTCTGTGGATAGAGTATCTATATCACTTTGCTGTGATAAATCGGCATCAATAATTAAATTTTCATCACCTTGCATCATCGATAAAGTATGCTGTAATTTTTCTTTAGAGCGACCACTAATAATAACTTTTCCGCTCATTTTAGATACCGTAACGGCAATTGATTGACCTATTCCTGATGATGCACCGGTAACCAATATTGTTTTTCCTGCTAACGAAAAGGGATTAAAAGTATATTCCATTACTTACTATTTATCAGATTGTATACATCTTCTACAGTTATACATTTTTTCAATTCTTCACCTGAGATAACTTTATCATAACTAACTTTTGCCATAGCTATAAGCATCATACCTACAAGTGAACTCCATTCTTCCAAATCATGGAATTTAGTTTCAAATTGAATTTCGTTAGGATCTGTATCCTCAAACTGTTCAGCAAAATTTGCTAAGAATTCTATTTTATTCATGATATTAAATTTTTGTTACTTGTTTTATTTCTTTTATTCTGTTTAAAAAATATTTTTCATAGTTCTTTGAAAGTAAATCATACGGAAGACGTTCACTCTCATCATATTGTTGTTTTTCATGTTCTATTATTTCTTCAGGAGTAAATCTAAAACCTATTACTTTACATGGATTTCCTATAACTACAGCATACGGAGGAATGTTATTCCTTACAACACTTCCTCCCCCAACTTCACATCCTCTACCCAGTCTTACTCCTGATAGTAAAATAACATGATTTCCTATCCACACATCTTCTTCCACAACAATGTCTTTATCCATCTCTTTATTTATATCCATCTTATCTTTAACTTTATCATCAATTTGCTTGAGGTTCAAGCCTACAATAGACATATGGTTTCCTGTAATTGCAGTAAATCCAAACGCAGCTCCCGAATTCCTCTTAAAAATCACCTTAGCTCTCGTATTCATAATTACCCCCCCCATATCAATATTTGTATTTTCTTCCATATACAAATTATTGGGATTGTAAACTTTTACAGACATTTCTATTCGAGAACTTTTTGTAATATGAGGATAATTTGTTTTTTTCCAAAAAGAAAGGATGTGTTTTACAAACGATTTTAATCCTATGATAAATTTCATCGCAAATACGTTATTATATTGATTAACAAATATACATATTACAATCTACCATCCACCATTTCTTTATCCAAGAAACCTTTTACATCAAAGATAACGTGTTTTTCGTTGCCTAAGGCTTTTACATCAAGTTCGGCAAATTCTTTGTGCGATACTGCAAGTATTATAGCATCGTATTTACTGGTAGGAACATCATTAGTTATATCTATATCGTATTCATGTTTTGCAATAGCGGGGCTTGCCCAAGGGTCGTAGATATCGATATTCAAATTGTATTCGTTCAAGGCTTTTACAATGTCTGCCACCTTGGTATTGCGGCAATCAGGACAGTTTTCTTTAAAGGTAAAGCCTAATATCAATATATTTGAATTCAACACTTGTATGCCTTTCTTTAGCATTAGTTTTATAGTTTGGTCGGCAACGTAGGCACCCATACTGTCGTTCATACGGCGGCCTGCCAAAATAATTTCAGGGTTATAACCGTAAGTCATAGCACATTGTGCCAAATAATATGGATCTACACCTATACAGTGTCCACCAACTAATCCCGGTTTAAATGGCAAGAAATTCCATTTGGTGGAAGCAGCATCCAACACATCGTTGGTATCAATACCCATTTTGGTAAATATCTTAGATAGCTCATTTACAAAAGCAATATTAATATCACGTTGTGAGTTTTCAATAACCTTTGCAGCTTCTGCAACCTTCATTGTTGGGGCAAGGTGTGTACCTGCTGTAATTACAGAAGAATAAACATCATCTACAATTTTTCCTATTTCTGGTGTTGAGCCTGAAGTTACTTTCTTTATTTTTTCTACTGTATGCAATTTATCTCCGGGGTTTATTCTTTCTGGTGAATAACCTGCAAAGAAATCTACGTTAAATTTCAATCCCGATACTTTTTCTACTACTGGAATACATTCGTCTTCTGTTACTCCTGGATAGACTGTGGATTCATAGACTACTATATCGCCTTTGTTTATTACTTTTCCTACTGTTGTTGAGGCTCCATACAACGGAGTAAGGTCTGGATTGTTATTTTCATCAACAGGTGTTGGTACTGCTACTACATAAAAATTACAATCGCGAATAGCTTCAATGTCTGCTGTACACACAAATCCATGATTATTTATTGCATCTTGTAATAGTTCATCTGATACTTCTAATGTTGCGTCATGTCCTGCCATAAGAGCTTCGCAACGTTTGGTATTCATATCAAAACCTACTGTTTTGTATTTTGTAGAAAAAAGACGAGCCAATGGCAAACCCACATAGCCTAGCCCTATTACACATATTTTAATCTCGTTCATATATTTCGTTATTAGTCTTTTACAAATTATTTTTATACCATTCTATTGCCTCGTTTAATCCTCTTGCAAAATCATATTCCGGATCATAACCAAGCATTTGTTTTGCTTTACTTATATCTGCATTTGAGTGTTTAATGTCGCCTTTGCGATCTGGTCCGAATATTGGTTCAATGTCTTTGCCAAGTGCTTTGGTCAATGAGTAATATATATCTATCAAATACTCTCTTCCACCGTATGCTATATTAAACGCTTCACCCGCCACTTCCGAAGATGCAAGACATGCTTTAAGATTGGCTTCTATTACATTTTCTATGTAAGTAAAATCACGACTTTGTTTTCCATCTCCGTTGATTGTTGGCTGTTCGTTGTTCAAAAGTTGTTTTATAAACTTTGGTATTACAGCAGCGTATGCTCCGTGAGGGTCTTGTCTGCGACCAAAAACGTTAAAATAACGCATTCCGTATGTGTCAAGCCCATAGTGCTTGGTATATTGTTTCGCCCATTCTTCATCGCATCGTTTTGTTAATGCGTATGGCGAAAGAAGATTTCCTTCCCTTCCTTCTTTCTTTGGAAGATTTGGTTCATCACCATAAACAGAAGAACTTGAAGCATAGACAAACTTCTTAACTCCATTTTGACGTGCTGCTTCCATCATATTCAACGTTCCTTGTATATTGTTTGCACAATAAAACAACGGCATTTCTATACTGCGTGGCACACTTCCCCATGCAGCTTGGTTTAGCACATAATCCACACCATCGCAAGCCTTCATACAAGTGTCAAAATCCTTTATATCTCCCTTAATAAATTCGTAATTAGGATTACCCAAAAACATATCCACATTAGCCTGTTTGCCTGTGGATAAATCATCAAGACAACGCACCTTATATCCAAGATTCAAAATAGCTTCACACAAATTAGAGCCAATAAAACCCGCTCCCCCTGTTACTAAAAATAAAGAATCTTTCGGAAATTGTAAATGTTTATATGACATATTTTAATTCTTTTATCTTCCTTTATACATCTCTTCGTAGTACTTTTCGTAGTCTCCACTTGTGATGTT
>CALCUN010000151.1 GCA_937906975.1 uncultured Bacteroidales bacterium
TCTTATAGTTTCTATTCTTACGGAGTGCCAAGCGTCTTTTTGATGGAACACGAGTTTACGCCACATTACCACACCGAAAGAGATGTTCACACCACAATTAACTATCATTTTATGCGTGAAATAACAAAAATAGCATTCGCTCTTGCATACGAATGTAGCGTAAAGAACGATTATGGAACAGTAAGCATAGATGAGGTTAGTAAATCAATATCAGAGGTTAAGATAGTGGGTAATCCTGTTTCAAAAGAGTTGAAATTCTCTTGTAGAAACCTTGATGTGAAAAGTAGATATACAATTTACAATCAATCCTCACAAATAATAACAGAAGGAAGGGTAGAAAACCCAAATGGAATGAATAAAATAGAAATTTCAAGCTTAAAAAGTGGAATTTATTTTTTAAAAATAGCAAGTGAAAATCAAAACATTACAAAAAAACTTGTAGTTTTTAACTAAAAAAACACCGTAAAATTTTGGTGGATTCAAATAAAGATGGTATTTTTGCAAACGCTTTCAGGAAATAACACTGAAACGGTCCCATAGCTCAGTTGGTTAGAGCACCTGACTCATAATCAGGGGGTCCTTGGTTCGAGCCCAAGTGGGACCACTAGCAAAGCGGAAAGATTAGATAGTCTTTCCGCTTTTTTTATTTAGGTTTTCTTTCTCTCTCTTTTAACATTAGATTATGAATTGCATGACTTTGCAACCCTAAACAACAAACCATTTTTCCAATTCCTTTTGTCGTTAAAAAAAGTCAAAGAAAAAATAAAATATTCCTAAGAGAAAATATTTTTTTTCTTTGACTTTTTTTATTTTTTCTTTGACTTTTTAGTCTATTATGCGAGTGTAAGTTAAGTCAAGATTAATTGTGTATTGTGTTTCCAAACGGTTGAATCCAAATCTTAATAATTCCATCTCTTGAACCGCTGATAATTTTTGTGCCATCAGGACTATATTTTGCGGTAATTACGCTATCTTCGTGTCCTTTTAAGGTTTGAAGACAATTTCCGCTGTTTGCGTCCCATATTTTAATGGTTTTATCTACGGAAGAAGAGATAATTTGTTTGCAATCAGGACTATATTGTGCAGAAAAAACGTAAGAAGAATGTCCTTTTAAGGTTTGCAGGCATATTCCTGTGTTTGCTTCCCATATTTTGATGGTTTTATCATCTGATGCAGAGACAATATACTTTCCGCAAGGACTATATTCTACTGTATTAACGCATTTTGAGTGTCCTTCTAAGGTTTGCAAGCATTTTCCTGTGTTTGCCTCCCAAATTTTAATAGTAGAATCAAGTGAAGCAGAAACAATATGCCTTCCATCAGGGCTATATTTTGCAGAATATATGTTTCTTTTGTGTCCTTTTAAGGTTTGTAAGCAAGAGCCTGTGTTTGCGTCCCAAATTTTAAGCGTTTCGTCCGATGAGGTAGAGACTATATATTTTCCACAAGGGCTATATTCCGCTGAATGAACGTAAGAGGAATGTCCTTTTAGAGTTTTGAGACTTTTTCCGCTGATAGCGTCCCAAATTTTTATGTTTCCATTGCGTAAAACAGAGATTATATGTTTTCCGTCAGGACTATATGATGCCGTTTTTGCATCTGCACTATACAACCTCTTGCCTTTAAGAGTGTTTGGACTGAATGGGTCTAAGGTTTGATGGTCTTTGTCCCAGCAAATGCGTTTTCTAACCGCACCTTCATTGCTAAATGATGTTGAAATAAAGAATCGCTTATGCTTTTCTATCACTAAACGAAGTTGATAATTGTTTGCGTTCCTTGTTTTAATCATTCTATCTTCCGCAACGCTAAGAATGTATTTCCCATCAGGGCTAAACTCTGCGGAACGAATGCGACTTTGACTTGATTTAATAGTTTTTACACACACAAAAGACTTTTGCCTTTGCGAAAAAGCACTTTGAAACGGCAAAGCAAAGAATAAAATCATCAAACCAAAGATTAAATAAATTTTTTCTTTCATTTTATTCCAATTTTTCTTTGTTTTAAAAAAATAATCCTTTGCTTTTTTTGAAAAAAACAAAGGATTATTTTATTTTTTCTTTGACTTATTAGTCTATTATGCGAGTGTAAGTTAAGCCAAGATTGATTGTGTATTGTGTTTCCAAACGGTTGAATCCAAATTGGTAAGGAAGTGAAAATTCTAATCCGAATCCGTGGCGGTGATCCATGCTTATCATTAAGCCAACCTTTGGTGTGAGTCCAAATCTCCAACCACTCTGTCCTTCAAAGTCCCTTAAATAATATTCTTCTGTGCTTTCTTCGGTAGAAAGTGAATAATCGTAACGTCCCCATATTGTTCCAATTCCAAGACCTACGTATGGTTTAATTCTTTCGTTGAAAATATAGTAGTTAAAGTTTAACATCATAGGCACTTGTTGTGATGCCCAGTTGTTTTTTGTTTGAAGAAATGGGCGTTTTATTGCCTTTGGAACGCAATAGTTGTATCCAAATTCCAATCCTATGCCAAGTTTTGTTTCTTGTAATTGAAACTCCACCGCAAAGTGGCTTCCGTAAATATAGGTGTTGTTTTTGGCAAAATCTCCAAGGCTCATTCCTCCCGTAGGCTTTATTTGAAAGAATATATCGTAAGGCTCTCCGTTTGCAAGTCTGTGTCTTTGTGCAAAAGAGCAAAGGCTTGTGAGGATTAATGCTAATATTAAAATTTGCTTTTTCATAAATTCAAAGTGTTTTAATTACTTATTCCAAGAATCTTTAAGAGTACAAGCACGATTAAACACAATTTGATTTTCTTTTGTGTCATAATCGGTTGAGAAGTAGCCAAGTCTTTCAAATTGGTACTTGTCTAATGGCTTAGTATCGGCAAGGAATTTTTCCATCTTACAATTCTTTAACACTTTTAATGATTCTGGGTTTAGATTGTCAAGGAATGTTTGTCCTTCTTCTACTTTGTCAGGTGATTCGCTTTGGAATAATCTGTCAAATAAACGGACTTCTGCTTCAATGTGATTGTTTGCATCTACCCAATGAATAGTTCCTTTTACTTTTCTGCCATCTGGTGTGTTGCCTCCTCGTGTTGCAGGGTCGTATTCGCAGTGAATAAGTGTGATGTTGCCGTTTTCGTCTTTTTCAACGCCTGTACATTTTACAATGTAGGCATAACGCAAACGTACTTCTTGACCTACGCTCATTCTGAAATACTTTTTAGGAGGATTTTCCATGAAATCGTCTCTTTCTATAAAGATTGTCTTAGAAAAACTTACCTTTCTTGTTCCTGCTGTTTCGTCTTCTGGGTTGTTTACTGCATCAAGCTCTTCGCTTGTGTCAGGATAATTGTCTATTACAACCTTTACAGGATCTAAAACAGCCATTACTCTTTGTGCTTTTTTGTTTAGGTCGTCTCTTAGTGAGTTTTCAAGACGTGTATAGTCGATTACGTTATCTCTTTTTGCAACTCCTATGTCTTCGCAGAAGTTTCTGATACTTTCTGGCGTGTATCCTCTTCTTCTTAAGCCACAAATAGTCGGCATACGTGGGTCGTCCCAACCGCAAACATAGTTTTCTTTTACTAATTGTAAGAGTTTGCGTTTGCTCATAACGGTATAGTTAAGATTTAAACGTGCAAACTCATATTGATGTGAAGGGAAAATTTCTAATTGTTGTATAAACCAATCGTAAAGTGGACGGTGAATGTCAAATTCCAAAGTACAAATAGAGTGAGTTATGTTTTCCAAAGAATCACTCTCACCATGAGCATAGTCATACATAGGATAGATACACCATTTGTCGCCTGTGCGGTGGTGATGTGTGTGAAGAATACGATACATTATAGGATCTCTCATGTGCATATTAGTGTGAGCCATGTCAATCTTTGCTCTAAGTGTCTTACTGCCATCTGGAAATTCTCCGTTGCGCATTCGTTGGAATAAGTCTAGGTTTTCTTCTACGCTTCTGTCTCTATAAGGAGAGTTTTTACCAGGAGTTTGAACTGTTCCACGGTTTTCTCTCATTTCTTCTAAGGTTTGGTCATCTACGTATGCCAATCCTTTTTTGATTAACTCAACTGCCCATTGGTAGAGTTGTTCAAAATAATCAGAAGCATAGTGTTCTTCTGCCCAATTAAAGCCTAACCATTTAATATCTTCCTTTATAGATTCTACATATTCGGTATCCTCTTTCACAGGGTTAGTGTCGTCAAAACGAAGGTTTGTTCTTCCACCATATTTCTTTGCAACACCAAAATTTAAGCAAATACTCTTTGCGTGTCCTATGTGTAAATATCCGTTAGGTTCAGGAGGAAAACGAGTAATAATGCTTTTGTGTTTACCACTATTTAGATCGTTTTCTATAATCTCTTCAATAAAATTAAGATTAGGTTTTTTTGTGATTTCTTCCTTTATTTCCATTGCTCAAACTATTTTTCTTTGATTTTAGTATGCAAAAGTACGAAAATGATTTTTTATTTTTTTAATTTTGCACGTAAAAAATAAAATAATATGCTTATAGTTGGTAATTGTTTAGTGAGTGAAGATATAAAAAATGAGGGATTTTCTTGCGATTTAACAAAGTGTAAGGGTTGTTGCTGTGTGGAAGGAGATGCTGGTGCACCGCTTGAAAAAAAGGAAATCGAGATAATAGAAAATCTTTTGCCACAAATAGAACCTTATATGGAGCCTAAGGCTGTTGAAATAGTGAAAAATGAAGGTTTTTGGCTAAAAGATGACGATGGGGACTTGTGTACAAATATTATAGATAACAAAGAATGTGTTTTTGTTAAGTTTCAAGATGGTCTTTCTTTGTGTGCGATAGAAATGGCATACAGAGAAGGAAAGATTGACTTTCTTAAGCCGATTTCTTGCCATCTTTATCCAATCAGAGTAAAGGATTATGGTGAGTTTCGCGCATTGAACTATCATAAATGGGACATTTGCAAAGATGCGATGTGTAAAGACACAGACAAAGCATTGTATAAAACTCTTAAAGAGCCTTTAATAAGACGCTTTTCTGAGAAATGGTATGAGGAATTAGAAAAAGCGATAGAAGAAGGACAAGATTATTAAAATAAAGATGAACAATAGAGAAAAATTCAATAGTTTTAGAGAAAAATATCCGCTTTTTATCTATGAATCTTTTAGCTATGAGATAGATGAAAAGGGATTAAAAATAGAGTTTACTTTCATTAACTCGGAGCATACTTTCAAACCAAGTCTTCTTGTTGAGAAAAAGGATTTCTTTTCTTTCTCTCATTTAAGTAAAGAGCAGTTAGACTTGCTTGTTTTCCACATGGGAATGATAGAACTAATATCTTATTGGAAGGCGTTGTGTTCTCCAAAAGTTCTTATAAAGCCTTATGCTTTAAACTCTAAGCAAAAGGAATTTTTTACTAAACTTTACTACAATGGACTTGGCGAATTTTTCTATTTAAATGGCATAAACGTTTCACAAAATGAGTTTTTAACATTAGAAAACAACGATGATAATTTTACAACTCCACAACAATTTGATTTAAATGACGAATATATAATACCAATTGGCGGTGGGAAAGATTCGGTTGTAACATTAGATTTGTTGATGTCTGCAAACAGAGATATAAAACCTTTTATTATAAATCCAAGAGGTGCAACAACTCAGTGTTGTTCTATGGCTGGGTTTAGTGAAAGCGAAACAATTACTTGCAAACGCACAATTGACGCTCATCTTTTAGAGCTTAATGCACAAGGTTGCTTAAATGGGCATACTCCATTCTCAGCAATGCTTGCTTTTACTACGCTTTTAATCTCTGCACTCACAAAAAGAAAACACATAGCCCTAAGTAATGAAGACTCAGCTTCGGAATCCACAGTCAAAGGCTCAGAGGTAAATCATCAATACTCTAAAAGCCTTGAATTTGAAAACGATTTCCGCTCGTATGTTAAAGAATTTATCTACCCAGAGTTTAATTACTTTTCATTTCTTAGACCATTGAGCGAATTACATATAGCAAAACTTTTCTCAAAGCTTAATTATCAATCTGTTTTCAAAAGTTGTAATGCAGGAAGCAAACAAAACATTTGGTGTGGTAAATGTCCGAAATGTTTATTTGCCTTTATAATACTTTCACCTTTCTTATCACGAGAAGAATTAGTAGCAATATTTTCCAAAAACCTTTTCTCGGATAAAGAACTTGAAGAATACTTCTTGCAACTCTGCGGACAAAGAGAAACAAAACCGTTTGAATGTGTAGGAACTATATCAGAGGTAAACGTAGCTCTTGCACTTTGTTTAAAGAATCAAAAAGCCGATTTAGAAAATGAATATCTTTTGAAACTATGGCTAAGTCTTCCTGTTTCAAAACAATACTTAGAAAATACATTATCGCATAAACTTTTTGAATTATCTAATGAGCATAATCTTCCTGAAAAGGATTTTGAAATTTTTTCTAACTCTCATCTTGCTACAAAGAAGGCTCAACTTATTAAACTTTTGAAACCTCACAAAATAGCAATACTTGGTTATGGCAGAGAGGGGCAATCAACTCACAAACTCTTAAAAGAAATATTACCAAACAAAGAAATCTTAATTGCAGATGATAATTCAGAGTTTGCAAGCTGTGGATTGCAAGATGAAATGCTTAAAGATTGTACTCTTTATATAAAGACACCGGGAATTTCTATGAAAAAACTGCAAAATATCGATAGAGATAAAATCACATCTCAAACAGATATTTTCTTGCAACTTTATTCTAAGCAAACAATTGGCATAAGCGGAACAAAGGGTAAAAGCACTACAAGTAATTTGGTTTATAAAATTCTTTTGGAACAAGGTTTTGACACTCTTTTAGCAGGAAATATAGGAGTGCCTCTTTTAGATATTTTACCAAGTATAAAGGAGGATACAATAATTGTTGCAGAACTTTCAGCACATCAACTGCAATTTATTCACACCTCGCCAAAGGTTTCTATATTGCTTAATTTGTTTGAAGAGCATCTTGATCATTTTGTAGATTATAGCGAATATATTAACTCAAAATACCATATTGCAAGTCTGCAAACGAAAGATGATACATTTATTTACAATTTAGATTCTTCGGATATAAAGACTTTAATAAATAATTTGCCAATAAAGTCAAATCTATTAACATTTTCAAAAAGCGAATCTTTGGAAATAGAGCCCGATTACTTGAAAGGCGAACACAATCTAATGAATATAAATGCTGCTTTATTGGCAACACAAGCCTTTGGTGCAGAAAAATCAAAGGCGTTAAAGACTGCAAAAAGTTTTATGCCACTTTCTCATCGTTTAGAGTTTGTTACAGAAAAGAATGGTGTGAAATATTATAATGACTCAATAAGTACAATTCCGCAAGCCTCAATAGAGGCAATCAAAGCTTTGAAAGAGGTGCAAACTATCATACTTGGCGGAATGGATAGGGGGATAGATTACTCTCCTTTAACAGAACAAATAGATAACTTTAAGATAAAGAACATTGTTTTTGTGGGTCAGGCAGGCAGAAGAATGAAAAACGAAATGCAAGAGAAAGTAAATAAATTTCAAATCTTAGTTTCTGATGACTATTCCGAAATAGTAAAATGGTGTAGTGTAAACACAGAAAAAGGAATGATATGTTTGCTATCTCCTGCTGC
>CALCUN010000152.1 GCA_937906975.1 uncultured Bacteroidales bacterium
GCATTCTTTTTTTTATGTCATTTCTCCACAATCAAACCACTTTTTCTTTCATTTAAAATTACCATTCCAAGAAATATTATATTTTCACAAAGAAATAATGAAATGAAAATTGATTTTCACAATAGTTTTTCTTTGAGAAAATTTGTTTTCTTTTGAAGAAAATGAATTATCTCTTTAAGAAAATGGATTATCTCTTTGAAAAAATGATGCGATTCTTTGAAAAAAAACGATGAAACTTAGAAAAACAACTTAATTTGCTTAATCTTTGGAAGTTTAAAAAAAAGTTATACCTTTGCCGAATAGAAATCAAAACAAAGAAAACAATGAAAAAATTAGTTTTAATTATCACGTCAGTGATATTATTCGCAGCATGCGAAACAAATCATACTTGTGAATGTAAATACACATATTGGGGATTTACAGGAGATCTTGAAAGTGGTGCTTCTCATATTTTCAAATCTGGTGAAACTCCTTGTGAATATTTTGAAGGAAAAGATACTCATGAAGAAGTTGATGCGTTTGATCATATTGGAGATAAATATTACGAATGTAAAGAAGTTGATTAAAATTAATTGGAGATAATTAACTCAAAGAAAAACGCTCGTGAGTCTTAGTTTTATTTTGACAAACGAGCGTTTTGTTTTTTATTTCTTTGAATTATTATCAATAAAATCATTATTTTTGCAATATGGGACAAAATATTGAAATTTTCAAACTTAATAATACTAATGATATTTTCAAAGATGTAGAAAGTATTGTTGAACAAGCACGTAAGAATGCTTACAATGCTGTAAACATTGCTATGGTGCAACGAAATTGGTTGTTAGGAAAACGTATTGCAGAAGAAGAATTGCAAGGAGAAGATAGGGCTATATATGGCAAAGAGGTTATAAAACAACTTTCTATACACTTAACAAATCTTTATGGCAAAGGATTTACGCAAAGTAATCTTTATCAATTTGTTCAGTTTTATAAATTCTTTCCTGAGATTTTCCACGCAGTGAGTGTAAAATCTCAAATTCTCTCTTGGACACATTATAGAACATTGCTTAGAGTTACAGATAAAGAAGCACGAGAGTGGTATTTACAAGAGGCAATCAATGAAATGTGGTCTGTAAGAACGCTTGATAGAAACATTTCTTCTCAATATTATTATCGTTTGCTACAATCACAAAACAAAAAGATAGTAAAGGAGGAAATGAATCAAATAACTACTCCTTTTCAAAACGACAAATTAGAATTTATTAAAAACCCTATTGTAGCAGAGTTTTTAGGTTTGGCTCCAAATACTGATTTTACAGAAACAGAACTTGAAACTTCCATAATTACACACATTCAAAAATTTGTGATGGAGTTAGGAAAAGGTTACGCTTTCGTTGCTCGACAACAACATATCAAGACTGATATGGGAGATTACTTCATTGATTTGGTGTTTTATAACTACATACTTAAATGTTTCTTGCTAATAGACCTTAAAACATCAAGAATTACTCATCAAGATGTTGGACAAATGGATATGTATGTAAGAATGTATGATAATTTAAAGCGTACACAAGGAGATAATCCTACAATAGGACTTATTCTTTGTTCGGAAACAAGTGAAGATATGGCACGCTATTCCGTTCTACACGACAATGAGCGTTTGTTTCAAGCACAATACTTAACCTATTTACCAACAATAGACCAACTAAAAGAAGAAATAGAACTGCAAAAAGAGATATTTAGACTTCAACACGAAGACAATAAATAATAACTCAAAGAAAAACGCTCGTAAGTCTTAGTTTTAAAACGTCAAACTTAAAGAAAATCCTATTTTGTCTTGATATACAAATGGTGCAAAGCCTCCGTTTAGGGATAGGTCTTTGTTTTTGCGATTGCTAACGCATTGTTTTATTTTGTCGAAAGCCCAAATTGAAAGTCTTGATGCAAGAATCCCAACGCCAGCTCCGCAAACTACGTCTGAAAACCAATGTCTATTGTTATACATACGAAGAAAGCCTACTGTTGTGGCGCAAGCGTATGCGGCAATTCCATATATTGGCGAGGCGTCTTTGTATGTCATATAAACCAAATCGGCTCCTACAAAAGAAAATGCGGTGTGTCCCGAAGGAAATGAATTATTTGCCGAGCCATCTGGGCGTTTAATTCCCGTTGCTTGTTTGGTTGTTAAAACCGTTGCACCGACTAATGTGTATGCTATTGCACCTACGCAAACTCTATCAACGAATTTATAGTTGGTTTCTACGCCTAATGTTCCTAAACCTGCAAATGCAAGGGTTGGAAGGTATTGAATGTAATCATCAACCTTACATTTGTTTTGATTAAACGAAGAAAAGCCTTCTCTTATGCTAAGGTCAAAATCATCTAATGCGGGAACAAATTGAGCAAGTACACCATACGAAATTAGCGTTGCTGGTACGATATATTCCCCTTGTGCTTTTGTTTTTTTACAAGGAGCAAAAACCAAAACAATTGCTAATAAGAATAAGATGTACTTGCTTTTCATTTTATAAACTCAAAGGTTTAATGTTGTTGTGTATATAAGTGAAGAGATTATCTATGTGAATGCGTTCTTGTTGCATTGTATCTCTTTCTCTAACTGTAACGGTGTTGTCTTCCATTGTTTGAGAGTCTATTGTAATACAATAAGGCGTTCCTATTGCATCTTGACGTCTGTAGCGTTTTCCAATAGCATCTTTTTCGTCATATTGAACTTGGAAGTCTTGTTTTAAGATATTCATAATCTCTCTTGCTTTTTCTGGCATTCCATCTTTCTTTACAAGTGGAAGAACAGCTGCTTTCACAGGTGCAAGCACGCGTGGAAGGGCTAAAACTACTCTTTCTGAACCGTCTTCTAGTTTTTCTTCTTTGTAAGCGTGAGAGAAAACTGCAAGGAATGTACGGTCTAATCCAATAGATGTTTCAATTACGTATGGAACATAGCTTTCGCCAAGTTCTGAATCGAAGTATTGTAGTTTTTTTCCTGAGAATTCTTGGTGGCGTTTTAAGTCAAAGTCTGTTCTTGAATGGATTCCTTCCAATTCTTTAAAGCCAAATGGAAATTCAAACTCAATATCTGTTGCTGCATTGGCGTAGTGTGCAAGTTTTTCGTGGTCGTGATAACGATATTTTTCACTTGGTATTCCTAATGCAAGGTGCCATTTCATTCTTGTTTCTTTCCAATATTCAAACCATTTGATTTCTTCTCCTGGACGAACAAAAAACTGCATCTCCATTTGCTCAAATTCTCTCATTCTAAAGATAAATTGTCTTGCAACAATCTCATTACGGAAGGCTTTTCCGATTTGTGCAATACCAAATGGCACTTTCATTCTACCTGTCTTTTGAACATTTAAATAATTCACGAAAATACCTTGTGCAGTCTCAGGTCTAAGATAAATTGTGTCTGCTTGTTCGCTTACAGAACCTACTTTTGTTGCAAACATTAGGTTGAATTGTCTTACGTCTGTCCAATTTCTTGAACCAGATATAGGACATACAATTCCAAGGTCTTCAATTAGAGTTTTAATTCCTGCAAGGTCGTTTGCTTCCATTAACTCTGCAAACTTTGTTTGTATCTCTTGCATTTTTGCTGTGTACTCTAATACTCTTGCGTTAGTGCTTACAAATTGTTCTCTATCGAAACTATCGCCAAAGCGTTTCTTTGCTTTTTCGCACTCTTTGTTTATCTTGTCTTCTATCTTTGCAATATGTTCTTCAATCAAAACATCGGCACGATAACGCTTTTTTGAGTCTTTGTTATCTATTAAAGGGTCGTTGAAAGCGTCCACATGCCCCGATGCTTTCCAAATAGTAGGGTGCATAAATATAGCAGAATCAATTCCAACTATGTTTTCGTGCATTTGTGTCATTGATTTCCACCAATATTGCTTGATATTGTTTTTCAATTCCGATGGGTTCGTTTTATGGCCCGTCTTACTTTTAGATTACAATCAAGCATGTATCTAATTAAACCCACCGCAAAATTCTTAAAGAATGGAGGTGTGTTTGCTTTACTATGCCAAGTTTAGGATGGATAATCGGCACCGTAGTTGTGCTTGTTATAGTTGCAATCTTGATGTTCCTTCTGGGCATTCTCTACCGCAAAAAAGTCTCCGAGCGTGAGATTTCCAGCGCCGAGGAAGAAGCCCGCAGAATAATCAATGAGTCCATAAAGAGCGCAGAGAGCAAAAAGCGTGAAGCGCTCCTCGAGGCAAAGGAAGAAATACACAAAAGCCGCAAGGAATATGAACGCGAAGAAAAAGAGCGGCGCAGCGAACTCCAGAAGCAGGAGCGCAGACTTCTGCAGAAGGAAGAATCCCTTGATAAGAAAACTGACGCTGTTGAAAAGAAAGCAGAAACTCTTAACAAGAAGCTGGCAGACCTTGAAGCTGCCCGTGAAGAAGTTGCTGTACTGAAGAAAAGCCAGTTTGAAATGCTGGAAAAAATCTCCGGTCTGACCCAGGAAGACGCCAAGAAGTACCTG
>CALCUN010000153.1 GCA_937906975.1 uncultured Bacteroidales bacterium
TGCGTGTCCGTGTGCATCTTCCATTCCTGCTAATTCAGGATATACTAAACTCCAATCGTATGTTACGTGTAATGGTTCAAACGCTGAGACGAAGAAGATTAACGCTTCAATACCCATACCTACTGCCAACATCACACCCGCACCTGGTAAGTGTTGAATTTTGAATAAGGCTCCAACGATTACGACCGCTGCACCAATACCATATAATTTCGCTGATATTTCTTTATACGCTTTACTATTTACTATATTTTCTATAAATCCCATGATATTCTTTCTTTTTAATTTATTCTTAAATGATTATTGTCTATTTTTCTTTTGTTTTATTTCTCTTATTCTTGGTAAACATTTGACGATGTCTTAGGATTATCTCCTCTTACTCTTCCTAAGTATGATTGAACGCAACGGAATCCTATGTAACTCTTTCCTGAGTCTTGGTATTCGTATGAACGTGTTGCTGTTTGTATGAAATATTTTTGGTCTTTCCAAGAACCACCTCTAACTGTTTTTCTCTTCATTACAGGAGCATCGTCTTCTGAGGCACGATATACGTTTACTTGGTTCAAGTCGTGTGCAAAGTTGTATGCTGATTCGTTGTAAGCATCTTCACACCATTCTGCTACGTTACCTGCCATATCATAAAGACCAAATCCGTTCGGTGCGTAGTGCGCAACTAAGATTGGTGTTACTCCACCGTCATCTCCGTAGTTTCCTCTTAATGGTTTGTAGTTTGCAATGAAACATCCGTTACCATTTCTTACGTAAGGTCCTCCCCAAGGATAAGGTGCACCATCTACTCCTCCTCTTGCAGCATATTCCCATTCTGCTTCGGTTGGTAAACGAAAGTCTTCCATTCTTTCATACTCTTTTTTGGCTAAATAGTTGTTCATCATTAGTGTTCTCCATACTGAAAAAGCTTTTGCTTGTTTGTATGAAACCCCAACAACAGGGTAGTTGTCGTAACGTGGGTGGCTAAAATATGAACGTGTTGCTGCATCGTTGTAAGAATATGCGAAGTCATGTACCCAACATAGTGTGTCTGGATATACGTTGATTACTTCTCTTTTGTAAAACTTATTTTTACCATTTAATCCCTCTGGACGTGAAGCAAATGATGAGCCTCTATATTCTTCTGCAGCTGTTGTTTCAAAATTCTTTTGGCTTGCTGCTCTTAAATCTATCCAATAGTATTCGTAATTTAATCTTTTGGCATCTATTTGCATTGCACCATAGTATCTTTCTTCAACAGGTATAAACATTTCTGCTAATGCTTCTCTTTCGTCTGCATTTTCTAATGTCCAATCTATTTTCTTTTCCCAATTGATGATTGGAGTTTCTAATTCTTCTCCCCATTGGTCTGCTTCTATTAGGTAGGTTTCTGGAAAATCCACTCCTAATAGTTTGTAAGCAATGGAGTCTCTTACCCAATATACGAATTGACGGTACTCGTTGTTTGTAATCTCCGTTTCATCCATCCAAAAGGATTGTACTTGTACTGTTCTGGGTTGCCAATCGTAAAGTTTGTAAACGTCTTCATCTGAAGAACCCATCAAAAAACTTCCTTGTGGAACATCAACCATTCCATACGGCTGCATATCCAAGAAGTCTGGTCTTTCTTGTACACCTATGACTTCTCCTTTGTCAGAGGAGCCACAACTGAACAACAGAAAGGCTGTCGAAATTAACAAAAATATTTTCTTCATATCGCAAATTGTTTTCTTTTATATAAAATACGCTAATTATGTGTTTTGTGTTACAATGTTGTGTCGTGTTAGATACGACGTGTGTTTCGGTAAATTGTTGGTGGTTTTGGTGGATTTTCTATCTTGAAGCACCATCTTGCAAACAATTCCAAGGATCCTACCGATTGTGTAGAGATTCTTGAGGTTGGTATGTCGTATGACACGCCTAATTTGAAGTCTCCAAATGCTACTCCTCCCATAACTACCATCGCATCTTGTACTCTATATGTCATTCCTCCCCAAATCTTATGCTCCCACTCCATGAGTAATGAAGCATCTACTTGGTATGCTGATTTAGATATAAAGTCTGTTTTTAATAATGCAGATGGAAGGATTCTTAATGATGGATATGCTGGAAGTGCCCACTCATACCCTGCAAGAATATAGTAAAATCTTCTGTTATCCCAATATAATTTATCGCTTGCTGTTTCTAATAGTTTAGAGGTTGATAGACCTATGTATAGTTTTCCTGGTATTTGATAGTAAATCCCCGCTCCTAAATCGAAAAGGAAATCACTTTGTTCTGATAAATCGCCTAAAACAGGGTCAATACCTGTTCCTACTTGGTCGTCTTGTGTAAATTGATCTGCCCCTACCAATTGACTCATGTCTAATGTGGAATTAAACAATTGTGCTTCTATACCTATTGCTAAGTTACCAGTAGGGAATTGTATTCTGAAAGCATAATCAATCTTTGCGTGAATGTTATCTCTAAATCCTATCTTGTCAGAAATGATTGTTGCTCCTATTCCTCCGTGCAGGAAGCGCACCGGCATATCGAAAGAAATGTTCATTGTTTCTCCTGTTGAGGCTTGTGATGGCTCTCCGTAAACATCTGTTAAGCCCATTCCCATCCACTGATTGCGATAAAATCCTGTGAGGCAAATAGCCCCATTGCTACCCGCGTAACCAGGATTATATGACAAACGGTTGAACATATATTGTGAAAACTGTGGCTCTTGTTGAGCATGCAACGAGAAAGGATTTGCCAATACTAAAAGTAGAAAGCAAATCAACATGCTTAATTTCACAATTCGTTTGTATTTATCTTGTATAAACTTTAACATTTACTATTTGTTTTGTTTCTTTTTCCGCTTTTGTTACTTATAATTTATCTAAAAAGCAGTCGTGCAAAAGTAAAAAAAAACTTTATAAAAAAGAAGTTTTAATTATCTTTTTGTTAATAACTATATTTGTTTTTTAATATTACACATTGATTTTAAATATCTTATAACATTTCTTATTTTCATTTCTTTTTAACAATGTAAGCCGATTTATATGTGCTTTTTATGGTTTTAAGGGCTTGTTCTGCTAAATTTATTGATGAAAATGGCCCAATATTCACATAATAATACGCTTGATTGAAAACATTTTCTAAGGTTGTGTTGTTTTTATATTCTATTGGCAGTTGCCCTGTAATCATTTCCAAATCTTCTGTCCTTTCAATAGAACATATTCTTACGAAAAATGAGTATTCTAATGGAGTTTCTTTTTGGATTTCTACTGTATCAACTACTAAATCTTGTTGAATTTTAGGTGTGGTTTCTTCTACTTTTTTTACCCCTTTTGGTTTTTTTTCAGTTGCAGGTTTTTGGGCTATTAGTTCTTGTTTTTCAGGTGTTCCTTTGTAGTTTTCCTCTATTATATCTACCCTAACTTTTGCCACTCCTGTTTTATGCAACATTATATCTTTTGCTGCTATATATGATAGGTCTATTATGCCTTGTTTTGGACATCTATCATTTACTTTTACTAAAACAGAAAGCCCATTTGATAGGTTGGTAACCTTCACAAGAGTGTGCATGGGAAGTGTTTTGTGTGCTGCGGTATATTTTCTTTGAGTAAAAATTTCTCCTGATGAAGTTTTCCTGTTTTCAAATCTATTATGATAATACGTTGCTTTACACTCAAATGATTTTTGTGTTTGAGCAAATGCGTTTTGTCCTGTTTTACTAAAACATATTAATAGTAAAACGAATATTATTTTTTGTACTTTTACCATGATTTTGCGTCTTCGTGGAACCATTTATCTTGTAATTTCATTACTTGTTCTATTACATCTCGTACACAACCATTTCCCCCTGACTTATGAGAGATATAGTCTGAAACTTGTTTTATTTCTTCTGCTGCATCTGCCGGACAGGTTGCTACTCCTACCATTTTCATAACGTCATAGTCAGGAATATCATCTCCCATATAGAGTACTTGTTTTGCTTCTAAGTTTTTCTCTTCCAAAAACTTTTCAAAAATTTCTTTTTTACGATGAGAGCCTAAATATACGTCTTTTACACCGAGCATTGCCATACGTGAGGCTATACTATTGCCACTTCCTCCTGAAATAATAGCAACAATATATCCTTTTCGCAAAGCATATTGTATTGCATATCCATCTTTCACATTACCGCTACGAACAATGATTTGATCATTAGCTGACCAAATATTGCCATCACTTATCACACCATCATAATCAAATACAAATGCTTTAATATCGTGTAGTTTTGCTTTGTAATTCATAGATTAAAAATTAGATTGTTTCATCAAATAATTTTGAACATAATCTTTTACACCTTCCTCTAAGGAATAAAACGGACGATTGTAACCGACTGATTTTAGTTTATTCATAGAGGCTTCTGTAAAGTATTGGTATTTATCTCTTATATCCTCAGGTATATCTATGTATTCTATGTTTTCTTCCTTGCCCATTGCAGAAAAAGTTGCAGAGGCTAAATCATAAAAACTACGAGCTTTACCTGAGCCAAGATTATATATGCTACTTTGAGGTTTGTTAGTCATTAAGAAAAATAATACATCAATAACATCTTTTACATAAACAAAATCTCTCATTTGCTGACCATCTTTATAATCTGGTCTATGAGAACGAAATAGTTTTACTTTGTTTGTAGCTGTTATTTGATTGAAAGAATGAAATATTACCGATGCCATTCTTCCTTTATGATATTCATTTGGACCGTAAACATTGAAAAATTTCAAGCCTGCCCAAAAAGGAGGCTTTTTATCTTGCGATAATGCCCATAAATCAAATTCTTGTTTTGAACGACCATAAGGATTCAATGGTTTTAGCTTTGAAATAAGAGCCAAATCATCTTCATATCCATTTTCTCCTCCGCCATAAGTAGCAGCAGACGAGGCATAAACCATAGGAATATTGTTATCGGCACATATTGTCCATATATTTTTTGTGTATTCAAGATTTAACTCTTCAAACACATTCCAATTAAACTCTGTTGTGTCGGTTCTCGCTCCTAAGTGATATACTCCTTCTACTTGACTCGCATTTTCTTTAAACCATTCAATAAAATCCTTTCTATCTACTTTTAAAGAATATGTTGAATGCGAATAATTGTTTAGTTTTTCTGTTTTAGAAAAATCATCAACTATAACAATATCTGTTATTTTTTCTATATTCAATTTACGAAGCATACAACTTCCTATAAATCCTGCTGCACCTGTTAGTATTATCATATTGTTACTATATTATTTTTCGTCAATACTATCTTCTATTGCTTTTTGATAAACCTCTCTCCAACCAAACCATTCCCTTTTATTTGACAAACTTTCATTATGCCATATACTTATCATTTCTCCTTTAACTTTTTTAACCTCATCGTTTAATTTTTTAATTTCTTCCAATGCTTGTTGAGGAGAAAGTTTTAATCCATTTTTCAAAGACACATCCATATAGGCAAAAGGGTGTATTTTCAAACTTGTTTCGTAGTCCATAGCCAAATCATAAAAGTTAAAACAACTACAAATCCCTGCCCTAAAACCTATATTATCAGAATAACCCATAGAAAAATCATGTTCTATGCTTCCTGTCGCTATTAAATTTCTATATCCCTCTGGAAGGCGAAAATGTAAATAGTGATAACGCGACCTCATTATTGGTTTATGTAGCGTTTCCTTTAACATCTTAATTTGAGAATTTATCAATTGAGGATAATCAAAACTATCATAAGAAGGATGCACGCCCACCTTTGCATAATCACACAAACTTTTAATCAATACCCTAAATTTATTGTTGTATGGATTTATGTTTTTATCATATTTTCCATAATAACCATACAAAACAAAAAATATAGTACTAAGATTGTATTTTTCTATTAATGAAATTATAAAATCAAAAGTATTATATGGGTCTTTTTCTATTTTTAAAAGCACTTTTAATCTCTCAAAACAAAGAGATAATTTTCCTTTCATCAAATCTCGTAAGAAGCCAAACAAGTTTCGGCTAAATCCTTTACAAGTATAAGAGTATGCAGAGTCTATATCTATTGTATTTAGATAAGAATAATGATTGTTTTGAGAAGACAATTCGGGATAACGCTCCAATATCCTATTTTTAAACTCCTCAACCCATATATTTACCACAGGTTTTTTCAAAAAACCCTTTTTATAAGCCAAACTATCCTCTGCTTTGAAACGAGAATGCTTATCTTTTACGTATGGTAAATACTCTTCGTATCGAGAAACTAAATAAAAACACGCTGCCAAAACATCAAAATCGCAAATAGAATCCTTTGAATAAAGTCTAAAAAGATACGGAGTATTATTTTTTTCAAAATAACCAACCTCTGTCATTTCAATAATAGTTTGGAATAAAAGAGGAGAATTTAATAAAAACAATTCATCTGCAATCGGTTGAGTAGTATAAGAAAATTTTGGGCCATTATATTGGGTAAAGTATTCTTTATCTATTGTGATAGAATACTTTATAGACATCAGTTCTTTAAATACTAAATTTAAAGTATAACCTAATCTATTAGTTAATTTATCTACATAAA
>CALCUN010000154.1 GCA_937906975.1 uncultured Bacteroidales bacterium
GAATGCGGATATTACAGAGGAAAAGAAGCAATTAAGAAAGAAGCAGAAGCCTAATTCATTTCAATAGATTATGAGAATAGGGCTTGATGCTATGGGTGGTGATTACGCACCCAAGGCTGTAGTTGAAGGTGCAATATTAGCTCAAAAAGAATTGTCAAAAGAAGATACGATAGTTCTTTTTGGGCGAAGTGCAGACATACTCCAAATACTTGCAGACAATGGAGTAGATTCTTCTTTGTTTGAAATTGTTGATGCAGACCAAGTGATAGATATGCACGATAAGCCTGCAAAAGCATTTGCTAAAAAACCAAATTCAAGTATGGCGGTAGGCTTCCGCTATTTGAAAGAAGGAAAAATTGATAGCTTTGCAAGTGCAGGAAATACAGGTGCAATGCTTGTTGGAACTATGTATTCGGTTGGAGTAATTGAAGGAATTATGCGTCCATGCCTTGCTGCACTTGTGCCAAAGGTAGATGGAGGTGTTACTCTTTTGACTGACGTTGGCGTAAACCCAGATGCAAAACCAGAAATGATGGTTCAATTTGCTATTTTGGGAAGTGTGTATGCTAAAACAGCGTTAGGAATGGAAAATCCAAAGGTTGGATTAGCAAATATCGGCGAAGAAGAAGAAAAAGGTAATGCTCAAAGCCAAGCTGCACACGCATTGATGAAAGAAAACAAGAGTTTTGAATTTTTTGGTAATGCAGAACCTGTTGAAATCTTTAAAAACAATGTAGATGTCGTGGTTTGCGATGGTTTTGTTGGAAATATGTTGATGAAACACACCGAAGCGCTTGCAAGAGTCTTTGCAAAAAGAGGTCTTGTTGATGAATACGTAGCACGATTCAATTACGAAATATATGGAGGCTTGCCATTGCTTGGAGCAAACTCCATAGTGTTAATAGGACATGGAATATCAAATGCGAAAGCTATAAAGAGCATGATATTTCAATCGAAGAATATATACGAAACTAACTTAATCGGACAATTAAAAGAGACTTTGTCCGTTAATTAGTGCGTATTACAAAAAAAAGATAAGAAAATGTCAAAGTTAAAAGCTGCAATAACTGCGGTAGAAGGATATGTACCAGATTATATCCTTACTAACGATGAACTTAGTACGATGGTAGATACTAATGACGAGTGGATAATGACTCGAATTGGTATCAAAGAACGTCATATCTTAAAGGGCGAAAAAGGACCTTCAGATATGGCGGAGATTGTTGTGAAAAGAATTTTGGAGAAAAAGAACATTTCTCCTGATGAAATAGAATTAGTAATTTGTTGTACAGTAACGCCTGATATGGTCTTTCCTGCAACAGCAAATGTCATAGCACACAAATGTGGAATTAAACACGGATTTGGATTTGACATAAATGCAGGTTGTTCAGGCTTTCTTTACGGATTGACAACTGCTACAAAATACATAGAATCAGGCTTTGTAAAAAAAGCAATTGTGATTGGAGCAGAAAAAATGTCAGCAATCGTAAACTATCAAGACAGAGCGACATGTCCAATCTTTGGAGACGGAGCAGCAGCTGTGCTTTTAGAAGCAACAGAGGGTGAAAACGGAATCATAGATCAAGTATTGTATTCAGATGGTGAAGGAGTAAAACACCTACATCAAGTAGCAGGAGGCTCAGTTAAGCCAGCCTCACACGAAACTGTTGATGCAAGAGAACACTTCATTTATCAAGAAGGACAAGCCGTGTTTAAATGGGCTGTTGTTAAAATGGCGGAAGCGACAGAAGAAATATTAAAAAGAAATAATATGACTTCTCAAGACATAAGCTATCTATTGCCACACCAAGCCAATATGAGAATAATCTCAGCAACAGGAAAACGTTTAGAACTCGATAACGAAAAAGTGCTAATCAATATAGAAAAATACGGAAACACTACTTCTGCAACTATTCCTATGTTGATGTTTGAAAATCAACACAAATTCAAAAAAGGAGACAACTTAATCCTAACCGCATTTGGAGCAGGATTTACTTGGGGTGCAGTATTAGTTAAATGGGCTATTTAGATATAGTTTTTTTAGGCACAGGAACCTCGCAAGGCGTACCAGTAATTGGGTGCGATTGCGAGGTTTGTCTTTCTAAGCAAGAAAAAGACAAGCGATTGCGTTCATCTATTTTGATAACCTCCGATAAAGGAACTCAAATAACAATAGATGCAGGGCCTGATTTTAGAACGCAAATGTTAAATGAAAGAGTTAAATATTTAGATGCAATACTTGTAACACACGCACACAGAGATCACGTTTCGGGGCTTGATGATGTACGTTCATATAATTATCTTCAACAAAGCCCTATGCCAATTTTTGCAAATAAATATGCAATAGAAAGTATAAAAAACGAATTTTCCTACGCATTTGCACAAGTTAAATATCCGGGATTACCAGAATTTGACTTGCAAGAAATAGACGTAGAGAATCCAACCATAATAAAAATCAAAGAATTAGAAATAACACCCATAGAAGTGATGCACTTCAAACTCCCTATCTTAGCATATAGAATAGGGGACTTTGCCTACATAACCGATGCAAAGACAATCACATCAAAAGAAAAAGCAAAACTAAAAGGCGTCAAACACTTAGTAGTCAATGCCCTTAGAAAAGAAGAACACTTCTCGCATTTCTCACTGCAAGAAGCCCTAAACCTAATAGAAGAAATAAAACCCGAAAAAGCATACCTTACACATATTAGTCATTTCTTAGGAAAAGACAAAGAAATATCAAAAGAATTGCCAAAAAACGTGCAATTAGCATACGATGGACTTAAAATAAGAATACAACAATGATAGAAATAATAGCAGCAATCATAGGAACGATATACATAGTCTTAGAATACAAAGCCTCACCTTGGCTATGGCCTTTTAATATCCTTATGGCATTGATGTATGTCTATGTATTTTTTGACAATGGTGTATATGCACAAATGCTAATCCAAGTTTATTACGTATTTATTGGCATTTACGGTTGGTTAGAATGGAAAGGAATGCTAAAAAACGGTAAAAAAGAAGAAAAACCAATAACCTCACTACCAAAAAAACTTTATTTACCAGTAATAATAACAACAATAGCACTTTCAATCGCAATTTCCCTAATCTTAAAACAAATACCAGGCAATGAAGTTTGGCTTTTAGACGGTGTTTCCACAGCATTAAGCGTAGTAGCAATGTGGTTATTGGCCAAAAAGTACTATCAACAATGGATATTTTGGATAATAGTAGAGCCAATCATTATTTTAATGTCCTTACAAACAGAGATGTACGCAACAGCCGTGCTTTATCTAATCTATACTATAATAGCAATAATGGGATACTTTAAATGGAAAAAACAATCAATACATTAAATATAGAAAACATAGAAGTTGTTGTATTAGCCAACGGAGAATTTCCAATAAATCAAATACCTCTTTCGCTATTACAAAGACCTATTCCCGTTGTGTGTTGCGATGGAGCGATAGAGGCTTTGGATAAAATTGGCAAAACGCCCTTAGCACTAATAGGAGATGGCGATTCGGTAAGTGAAGAATTGAAAAACAAATACTTAGACCGTTGGCATTTTATTGCAGACCAAGAAACAAACGATTTAACCAAAGCAATGAATTTCTGCATTGAAAAAGGATTTAAAGAAGTTGCAATACTTGGAGCGACAGGCAAAAGAGAAGACCACACATTAGCCAACATCTCACTACTTATCGAATATTCAAAACAAGTAAACGTAAGAATGTTTACCGATTATGGAGTTTTTGTTCCAATTTCCCAAACAACAACCCTTTCTTCCTTTGCAAAACAACAAGTATCTATTTTTTCGCTTGATGCAAACAATCCCTTAACATCCAAAAACCTACGTTACCCGATAGAAAACCGTAAATTCAAATATTGGTGGGAAGCAAGCCTAAACGAAGCCATAGAAGAAAACTTTACTCTCTTTACTGAAAGTGAAGTAATTATATATCAAACCTACGAAGTCAAAAATTAAGCTTTTTTTTTCTTTGTTTTTTTCAAAAAAATCAAAGAAAAAATTTGAAAAATCAAAGAAAAAAAATATTTTTGCAAAGAAAAATTTTTGCTAATCATTATGAGCATTATCTATATCCAAATTCTTGGAAAAAATAACTTCATAGTATAAGGAGGTTTGTTTAGTCTGATTGTACAAACCTCCGAAAAATAACTGCAAACAACATTCCGTAATTTTTTAATATAAAAAATAAAGATATGCTAAAAAAATTAAGTTTAGTATTTTTAATTGTGATTTTGCAAGTTCCTATTACCTTAAAAGCACAATTAGATACCGTACATTTTAGTAATGAACATATAAATCAATATATATACCCTCCAATGATAGACCCTATTGGCTATCCAAGTAGAGAAGTTAATATTTATGATTTATCTTTTCCAACATTATTTTGGGTACATTATCATAATTCTAACAATAGAATAAAATCTGTTGCTCAAAGATATGAAGTTAATGAAGGAGATAGTACAACAATACATGGAGTGGCTTATGTTAGTCATTTTACCTCTGAATATTTTGATACAATAAAAATTTCTATTTGGGATAAATATTTAGCAACAGAATTATATACACAATATTTTATTGTTGGAACTGAATATATGTGGAATGAAGTAGTAAATGGGGAAATACAGCCATATATTGAATGTATTTTTAATGATACTATAACTTTATATGAAGATTATTATGTTTCAATAAGTACTTTTGAATTAACAGATGAGCTGGGAACTACTTATTATAGTGCTAATGTTCCTTTTTTATTTTTTGAAGAATATGCTTTAAATTACCAAAGAATACAAGAAGGTTTTATTGTGCCATACGGCGTAAGTACAAAATATAGACCATACGTACAATTTTCAAATGAACTTTATGGGAGAGGTTGGATACATGTTGATGATGTAGAATGGATAGATGGTTATTATTCTTATGAAGATGTTGCAAGATATGATCATCTTCTAAGAGATATGTACACAGGCGATACAACGGTTTATGCTCCTTTGGGAATATGTCCTATTATGTTTGTTGAAGATACTACTAATTCTGATACGACAAGTGGTTTGACTTCTGTTTTTCTTTCAGAAGAGAGCGTAGAGCTCTATCCTAATCCTGTAAGAGATGAATTAAATATTTCTTGTGATTACAATATTTTAGAAATAGAGATATTTGATGCCTTGAATCGTTTGATTGAAAGAAAGAATACAAACTCTAAGACAATGCAAATAGATGTTTCGCAATACAAATCAGGAACATATATTCTTAGAATTAAGACCGATAAAGGAAAGATTGATAAGAAATTTATCGTAAACTAACAAAAAGAAAAAGCAACCAAAAAGGTTGCTTTTTTTTATTGATTAAATTTTTCTTCTTTGTTTGCTTTTCTTGCTCATCCAAAGACCGTAAACCTCGCTTACATTACCTGCTGTAACGAAAGCGTCAATTTTTTCTTCATCTATTAGTTTCATTAGTCTTGTAAACTCATCTTTGTTAAGCAAGACTTCAATTTCTGTTTTCTTTTCTTGACTATAACCACCTGTTACTTCGTAAAGGGTAACGCCTCTTACAAGGTCATTTACTATAAATTGTCTTAGGCGTTCGTGTTGTGAGGAAATGATACACACACGCTTTTTGTTGTTTAAGCCAGCTGTGAAATAATCTATCACAAGTCCGTTAATCCAAGTGCCAATCAAGCCAATGACAACCATGTGAAAAGGATTGATGGCAAATGCTGTACAACAAATTATAGCACCTGCAACTGAAACCGATGCACCTATGTCAAAGTGTAAGTATTTGTTTACAATCTTTGCTAAAATGTCGAGTCCACCTGTTGAAGCGTTGATGCGGAAAAGCACAGTTTGAGCAGCACTCAACAAAAGCACGAAGCAACAAAGGTCAAACCATATATCGCCCATTATAGAAGGGATTGCACCGCCTTCTCTTATGAAATTCTCGTAAGGAAAGTAAGTTTCCAAAACACTAATCATAGGTCCGAGAATAAGGGCTGTGTAAACTGTTTTAATACCGAACTCTTTTCCTATTAGGAAATAAGCCAATATCAACAGAATTGCGTTGATTACGAAAATGACTGTTGAAACAGGTAAAGCCATTCCGAATAATTGTTCTGAAACTCCGCTTATCACAATAGATAAACCAGAGATTGTTCCAATAATCAACTTACTTGGAACGAGGAAGTAGTAAACCGCACAAGCGGTAACCATCATTCCAAGAGTCATTATGAGTAATTCTACCCAAAATTTAGATGTGGTAAGGATATTACCCACTGTCTTTAAAGTACTTGAAAAATTTTGTTTAACGTTTGCCATAAATTTGAAAAATTTGTTTGCAAAATTACGAATATTTCTAAGAAATAATTTAAAAAAAGCTAAGGAAAAAAATTTTTTTCTTAGCTTTACCAAATTTAAGTAGTATATTTGCAAAAAAGAACACAAAAAAACGCTTGCAAAATGAATTATATAGATAAATTAACCTTTGAACAAAAGCAATCTTACTATGCTGCACTTTGTGAAATGATTTCTCCTGAAAGAGTTTCTTTGTTTGAGAAAGTCATAAATGAAAGAACAGATATGCAGTGCGTTGTTGTAGAAAATATTTATCAGTCTCAAAATGCTTCAGCTGTGTTAAGGACTTGCGATTGTGTAGGGGTGCAACAGGTACACGTAATAGAAAACAATAATGCTTATCAAATAAATCCAGATGTTGCTTTGGGCTCAAGTCAATGGATAGATTTGCACCGATATAATAGAAAGGAAAATAACACACTTGACTGCATTAATAAATTGAAATCGCAAGGCTATAAAATAGTTGCCACACTTCCTCATGAGAAAGATGTATTTCTTCCTCAATTAGATGTGAGTGAAAAAATGGCTGTTGTTTTTGGAAATGAGGTTGAGGGATTGTCTGAGGAGGTTGTCGCAAATGCTGATGTATATATGAAGATTCCTATGTTTGGTTTTACAGAGAGTTTCAATATATCGGTTTCTGCTGCAATCACTATGTATAATTTAATGGAAAGACTAAGAGCGAGTGGAGTGGATTATCGTTTGAGTGAAGATAGACGCATAGAAACCTTAATTAAATGGGCAAAGCGTACTATTAGACGAAGCGATATGATAGAAAAAGAGTTGATGAAGAGAATGTTTGGTTTATAGGATATGCAAAAATACATAGATTACATAGCAAAGGTTACTTCCATAAATGAGGATTGCATAAAAAACACTGTGGAGTTGTTGGAAAAGGATTACTCTGTGCCTTTTCTTGCAAGGTATCGTAAGGAAGCAACAGGGGGATTAAACGAAGTAGAGATAGAGTCTATTATTCATTCTTTGAAAAAGGCAAGAGAATTAGAGGCAAGAAAGGATGCGATTATAAAAAGCATAGAACAACAAAATCTTTTAACAGAGGAATTAAGCCTTACAATAGAGGGTATAGATAATCTTACGGATTTGGAGGATTTTTATTTGCCTTATAAACCAAAACGTAGGACAAGAGCAACTATAGCAAAAGAAAAAGGATTGGAGCCTGCTGCAAAACTCATTATGTATGAAAGAAATTTTACTTTTGCTAATTTTACGGACTATGAGTTGGAGGGGGCGATGGATATTTGTGCAGAATGGATAAATGAAAACGTATTTGTTCGTAAGAAAATGAGAAAATACTTTAAGTATAACTCTGTTGTAAAGGTTACAAAGGCGAAAGGATATAAGGAAAACTCAAAATATGAAAATTTACTCGCCATTAAAGAAAAGGCGATAAATATGCCAAGTCATAGGGTGTTGGCTCTTTTTAGGGCAGAGGCAGAGGGAGAATTGAATCTTTCCTTTCAACCCGAAAACAACGTAGAGGCTATGACTAATCTTGTGGAATGGATTGTTCGTGATAACAATTTGGCAAGCCAATATAAGATTAGGGCTTGCGAGGACTCATATAAAAGACTTTTAGCACCATCTTTGGAAAACGAATTGAGGAATTTCATAAAGGAAAGAGCAGATAGTTTTGCAATAGAGGTGTTTTCAAAAAATCTTCGTCAGTTGTTGTTTTCTCCTGCAATGGGAGAGAAGATTACTTTGGCAATTGACCCTGGTATAAGAACGGGTTGTAAGGTTGTTTGTTTGAATGCAAATGGTAGATTGTTGGCTCACGATGTGATATTCCCAATGACTAATAAGCCTGAGGCTGAAAGATTATTGACTTATTATGTGAGGATATACAATGTTGAAGCAATAGCAATAGGAAATGGTACTGCTTCAAAGGAAACAGAAGAATTTGTTAGAGGAATTGACTTTGGTAAGGAATTGATAATAAGCGTTGTTAATGAAAGTGGTGCATCGGTTTATTCCGCATCGCAAGAGGCAAGAGATGAGTTTGGAGATTATGATATAACTGTAAGGGGTGCGGTAAGCATTGGCAGAAGATTGCAAGACCCTTTGGCAGAATTGGTGAAGATTGAGCCGAAATCTATTGGAGTAGGTCAGTATCAACACGATGTTAATCAGACTTTGCTTTCTGAGAGCTTGCATAAAACTGTTGAGAGTTGTGTTAATCAAATTGGTGTGGAGCTAAACACTGCAAGTTATCAGTTGCTTTCTTATGTCTCTGGCATTGGACCTACGCTTGCAAAGAATATTGTAGAGTATAGAAATGAAAATGGTGCTTACTCTTCAAGAAAGGATTTGATGAAGGTGAAACGTTTTGGCGAAAAGGCTTTTGAACAATCTGCTGGCTTTCTTAGAATACGTCAATCAAAGAATCCTTTGGATAATACTGCTGTGCACCCTGAGAGATATGCGGTTGTGGAGCAGATGGCTAAGGATTTGAATTGCAGTGTGAAGGATTTGATTGAGGACGAAAAGAAAAGAGATTCTATAAACTTACATCAATATGTTGAGGGCGATTGTGGATTGCATACCTTAATAGATATAATTAATGAATTGTCGAAACCTTCAAGGGATATTCGCACTAAATTTGAAGAATTTACGTTAAATAAAGGATTAACTAAGCTTGAACAAATCAAAGAAGGGCAAATATTGGAAGGAGTCATTACAAACTTAACTGTATTTGGTGCTTTTGTTGATTTGGGCGTTCACGTTAGCGGATTAATTCACAGAAGCGAAATTGCAGAAGGCTTTAAGGGTGAGGTAACTGAGGTGTTGGCAATTAATCAAAGGGTGAATGTGAGAGTTATTTCGGTGGATTGTGAGAAAAAACGTGTGGCATTGAGTCTTAAATTGTAAAAAAATAGATATGGTATTTCGTAAAAGTATATTAATTATTGCGTTTTTGTTTTTAGGCTTTACTTGCTCGGCTCAGATGTTGAAGGCTTATGCAGTATTTGGCTTAAACGCTGCTCAAATTGATGGAGATGAGGTTTATGGCTATTCAAAAATTTCTCCGCAAGCAGGTTTGGGAATAATTACTCCCTTTAATATGAGAAAACCTAATGAGGGTTGGCAAGCAAGTATGGAGTTGCTTTACTCTCAAAGGGGTGCAAAAGAATCTCTTGACCCTTTCAAATACAATACTTCGTTACACTATGTGGATATTCCGCTGATGGTGCATTATATTGATAAAAGAGGGGGGTGGACCTTTGGTTTGGGTGCTCAATATGGTCGTTTGTTTCAAATAAATGAAGATTGGGGTTTGCCTCCAATAATTATTGAGTCTTTTGAACGTCCTGTTGATGGCATATTGCCAAGTTTTAATAGAAATGATTTTAGTGTTGTAACAGATATTCGCTTTACTATTTGGGAAAAATTCAAATTCAGCTTCCGTTATCAATATTCTATTGTGCCGATAAGAGATGATGTTCCTTTTTATAATGGTTATTCGGCAGGTACAGCAGGTTTTAGGTCTTGGACTCGTGATTTTAGAAACAATTATATGAGTTTTAGAATCTTATATATGATAAACGAAAGAAGTAGTAAGGAATTGGATAGAAATATCAATAAAACATCTTATTAAATTCTATGAATGAAAGAATAGCATTGTTTCCGGGCAGTTTTGACCCTATAACTAAGGGGCATGAGTCGGTAGTGCTTCGTGCTTTGTCAATGTTTGATAAAATCATTATCGCAATTGGTAGCAATACTGCAAAAAATTCTGTGTTTTCTATTGAAAAAAGAATTGAGTGGATTAAGGAAACTTTTAAGGATTATGATAATATAGAGATTTGTATTTTTGATTGCTTGACTGTGGACTTTTGTAAACAGGTGGGAGCTAAGTATATTTTGAGGGGATTGCGTAATTCGGTGGATTTTCAGTATGAAAGAAATATTGCAAGAATTAATCAAGAACTTGATCAGCAGATAGAAACGGTTTTTCTTTTGACAAAGCCTGATGATGCTGCTATTAGTTCTTCTTTGGTTAGAGAGATTTTGAATTTTAATGGCGATGTGTCAAAATTTATTCCCGAAAAGATTGTAATAACTCCAAAAGATTTGAAAAATGAGTAGAGTTTCTTTTAAGCCGGGTACGATGATATATCCTTTGCCTGCTCTTATGGTGAGTTGCGGTGAAACAATAGAGGAGTATAATATTGCAACGGTGGCGTGGACAGGTACTATTTGTACTGAGCCTCCGATGTGTTATATCAGTTTGCGTAAGTCAAGACATTCTCACTCTATAATATCTCGCACAAAAGAGTTTGTATTGAATTTAACTACTGAAAAATTGGTGCGACAAACAGATTGGTGTGGCGTGAAGTCGGGAAGGGATTTCAATAAGTTTGAAGAGATGAATTTAACTGTTGAAAAAGCTCCTAATATCTCGGCTCCAATGATAAAGGAAAGTCCTTTGTGTATAGAATGTAAGGTGGTGGAGGTAAAAGAATTAGGCTCGCATGATATGTTCATTGCAAATGTTGTTGGGGTGCATGCTGATGAAAAGTATATCAATAAAGAAAGCGGACTGTTTGACTTACAATCCGCTAAACTTATGACATATTCTCATGGAAAGTATTATTCCGTTGGAGAACAATTAGGTTTCTTCGGTTTTTCTGTGCAAAAGAAAAAGAAGAAAAAGTAATTTCTTAATTTTATTGTTCTTTTCCGTTCAAGAATACTCTATCTACCTTATTTGTTCCATAGTAATAAGGTATGTATTCTATTGTTGGTATGTCTTTTGTTATGTAGAAGTTCGCTTTTTTGCCTTTTGCGATTGAGCCGTGTGTTTGGCTGATTCCCATTGCGTAGGCTGAGTTTAATGTTGTTGCGTTTATGGCTTCTTGTGGTGTGAGTTTGTAATTTACACACGCAAAAGTTAATACCATTTGCATGTTTCCGCTTGGTGAAGAGCCTGGATTGAAATCTGATGCCATTGCTATTGGAAGTCCTGCTTGTATCATCTTTCTTGCAGGTGAGTAAGGCATATTCAAAAAGAAGGCTGCTCCTGGTAGGATTGTTGGCATTGTTTGTGAGGCTTTAAGACATGCTATTTCTTCATCGCCAACGCATTCAAGGTGATCAACAGAAAGTGCATTGTATTTAACTCCTACTTGTATTCCTCCTGAATAGTCTAATTCGTTTGCGTGAATTTTTGGTACTAATCCGTGTTGCATTCCTGCAAATAACATTCTGTCTGTTTCCTCTACGGTGAAGAATCCTGTGTCGCAAAATACGTCAATGAAATCTGCAAGGTTTTCTTTTACAACAAGTGGAATCATTTCATTGATTACTAAGTCTACAAATTCTCCTTGACGTCCTCTGTATTCCATTGGCACACCGTGTGCTCCTAAGAAGTTGGCTTTTATTGTTAAAGGTGAGTTTTCTTTTAGTCTTCTTATGACTCTTAACATCTTAAGTTCTGCTTCTGTTGTAAGTCCATAACCAGATTTTATTTCAACAGCTCCAGTACCGTATGACTTTATTTCATCTAAACGTTGCATCGCATCTTCGTAAAGTTTGTCTTCACTTGTTTCTTGTAAACGTTTAGCTGAGTTTAAAATACCACCTCCTCTTTTTGCAATCTCTTCATAGCTCAATCCTTTTATTTTGTCAATGTATTCAATTTCTCTTGAGCCGGCATAGACTAAGTGAGTGTGTGAATCACAAAAAGAAGGTAGAACAAAGCGATTGTTAGCATCTATTATTTTTTCAGCGTTTGTTTCTTTTAGCTCACTCATTTGTCCAAAATCTATGATTTTGTCGTCTTCAACAATAAGGTAAGCATTATCTATGCAGTTAAGATTAGCCATGTCTTCTCCACATACGGCTATTCTCTTATTTTCTTCTACTTGAACTAAACTTTTAATATTTGTAATAAGTGTTCTCATTGTTTATATGTTTATTTTATTTGTATGCTTAATAACATTATCTAATATTAGAATTCCGTTTTTATAAAGCGCTACGAATACGTCTTTGTGTTGTTCAATGAATATATACCTTTCTTTAAGAAAAGGAAGAAACGCAGATTTTTTATACGAATTCGGATTTACCGGTTTTTCTTTGAAATATTCGCGGTATATTC
>CALCUN010000155.1 GCA_937906975.1 uncultured Bacteroidales bacterium
TATGTATTTTTGGGTATATTTTATCATTTTTTGTATAGTAAGTCAAGCTTTTTTTTGCTATAATGGTACGGTAAAGAAAAATTTATTTTTCTTTTTAAAAATTTAAAATAAAAAATTGAGACGTAAAACTTTAAATAAAATAAGGTTTTACGTCTTTTATTGTAAATGAGATGTGATTGACAAAAATCAGTCTTAATAGTATAATTGCCTTGCAAGTTCAAGGAGGAACAGTTATGAAAACAGAGGAGAGATTATCAATTAAGATAATTAGAAAAATTGTTTTTATAATTTCTTTAATAATTGGTGCAATTACAAAAAGCATGTGGATTGGACTGATTGGAGGCGGAGTTATTATTTTAATTATAGCATATTTATTAACTAAAGATTAACAACTATGTTTTCGTTTATAAATGATTATAGAGAAAAAACAAATTTAGCTATATTACGGGCCGCACAGCTAATAATAGAAGCAAATCCTAATCCTACACAATATATAAAAATAGGACAAAACTCATTTATCAAAACCCTTTCTTGTGGATTTGGTAGAAGTAATCCTTTATTTACCAAGAAAGCAGAATCTATGAGTTTTTTAGAAATGACATCAATATTGAAAAAATGTAGTAATTTCGGTAAACGTTCTATTGCAGAAACTCTCTCAGCAGCATTTGCTACTACTGGTAAATCGCAAGAATCAATGGAAGTTTTGATGAAAATTGCCTTTGAATGTGATATTCCTAGAAATTATTTAAGATTGTAAAAAATAACTTATTAACAATGGTAGTAACATACAAACTAAATGGGATATATAAAATCACTCCCGAAGCAAGCATTTTTCTTGCAAATCAAATGTGGTTAGGTAAAGAACAATATGGCGTTACACCTGGTACAGTTGTTATAGAACCACACCGAATGATTTTTAAAAAATTTGGAATGCCCTTAGGAATTCTTGATTATAGAGTTACGCCTTTATTTGCTTCAGAAGGTATTTTATACTATATGGGAAGTGTTGAGTCACCTCTATGTAAACAAGCACAAATATGGGCAATAGAACTCAATAATGCGTAAAATACTGAAAAGAAGATATTTTACCAATAAACAAAAGTGCAACAGGCTGTTGCACTTTTGTTTTTTAATGCCTTTTAGTATTCTTTTTTATCAAAAAACAGATTCAAAAACCCTTAATTTTGTTCGGTAGTATCGAACAAAAAACGCAGATTTTGTTCGGTGGTGGCGAACAAATCTGCGTTTTCATTTCGTTTTTTCTTTGAGAAAATCCATTTTCTCTTAGAGAAAATTCGTTTTCTCTTTGAAAAAATAATCTGAAACAAAGAAAGGGAATTCTAAGTCTTTGTTTTTTTATTTTAATTCAAGTATTACTTGTTCTTTGTTTGGAAGGGTGTATTCCCATTTCACAAATCCTAAGTCGGGATTGAAGTAATATTTCACTTTGTATTGACCTAATTCTTCTATATGGCTGGTGTTTTCTCCATTTACTAAGTAGCACTTTATTTCTTCGCCTTTGTGAAGGATTGTTTCTTCGCCTTCTTGCTTGCTTTGGTAAGAAATAGTTTTGCCTTTTGCGGGTGCGAAGGTGGTTTTCTCAAAATAGGTCTCTCCTTTTATGGAAACCAAACAGCCTTCTGGGTAATGATAATTCGGATACGGCAAAACAGCGGTAAAAGATAGCAATCCCATTCTCGGAGGGTGCAATTCAATGTAATTTTCGTTATCAATATATGAGGTGATTTCGTAATATGCTGGGTTATTACCACATTTTTCATAATCGTAACGAAGACCTGCTTCACCGAAAAAAGAGTTTTTAAGTGTACTCATTTGCAAAGAGCAATTATTTATAGTATCTCCTTTTTCGTTTATTTGGATTACTTGATAGGAATATTTGTTTTCAGGTTTGTAAACGTTATATCGGCTCGAACTACAAGCCGATATAACTATTGAGATTAAGGTAATGATTATCGTTTTCTTCATCTTTTTTTATTTTTCAAATTGTTTTAAGATTTGAATTTGTGATTTTAGTTCTTTAATCTGCTTTGCGTAATAGACACTTACTAATATTGCGATAGCAGTTGCTATAATCATAATCGAAGTTCCGTAAGATGTCGGTTTAAGTATGTAGTCTGCTTGAAGATTGTTGTAAATAAAGATGAATGCGACAACCAAAGGAATTGAAATAACACTCTGCCAAATTATGTTTATACGTTCACAGATGCGAAATTTCATAAACCAATGTTCTCTTTCTATGATATTGTTTTGCGGCTGCTTCATTTTAAGCAAGAAATATAGGCTTATGCTTTGATTTATCAAGGCTCCATCTATTGTAACGTAGATAAGGATAATATACCACATAGGAAGAAGTTGGCATAATAGGTCATTATTCCAAATTAGTATGCAATTTGCCATCACAGCCAAACACATACCAAAAACAGAGTTGAATGTAAGATAATTTGCCTTTGATTTGCAGGATTGTTCTACGATTTGACGGTTGATAATCTTTTGTTGCTCCAATTCTTTGGACATTTCTGCCCATTGTTTTTTTAATTCTTCTAATTCCATTTCTGTAATTTTTTTATTGGTTCGACATTTTCTTTAATTTTTCCTTTATTCTGCTAAGTTTCACTCCTACGTTTGAGCTTGAAAGTCCTGTTATGCTTGCGATTTCATCATAAGACAAATCCTCCAACCAAAGCAAGACTAAGGATTTTTCTAATATATCTAAACGATTTATTAGCGTGTGCAAAAATTCTATTTGCTGTTGTTTTTCCTTATCTTCAAAGGTTAAATCTACTTCAAGAGAGGGAATCTTTGAGAGTGGATTGCGTTTTTTCTTTCTTACAAACGATATGCAAGTGTTAAGACTTATGCGATAAATCCACGTACTTATTTTGCTTTCTGAACGAAAGTGAGGGAAACTTCGCCATAATTCTATCAACACTTCTTGGTAATAATCTTCAATATAGTCTTTTTCGGCATAAATATAGCAGACTTTGTAGATTATGTCCTTGTGTTGCATAACCATTTTGGTGTATTCTTCTTTCAGGTCCATTGTCTGTTTTTTTGTTTCTACACCTCATTAGTCGCAAAACCAAATAAAAAATTACAAAAGTTGGATTTTATTTCTTTATTTCAAATGATGTGGAATATATTATTGACGAACCGTTTTCGGTAGTGTCGCGTCCAATTTCTTTTGTCTCAATATAACCAAAGTATGCTCCTGTTTGCTTGTATTCTATCAAGGGTTTACCTGCTTTTTGTGCCGTTTTGTATGCTCTATTTGCCATTTTGTGAGCATAGCCTATTGTTATATATAACGAACTTAGAAATATAAATAATCCTATTATTAAAGCGATTGTTGTTTTTCTTATTTTCATAATCTTTATGTTTTAAACTCTTTCTTCTTTTAAACGAAAATATGTAACTACAAAAAGAAATATTGAGGCTATTGTTAGAAGTATCGGCATATATTGATGCATTATTTCTGACATTGTGTTAAAGTAATCAAGAAATGCCTCATCTTCATATATAAAATCATACATCATATAAGGATAACAATCAAACAATACCATATTCAACACATTTAGTCCAACGAATGCAAAGGCTATAATCAGAAATTTAAAAGATGCGTTTTTCTTAAAAAAGATAGAGCAAGCATAGGCTAATGATAGGAGGAATAAAACCGAGAAATGGTCCATCAATGGCCAATTTTGTGGAGAAATAAGTGCAACAAATTTCTCCCAACTTTGAAGAAGATTTATCGGATTGCCTATTAGTAAATTCGATACTGGAATACTCAAAAATATTCCAAACAATAAACAAACATTCCACACCACAAAAATAAATAGAAGTGATGTAATATATTTTTCTAAACAAGAAGCAGGAAGAGTTAAGTCAGAGATAAGCGAGCGTTCCTTATTTGAGGCAACATCATTATATGTAAAAATAAATGCTCCTATTGATACAAAATAGATTAGCATCAAATTATCCATATCAAATAAAGGAAATATACAACCCATTAAAAACAAAACGGATACAGATGCTATTAAACCTATTTTATGTATTGCAAATAGTCTTTTAAATAATAAGAATACTCTTTTGATACTAAATTCCATAATCTTCTTTCTTTAAATTACTACATTTATTACTTGTGCTATAAGTAAGCACACAACGAATATAATTGTTAATATTGTTGTTTTACGAATTTTCATAATCTCTTATTTTTTGTTTTGTTTGTATTCTTCATATAATTCCGAGAGTTGCTCAATGTTTATGGAGAGTTGCTCCATTGTTTTGAAAAATTGTGGCAAGTATTCTTCGGAAAACTGTTTTCTTCTTTGCTCTAATATTTTTTCAACCGCCAAAGGAGAAACAAAATAACCCATTCCCCTTTTTTCATATATGATTTCATAGTTAGAAAGCACCTCAAAACTTTTCACAACCGTATTTGGATTGACTTCAAAGTGCACAGCTAATTCTCTACTTGAAGGAACGCGATTGTCAGCTTGGTATTTTCCTGCAAGAATTTCATCACATAGCTTATTGGCAAGCTGATAAAAGATTGGTGTTTGTTGTTTTATCATAGTCTTACGCCCTTTCCTCCTTTAATCTCAAATAAGTAAGCACAAGAAAGCCTATTGTAATGATTGAGTTAAAAGTAACATCAAAATAATAATTGTAGTTGTAATCTATTCTCCCTACTATAAGCTCTACAATCCAACTACCAATCATACTATAGATAATAATAGCAAAACAAGTGAAGCCAATGCTATTTTTTTTGAAAAACAAAGAGCCATAAAACATAACTGCAGATATGCTAAGCATTGAAATAATACTTCTTGTGCTAAATTGATACTCCATATTTTCAGGAAAACCTATTTGATTTGGAAAGATTTGCAGGCTTAAATAGTATCCTAAAAGAAAAGCTCCGTATATTGTAAGAATTACTCCAAGAAAGTTAATGATAAATATTGAGATATATTTTTCTAAATTGGAGGCTGGTAGGTTTATTGTGTGTATTCTTGTGTTTTTATCTTTATATAACTTAAATGCTATAACGGATATAACTGCGTAAATAGTTATATTTAAAACGATTGTACCTATTATGCTTAATAATTGATTGCTTGCACACATTATTGTTGCGAAAAAAGTTATCAAGAAAAGGAGTAAGAAATACATTCTTTCTTCTTGCCAAATCTTTTTCAAAATATGCTTAATTCTTATTATACTTATTTCCATTGTTGTAAGGTTTTTGGGTTATTACTTATGAAAATAATTCTTTGAATTTTGCTTTATTGGAAAGGGCTGCGTTAAAGAGTAGTTCAATATTAAGTTCGCTTTCTTCGTTTTCTGTATTCTCTTTTACGAATTTAAGTCCTCTTACATCGTCTTCGCTATATAGCATTTCTTCTGTTGATTGCGTAGTGTCGCTTATGCCAAAGAATAATTTATTGCAAACTTCTTCACTTGTGGCATTTAGCAATACGTTTTTCTCATCAAGAATTAAAACAGTGTCTATAAGATTGTGTAAATCTCTTACTTGATGTGTTGAAATGATTACGCAAGTCTCGTCGGTCATTGCACGCAATATTACTTTTCTAAACTGACTCTTTGAAGGAATATCAAGTCCGTTTGTTGGCTCATCAAGTAATAGTAACTTACAATGGCAAGCAAGTCCAAAGGAAATGAAGACTTTTTTCTTTGTTCCGTAGGATAGATTGTGTAAGTATTGTTTTGTGTCTTCTATTTCAAAGTCTTTTAAATAGGATTCAAAGTCTTGTTGTGAGAAGTTTGGATAAAATACTGAGTTTATTTTGACATATTTTTCTATTGTTAGGTGTGAATCATACAACTCTTCTGAAATGAAAAACATATCTGCGAGAAAAGCTACTTTTCTCTCGGTTGGGGTAAACTCTCCTACCTTTATCTTGCCTGAATCTGGGAATTGCAATCCACCAATTAACTTTAAAAGAGTGCTTTTTCCTATTCCGTTTTTTCCAAGTAAGCCATAAATACGGCCTTTCTTTAAATTGAGATTTACATTCTCTAAAACATTTTTGCTTTTCTTATATCCAAAGCAAAGATTCTTAACTTCTATCATAATTTTCTTTGATGTGTATTACTGCAATAGTGCACCGCAAAATTACAACAAAATTTTAATCCACCAAATCTTTGAATAAAAAAAATATCTCTTAGGAATATTTTTCTAATCCTAAGAGATATTTTTTGTTTTCTTTGAGTTTATTTCTTATTCCATTGTGTAGCGAGAGAAAACGTTTTCTTTTTCTATTTTTAATGGATTATTTTCTAACCATTGCAAGAAGGAATCCCATTTTGTTTTGTTTTGTTTCACCCATTGATTGGCCTCTGCATTTGCTCCATAGGCAAACAACCAATAGTTGTAAGCTTCAAAATGTCCTGCGTTGATTAATTTTTTGTGATAATCAAACAATACGTTGTCAAAATCGGAAAAGTTGGCGTAAAATTCGTTAATGAATTTTTTTCTGATTTGAACTAATGTTTTAATGTCTAAGTATCTGTATCCGTTGCAGGCTTTGGTCATTGCTGAGCGAAAGCTTTCTGGGAAAAGGTTTGGTCTTTCTTCTGAGTTTGAATAAACTATTACAGGATTGTTGAAATCTACTTCTACTTTTCTTCCATTGAATTTTATTTGGTCGAAGTAGCAGTCATATAATGTTTTACTCATTTGTTTGCATCTTTCTTCTGCGTGTTTTTCAAGGTTCATAAATATTTCTCCATACATTGCTCCCCACACCATTTCGGTAGATGCAAAAAAGAGTTGTGAGGCTCTGAAATAGTTTGAGGGATATTCTGGGTCTATTTCTATGCCTTTTTCATAGTAAAAGAAGGCGTCTTCATAGCGATTCGACTTATAGGATATGTTTCCTTTTTCTAAGTAAAGACAACCTGCATTTGGGAATTTTGCTAAGCCTTTGTTGTATTGGGTTATGGCTGAATTGAAATCGCCCTTTTCATCGTAAGCATTTCCTAACAGTTGATATATGTCTGGTGTTACGTCTGCTCTTTCGCAAAGGGGTTCAAGGGTTTGAATTGCTTTTTGATAATCTGCTGTTATGTAGTATATCCAAGCTAATTCATAGTGTAAAGGTAGGGTGTCTATGCCTTTTGCTATTGATTGTTTGATTTCTTTTTCTGCCTCTACTAATTCGCCTCTGTCTATCAAAAGCACTGCTCTGTTAAGTAAAGAATCTGCATTTTGAGCAAAGCAAAGGTTAAAATTTATCGCTATTACTAATAAACCAAATAATATTTTCTTCATAGTTCTTTTAATGAAATTATTTTAATGCAAATATACAACAAAGTTTCATAAAAAAAGAAAGTTGAACCTTTTTATGATTCAACTTTCTTTTTTTTATTGATATTAATTAAATAATTATTTGGTTGTTCTTCCTGGATAAACTTTCAATGCTTCTTCAAGACATTTTACTGCTGCTTTTAGGTCTTCTATTTTTAAGCAGTAAGTTATTCTTGCTTGTTTGCGTCCTTTTTCTGGATCTGAGTAGAATCCTGTTGCTGGAGCAAGCATCACTGTTTCGCCATTGTAGTTAAATTCTTCTAATAACCATTGGCAGAATTTATCACTGTCATCTATCGGCATTTCTAAAATAGTGTAGAACGCTCCTGTTGGCATTGGGCAGAAGCAACCTTCTATTTTGTTTATCGCCTCTACTAATGTTCTTCTTCTTAAGTCGTATTCTGCTGCTACTTTATCGAAATATTCTTGTGGAGTGTCAATTGCTGCTTCTGCGAATATTTGTCCGAAGTATGGAGCACACAATCTTGCTTGTGCCATACGTAATGCTGCATTCATTATGGCTTTATTCTTTGAGATTATCACTCCTATTCTTGCTCCACATGCAGAATATCTTTTACTTACTGAGTCTAACAAGATAACGTGTTGAGATAAATCTTCCATTTCCATAACAGAGAAGTGTTCTTTGCCATCATAGCAAAATTCTCTATATACTTCGTCTGCAAATAAGTAAAGATCGTGTTTTTTTGCTATTTCTCCTATTAATAACAACTCTTCTTTTGAATACAAATAACCTGTTGGGTTGTTTGGATTACAAATCATGATTGCTTTTGTACGTGGAGTGATTACTTTTTCAAATTCTTCTATTGATGGAAGTGCAAATCCGTCTTTTATTGTTGAAGGAACAGTTTTGATTACTGCATCTGAAAGGATTGCAAATGAATTATAGTTTGTGTAATATGGTTCTGGTATCAATACCTCATCGCCTGGATTGCAACAGATTGTGAATGCAAATTGTAATGCTTCACTTCCTCCTGCTGTAATTACGATTTCTTCTGGTGTTATGTTGATATTATGTTTTGCATAGTACCCACAAAGTTTTTTTCTGTAAGACATATTTCCAGCAGAGTGAGTATAAGCAACTATTTCTCTTGAAGCGCTATTCAAAGCATCTAATGCTCCTGGTGCTGTTTCAATGTCTGGTTGTCCTATGTTAAGGTGGTGAATTTTTATTCCTCTTTCTTTTGCAGCCTCTGCGTAAGGAACTAGTTTTCTAATAGCAGAAGCAGGTAATATTTGTCCTTTTTTTGATATTTCTAACATAATTCTATTTTGTTTATTTAACTACTTTTCCTTTTATTAAAAGTCTTACTCTTGATGTCTTAGCGTTAGATTCAACTGTGATTGATTTGTTGATTGGTCCTACGCTACTTGTGTTGTATTTTACTGTGATTGAAGCTGATTGTCCTGGCATCAATGGTTCTTTGCTCCATTTTGGAACTGTACAACCACAAGATGAACGAACTTTTGATAAAACTAATGGAACTGAACCTGTATTTGTGTATTTAAATTCACAAACGCCATCTCCATTTTGCTTTACTTCACCGTAATCGTGTTCCAATTTTTCAAATGTAATCTCTGCTTGAGATTCTGGATTTGTTGGGACTTGGTCTTTTGTTTGTTGTGCGCTTGCACCGAACATTAAAGCGAATAGGAAAATCGCTGATAAAAGAAATCTTTTCATTGTTTTATTATTTTTAAAGTTATTATTCTTCATAAGTTGTAACGACATTGCCTGTAAGAATCAATAGTACCCTTTCATTATTCCTGTCGTTAGTATTGACAACTATGCTTCTTTTTATTGTTCCTATTATTTTAGTGTTGTATTTTACTATAATTTCTGTTGATTGTCCTGGTAAGATTGGGTCTTTTGTCCATTCCACCAAGGTACAGCCGCAAGAAACTTTAATATCTTCAACCATCAATGGAGTTGTTCCTTTATTGGTCAGAGTAAATATGGCTTCTGTTTCCTTACCCTGCAAAATTTCTCCAAAATCGTATGAAACAATATCAAACTCTGCGATAGGGCCATCGTTTGTTTGGGATTTGGTTTCTATGCCTCCGCCAAACAAAAAGATAACAAGCACAATAACTATCTTTAATATCGCTTTTGATTTTTTCATTTTACGCCAATATAATAAGGCAAAGGTACAACAATAATTTGTAATACAAAACAAATTGGTTTTTTTTCAAAGTTTTATATACAAAAAGCAGATGCAATCTTCCTTTTTAACATACATACTCATTGGGTATATAATAAACAACTGATTTCTCTTTAAGATTGATAATTAATGATAAGAAATAAAAAAAACAAATACCCTAAAAAATTTAATAAAACAAAAAAATATGATTGCAAGAAGAAAGAAACATTGTAAAAAAATGAATTTTCTGTTGAGTTTTTTGTATTTTTGCCAATTACTTATTGTTTTAGTATGAAGAAAATTTTGGTCATTTACACCGGTGGCACGATCGGTATGGTGAAAGATAAGAAAACAGGTGCTTTGTATCCTTTTGACATGAAAAAGATTTACGAGGCTTTACCCGTGTTAAAGGAATTGGATTGTGTGATAGATACAATACAGTTTAATCCTATTATTGACTCTTCAGATATGCGTTCTGAGGTGTGGATAAGATTGGCAAATTTGATTAAAACCGAGTATGATGGTTATGATGGTTTTGTTGTCTTACACGGAACTGACACAATGAGTTATACTGCTTCGGCTTTGAGTTTTCTTATAGAGAATTTATCTAAGCCTATTATCATAACAGGCAGTCAATTGCCTTTGGGTATGATTAGAACCGATGGTAGGGAAAATATTATTTCTGCTGTGGAGATTGCCGCTAATGAAAATGTAAATATTCCTGAGGTTTGTATCTTTTTTGAAAACAAATTGTTTAGAGGAAACAGAACTACAAAGATAAATGCTGAACATTTTGAGGCATTTTATTCTGGAAATTATCCTTCTTTGGCAAAGGTTGGTATCAATATCAGTTACAAGGAACATTTAATTCACAAAAGCGATGACACGGCTTTGAAAGTGTATGATAAAATGTGTGAAGAGGTTGCTATTATAAAGGTTCACCCTTCTTTGCAAAAGGAACACTTGGAAGCATTTTTGTCAATGCCAAATCTTAAAGGGGTAATTTTAGAAACATACGGAAGTGGAAATGCTCCTACAAGCAAATGGTTTATTGATTCTATTAAAAACGCTATAGAAAAAGGAATATACGTTTTGAATGTTACTCAATGCAAGGCTGGTTCTGTTGTGATGGGACATTACGAGGCTTCAACTGCTCTTTTGGAAATGGGTGTTATTTCAGGTGGAGACATAACTACCGAAGCTGCTCTTGCAAAAATGATGTTCGTATTGGGCAATTATCAAGAGGATAGCGAAATTAAAGAAATGTTAAAATCTAATTTGAGAGGAGAAATCTCAGCTTAATTGAAATGGCAACAGATTTTGTAAAAATATTTGATAGATTCAAATCATTGAATGTTCTCATCATAGGAGACGTTATGATAGATGCTTATTGGTGGGGAGGAGTTAATAGAATTTCTCCTGAGGCACCTGTACCTGTTTGCGCAGTTAATAAAAAAGAAAACCGTTTGGGAGGTGCAGCAAATGTTGCTTTGAATATAGCTGCAATGGGTGCAAATCCTATTCTTTGTTCTATTGTTGGAGATGACATACCTGGGCGAGAACTTTGTAATTTGATTAAACAGCAAGGAATGGATATAAGAGGTATTGTTTCTTCTGCAAATCGACCAACAACTGTTAAGACAAGAATACTTGGGAATAACACGCAAATATTGAGAATAGACGAAGAAACAGATGCTAATATCTCGGCTTTGGAAGAGAAAGTTTTTATTGATAAGATAGAAAGCATAATCAATTCCGAAAAAATTAGTGCTATAATCTTTCAAGACTATGACAAAGGCGTAATTACAGAAGGTGTAATAGAAAAGATAATAGATTTAGCAAAAAAACATAATATTCCAACTACTGTTGACCCAAAGAAAAGAAACTTTTCCGCATACAAGAACATTGATTTGTTTAAACCAAATTTAAAAGAACTTAAAGAGGGTTTAAAGATAGATTTTGAAAATGCGGATAAAGACACCCTTGTTGAAGCAGCTTTATTGTTGCATCACAAGCAAAAAATAGATAAAGTTTTCATTACTCTTAGCGAAAGAGGTGTTTTTATGATGGATTTTTCACAAAAAGAAGCAAAGGTAACAATGTTGCCTGCTTGTTTAAGAAAAATAGCAGATGTTTCTGGAGCTGGTGATACAGTAATTAGTCTTGCAAGTCTTTGTTTGGCACTTGGATTAGAGAGCGAAACGATTGCAACTATCAGCAACTTTGCAGGCGGTCTTGTTTGTGAAAGTGTAGGTGTTGTGCCTATTGACAAAAGTAAACTATTAGGAGAATTATTAAGAAAAGATATATGAAAAAAATACTGTGTTTAATAATTATAATTTCATCATTTGTTGGAGTTGCTTTTTCTCAATCAGCGCCTCCTAATATGCCTCATTATGATGGAAAGATAGCACACTTTGGAATCTCTTTTGGCTACAATCAATTTTACTCTAATATGATTGAAAAAGAGTTCCGCCCTTATCAAGACACTATTATGGGTTTTGATTCCGACAGGAATAGTGGTTTTCAACTCATGTTCGTTACAGACCTCAGATTATCAAATTTTCTTAATCTTAGATTTACTCCTGGTGTAACTTTTGGCGATAGAAGATTGAACTTTTACGAATACAATAAAGATGGAATGTTTCTTGTCAAAAGCACTTCTTTGGAAGCTATATATGTAGAGATGCCTTTGGAACTTAAAATACGTTCTAAGCGTTGGAGAAATATGAGGCCGTATCTTATAACAGGGGGAAAATACGCCTACGACTTAGGTTCTATAAAGCGTAAGAAAGCAAACCCTGAAGAGGTAATGTTGAAGATAGATAATTCTGAAATATTTTATACAGTGGGTGCAGGTATAGACTTCTATTTATCGTATTTTAAATTTGGAATAGAATTGAAAACCTCATACGGTTTAACAAACATATTAGTTCCTGACTTCCATACAATGTATTCAGATGTATTGGATAAAATAAGAACACAAGTCTTTTATATAA
>CALCUN010000156.1 GCA_937906975.1 uncultured Bacteroidales bacterium
AATTTTTTCTTTGAATTATTTTATTTTTTCTTTGAATTATTTTTTTAAAGCTAAGAGAAAATTCTTCGTTCTCAAAAGAGAGAGATTTTATATCCACACAATGATAATTTATCTCTTCAACTTGCTCATTTACAATCTCAACTAAAATTTCCTTACACTCGTTCTTAAGCGAGACAATGTGAATATCACTAATATTTTCAAAAGCATTCTCCACTTGTTTCAAATCCATCATAGGAGAAAGCTTCAAAATAATTCTCTTAGCCTTTAATCGCAACAAATCCATCAATAAAATAACATTAGGTTGCGAAGACTCTATATCAAAAACCTTATTCTTATTTTCATCTCTTCGTGCAGGGTCAAGATAAATCACATCAAAACACTCCGCATTCAAAATATAATCTTCCGAATTAGCATTAACACAAAGATAATTCTCAGCCTTCAAACACTTAAAGTTATGAGACAACAACTCAACCAACATATTATTTTGCTCAACACAAACAATCCTACTTGCCCTTCTTGAAAAATAAATATCATCTATACCAAAACCTGCTGTCAAATCCAATATACTCTCCCCCTCTCTAAGAAGCAAAGACTTATACATCGCAGTATGTTCCGAGGAGCTTTGTTCCAAATTAAGAGATAACGGAAATAAGAAATCATCTCTTTGAGTAAAAAAAGGAAACTTATCGGAAAATTTCTTTCGTAGCTTAATTTGATTTATGCAATAGGCGTAATCTATAGTATTATTCAGCTCTTTATGATACTTTAGCATAAGTTTATCAGTATCAGAGCACAAGTTTTCTTTTATAAATCTTAGTTCATTTTCATTTAAAGCCTTCATAATTAGAAAAAAACAACTATCTTTGCAAATATTCACGATTTAACATTGCAAAACTATGAAAAAAATATTACAATTCTTTGTTTTATCCATTATAATTTCAGGATTCATCTCTTGTATTGACGAAGAAGATTTCGATTTTGACTCACTTGCTCAAACCACCATCACACCTTCGGTGAACGCACCTTTAATAAATACCGAAATTCTATTAAAAGACTTTCTTGATATAGAAGCATTATCCGACACAGCAAATGGATTTGAAATAATTCAAATAAATCAAGAAAGCGATTCTTACTTAGAATTTGTTTTTTCTTCAAAAGACATCTACAATGTAGAAGAATTTGTTGAACAAATAAATGATGTTAATGATATTGAAGTAACAATAACGGATTTAAACATACCTGATGTTAGCGACTTAGGACTTGAATTTAACGAAGCTTTTGAAATATCTTTTTCTTACCCAGACACGAGTGTTGCCTCTGAGGATTTGAGTATAGAAATAGAAAAATTTGACAACCAAGTACACATCGACAGCGTGCATATCTTATCAGGAGGGATAAGAATACAGCCTACAAATTCCATTCCTTTAAATACCTACATTGAACTAACATCTTCAAACATTAGAAACAAAGTAACAGGCGAACTTTTATCAGAAAGAGTGCAAATTTCCAACTCTAACTCAAACATAATCCAAGAAATTGATTTTTCAGACTACACCATCTCTTTAAAAGACTCCATTGTAAACGACTCAACCAAACAATTTATAGATTTAAGATACAGACTCTTTTTTGATTTATCAAGCAATAATTTATTTGAAGGCGGAATGTATGATGTAAACTTTAACCTTTCCCTAATACCTTTAATGATAGATGCAATATTTGGCGATATGGGAGATACAGAATTTAACATTAGAGATGTCATAGCATTAGATTTCTTTAAAGATTCTTTACTCAATTCCATAACCTCTAACAATAGCATTGATTTTGAAAAACTCTACATTCATTTCTTCATATCTACCAACATAGGTATCGATATGAATATCTATCCTAACCTATATACAATATCATCTGACGGAAATACATACAGCGCCTTTAACAATGAGGGTTACATACACGTAAACGGTGCAGATTTATTAGGAAATATAGGTTACACTAACGACATCGTATTAGAATCTGACGCAAGTGCTGTGGAAGTTTTCCCTGATTCATTGGTTTATGACTTGAAATTTGATTTCAAAGACCAAAAAACAAAAAATTCAACCTATAATTTCGTATCACCAGAAGACGCTTTCATTGGCATTGATGCGAAAGCCGTTTTACCATTCAAAGCAAAACTAAAAGATTTACTTTATGAAACAGAATTTAATGCGTTTGAATTTATAGAAGAGCTTAATTATCTACAATCAACCACGCTGAATTTCTATTTAGAAAGCACATTCCCTGCTGAATTATCCGTAGATTTCTATTTAGTTGATAGCAATAATGTTGTTTTTGACACATTACTCATTTCACCTTTTAGAATTTCGGGAGCGATTGTCGATAATCAAGGACATATTCTTTCACCTTCTTCAGAAAACGTAAACATTACTCTTGAAAATTCAAAGTATGAGAGCTTGAAAAAGGCATCTAAAATAAAATTATCCGCAATTTTAAACACTTCTAAGGACGAAGAAGGAACTCAACCTTACGTTAGATTTTCCAATGACGCAAAAATAAAAATCAAAGCAAGTGTTAGTGCAACAGGAAACATTACATTTTAATTTAAAATAGAAAGGGCAATTTTATGAAAAGGACAAATATAAAAATAATATCAAGCTTTATAATTTGCTTAACATTACTTATAACTAACAAAGCGAATGCGCAAAAAGACATCCTTTACTTTTTAAGAGAAGCTCCACAAGTTACTCAATACAATCCTGCAATCACGCCAAATACAGACTTCTATCTAACTTTATTGCTTGGAACGACTGATGTAGGTGTGCATACTTCTGGTTTTTCTTACCATGATTTAATCCACAAGCACCCTATTCATGCAGATTCTCTACAACTTGATTTACAAAATTTCAGAAATACTCTAAGCGATGACAATTTCATCAATTTCAATTATGATATGGATTTGTTCGGATTTGGTTTTAAAGCTGGCAAAAACTACTTTAATTACGACCTTTCTTTGGTTTTAGATACCCGTCTTAACTTTTCGAAAGGTATTTTTGACTTATTATTATACGGAAGCAACGCAGAAAATGGCTCAATCAGACTTTTAGACGGACATTTTTTAGAGTTAAATGCTTATATCTGCAATTCATTTGGTTATGCTAGGCAAATAAATGATAAATTGCACGTTGGAGCAAAGTTTAAGCTTTTATTAGGCTTAGCAAATATTCACACTAATGATGCAAATCTTGAAGTAAAGTTTGATAATAACGAAAAAATTTCTGCACATGGCGAGATTGATATTTTAACTTCAAATATTTTAGGCGACATAAACATAACTTCGCTTTTTAAAGACAACGCAAGCGCTGAGTTTATAATGAATCAAAATATCAATGACATACTTACACAAAGCAAAGGTAACTTAGGATATTCTTTTGACTTGGGTGCAAGTTATAGATTATTGGATAATTTAGAATTAAGTTTAAGTGTGGTTGATGTATTTAGCGTTTTGAATTGGAAAACACACACTTCTCAATTAGTAAACAACAAACCTTATGAGGAAATCGTATTTGAAGGAATCACTTCAAGCATCGATAGTCTTGAAACTAACTTCGAATCTCAAATAACTGCACTTGCAGATAGTTTAACTTCTGCTTTGGATATTCGTTCTCAAAACATAGCTCCTTATACTTCACACTTACCTGCAAAAATCTACTTTGGAGCAACTTATAACTTTGGAAAGGTAAATTATTTACATGCTTTATTTAACACAAAGATAGGAAACGGAAAAATTTATGACACTCACATATCTTTATTCTATTCTTTACACACAAAATTTCTTTCTTTGAGTTTTGGAAACATGTTTAGAAGTACCAATTTGTTTAATCCAAGTGCTTTAATTAGCTTTAAATTATCATATCTTCAACTTTACTTAGGTGGAAATCTTCACTCTACAAAATTTTTCAATGTAGCAGATTTCAATGGTCTTGATGTTTTTGCAGGTCTCAATCTTTCTATTGGACACAACAAGTATTGGAAAAAAGCAGAGCAAATAACACCTAAGCAAAAAGAAGAAATAATATTAGAAATTCAAGAGTAATTTTTTCTATACTCTTCTGCAAGATTTTTAAGTTCTTGATTTTCTAAACGAAACACAGTCCATTCATCTAACGGCTTTGCTCCCTTTGACTTATAAAAGTTTATAGAAGGAGTATTCCAATCAAGAACAATCCATTCAAAACGAGGACAACCCTCTTTCTCTGCTTGGTTTGCAAGGAAGGATAAAAGCATTTTACCATATCCCTTTCCTCTATACTGAGGCCTTACATACAAATCCTCTAAGTAAAGCCCTGCTTTTCCTCTCCAAGTAGAAAAATTATAAAAGTATAAAGCAAATCCAAGACTCTCACCCTCCTCTTCCAATAATACGACTTTGGCTTGTGATTTATCGAAAAGGCTTTCCTCCAACATTGCTTCTGTAGCCTCAACTGCGTCAGGCTCTTTTTCATACTCAGCAAGCTCTTTTATGAATTGTAAAATAATAGGACAATCCTTACGTTCTGCATACCTAATTGTTGCCATAAAAAACACATTTTTAGTTTAATAATTCAAAGCACAAAGGTAGTAAAAAAAAGTCTAAGAAAAAATTTAAAAAAGCTAAGAAAAAAAATAAAAAAGCAAAGAAAAAATTTAAAAAGTCTAAGAAAAAATAAATAATTGATTGACAATACAAAAAAATGAACTATCTTTGCAAGAAGTTTTAAAATAAGAAAAATAATTAATCACATTGTAAAATATTTAAAATAAAAAAAGACATGGCACAAGTACATAACTTTAATGCAGGTCCTTGCGTTTTACCAAAGCAAGCTATCGAATCTGCAATCGAAGCAATAAGAAACTTCGACAACACAGGAATTGGTATATTAGAAATCTCACACCGTACACCAGGTTGGGAAAGAATAATGGCTGAAACTGAACAATTATGGAGAGATTTATTAAACATTCCAGATAATTATGAAGTATTATTCTTAGGAGGTGGAGCTTCTACTCAATTCTTCCACGTTGCAGCTAACTTATTGAATAAAAAAGCAGCTTACCTTCAAACAGGAGTTTGGGCTAAGAAAGCTGTAAAAGAAGCAAAATTCTACGGAGAAGTTGAAGTTGTAGCATCTTCTGAAGATAAAACTTACTCTTACATACCAAAAGGATATACAATCCCAACAGATGTAGATTACTTCCACATCACAACTAACAACACAATCTACGGAACAGAAATAAAATACGATATGGATTGTCCTGTTCCATTGGTAGCAGATATGTCTTCTGATATTATGTCAAGACCTGTTGATGTTACTAAATACGCTTTAATTTATGGTGGAGCACAAAAGAATGTTGGTCCTGCAGGTGTTACTTTCGTTATCGTAAGAAAAGACATCTTAGGAAAAGTTGAAAGAAAACTTCAAACAATGGTTGATTACCGTACACACATTGGAGAAGAAAAAAGAAACAAATCTATGTTCAACACTCCTCCTGTATTCCCTATCTTCGTAATGCACGAAACTTTGAAATGGGTTAAAGAAGAAATAGGTGGCGTTGAAAACATGAACAAAATCAACACTGAAAAAGCTGAATTATTATACAACGAAATCGACAGAAACAAAATGTTTGTTGGAACAGCTGCAAAAGAAGACCGTTCTATCATGAACGTTTGCTTCGTTATGGCTCCAGGATACGAAGACAAACAAGATGCTTTCTTCGCTTTCGCAAAAGAAAGAGGAATGATTGGTATCAAAGGACACCGTTCAGTAGGTGGATTCCGCGCTTCTATCTACAACGCTTGCCCAGTTGAATCAGTTAAAGCTTTAGTTGCTTGCATGCAAGAATTTGAAAAATTAAACGCTTAATTAATATGACAAAAGTATTAGTAGCAACAGACAAACCTTTCGCAAAGGCAGCTGTTGATGGAATAAGAAAAATAACAGAAGATGCTGGTTTTGAATTAGCTCTTTTGGAAAAATATACTGACGTAAACGATTTCTATGCAGCAGTTGCTGACGTAGATGCTTTAATCGTTCGTTCTGACAAAGTTACAAAAGAAGTTATTGACCACGCTAACAACTTAAAAATAGTTGTTCGTGCTGGAGCTGGATTTGACAACTTAGACCTTGAAGCTTGTACAGCAAAAGGAATCGTTGCAATGAACACTCCTGGTCAAAACTCAAACGCTGTAGCTGAGTTAGCGTTAGGTATGATGATTTACATGGCAAGAACAACTTTCACTCCTGCAACTGGAAGCGAATTAAAAGGCAAAAAAGTTGGTATCCACGCTTACGGAAACGTAGGACGCTTAGTTGCTGAAAAAGCAAAAGCTATGGGAATGGAAGTTTGGGCATTTGACCCATTTGTTCCTGCTGAAAAAATGAAAGAAGAAGGAGTTACTCCTGCTGCAACAATAGAAGAACTTTACTCTACTTGCGATTATGTTTCTTTACACATACCTGCAAACGAGCAAACAAAGAATTCTATCAACTATGAACTTCTTTCAAAAATGCCAAAGGGTGCTTGTTTAGTAAATACTGCAAGAAAAGAAGTTATCAACGAAGCTGATATGGCTAAATTATTGGCTGAACGTACAGACTTCAAATATGTTACTGACATAGCAGCTGGAAACAATGACGAATTAGCAGCATTTGCTCCTCGTTACTTCGCTACACCTAAGAAAATGGGTGCTCAAACAGCAGAAGCTAACTTAAACGCTGGTTTAGCTGCAGCTAATCAAATCGTTGATTTCATTAAAAATGGTGTAACTAAATTCCAAGTTAATAAATAGGATTTAAGATATTCCAAAAAAAAAGAGTTGCCGAATTATCGACAACTCTTTTTTTTATATATCTATAATTAAATTGTTTCGTTATAAGCCTTATTTAAACGATTCATTGCTTCTATCAATTTATTAAAATAAACGTATGTTAGAATTGCAGGTAATCCACCAGAGATTGATGCCATATTGTTTTCAACTCCACAAAATTCTAAGAGAATTATTATTAAATAAACTGCAACCAAAGGAACAACAAAATATGTTACAAATGTAGATGCTTCAAATTTATAATTTACTTCTCTTCTTTTTAATTCTTTTCCTATTCTATCTGAGAGTCCAAACAACCAAATAAAGAGAAAAATTATTAAAGCAAAGAGTAAAACATAAGAAATCTTTGTTATAATCATTGATTTTACCCAGAATCCTAATGCAAAAAGCAAAGCTGCTCCTATAAGCATAAGCCACAGATATATATAATTAAAGGTTTTCTTTCCGTCTTGTGCTACAATGTTAATTTCTTTTGACATTTTAGAAAGCATAAACGCTTGATAAATATGTCCTGTTATTATATCAAGCAAGACATACATAGGAAAACTTCTGTCAGTTGGTAATTTTTGTTTTTCTTCCATAGTATTGTATTTTTAATTTTTTGTTTACTTTTGCAAAAGTACGAAAAAAACAAACTAATATGTCAATAAAAGATAATATTATAAGCTATAACAATAAGATAAACGGCAATGCGAGATTGATTGCTGTATCAAAAACAAAACCTGTTGAAGACTTACAACAAGCATACGAAGCGGGGCAACGTCTTTTCGGTGAAAACAAGGCATTGGAAATGAGAGATAAACACGAGGTTCTTCCAAAGGATATAAAATGGCACTTTATTGGTCATTTGCAAACAAATAAAGTAAAGTATATTGCTCCTTTTGTGGAATTGATTCACTCGGTTGATAGTCTTAATCTTCTGACTTGTATCAACAAAGAGGCTATAAAAAACAACAGAGTGATAGATTGTCTTTTGCAAATTGATATTGCTCACGAGCAAACTAAGTTTGGTTTGGAAGAATCAGAGGCTGATGCTTTGTTATCAAGTGAGGAATTTGCTAAGTTAGAGAATGTTAGAATTTGTGGCGTAATGGGAATTGGCTCTATCACAGATGACAAAAATAAAACAAAGGAAGAATTTCATAACTTAAAGGAATATTTTTCTAAAGCTAAGGAAAAATTTTTCAAGTCTAAGACTTATTTTTCTGAAATCTCAATGGGCATGTCTGAAGACTTTGAAATAGCTCTTGAAGAAGGTGCAACACTTGTTAGAATAGGCAGTTCGATTTTTGGTGCAAGGGATTATACTTCAAAGATTTAAGTAAAAAATTTATTTTTTGGCGTAAAAGAATTGTATTAGATTGAAAATAAATTAGTACTTTTGTAAAAAATAAATCATAAAAAAGACAGATTGTTATGGATTTTGGAGAATCAAGAGAGAGAGAAAGAGAAGATGTTTTTTCCAAAGCTGTTAAAGCAGGGAAGAGAACTTATTTTTTTGACGTAAAAGAGACTAAACAAGGCGAAAAGTACCTTACTATCACTGAAAGCAAAAGAAAATTCAATGGTGATGATGGTTCTTTTTCTTACGAAAAGCACAAAATATTTCTTTACAAAGAAGACTATGCTAAATTTCAAAACGCATTGAACGGTGTTATCAATTTTATTGAAACAGGCGTAGAACCAATTTTTGAAGACGAAGCAATAAGTGCTGTTGAAGACGAATTTAATGCAGAAATCGAAAACATTAAATTTGATTAATTAATAATTTGAAAAATAGTTCAAAAGCTGCTTTTGCTTAGCAGCTTTTTTTTGCAAGAAAATTTTAAGATAAGATAGATGGGTAAAGTAATTGCTATTGCAAATCAAAAAGGCGGAGTAGGAAAAACAACAACTGCCATAAATTTGAGTGCTGCTCTTGCAATATTAGAAAAGAAAACTTTGCTGATAGATGCAGACCCGCAAGCGAACGCATCATCGGGAGTAGGTGTTGAACAAGATGAGGTAAAAGCATCGGTATATGATTGTTTAATCAACGATACAGATGTTAGAGAAGCGATAATACAAACATCAACTCCAAACCTTGATTTGCTACCTGCAAGCATTGACCTTGTTGGAGCTGAGGTTGAACTTCCTAAAATGGAAGATAGAGAAGAAAAACTAAAAAAAATCATTGCACCTATAAGAGATGAATACGATTATATCATAATTGACTGTTCACCTTCTTTAGGTTTAGTTACAATTAACGCCTTTACAGCAGCAAATAGCGTTGTAATACCTGTACAATGTCAATATTTTGCATTAGAAGGTTTAGGAAAACTATTAAATACCATTAAAATAGTTCAAACAAGACTAAACACAGAACTTCAAATTGAAGGAATACTTCTTACAATGCTTGACGCAAGACTTAGATTAAACAGACAAGTTGCAGAAGATGTGCGTCATCATTTCAAACACATCGTATTTGACACTCTAATCTATAATAATATAAAATTAGCAGAAGCGCCTAGTCATGGAAAAAGCGTGATAATGTATGACGCAAGCTCGACAGGAGCAGTTAATTATATGAATCTTGCAAACGAAATCATAGAAAAAAACACTCTGTAACAAATAAAAAAACAAGGGATTGATATGGCAATAAAGAAAACTCCAGCATTAGGAAAAGGATTAGAAGCATTACTTGGAAATATTGATACAAAAAATAGTAAGGATACAAACATCAGTTCTGTAACTGCCGAATTGTGTTACATACCTCTTGATAAAATAGATCCAAATCCAGACCAACCAAGGAAAGAGTTTGATGAAAACGCCTTAAATGAGCTTGCGCAATCAATAAAAGAAAGCGGAGTAATTGTCCCTATCACAGTTAAGAAAGAGGCAGATAGATATATTCTTATTGCGGGCGAGAGACGTTATCGTGCGAGCAAGATTGCCAATCTAAAAGAAATACCTGCCTATATCAAAATCGCAACAAAGCAAGAGATCATGGAGATGGCTCTTGTGGAAAACATACAAAGAGAAGACCTTAACGCAATAGAAATTGCACTTTCCTTAAAAGCCCTAATAGAAGAGTGTGATTTGACACAAGAAAAGATGAGCGAGCGTATAGGAAAGAGTCGTTCCACAATCACAAACCATTTAAGACTTTTAAAACTTCCAGCAGACGTACAATTAGCACTTAGAAACAATCAAATTTCTATGGGACACGCTCGTTGTTTAATTAACTTAGAAGACGAACTCGCACAAATCAACATAGTAAACGACATTATAGAAAAAGATCTTTCAGTAAGACAAGTAGAACAAATAGTAAACAGACTGAAAGAAGAAGCAAAAGAACAACCAAAGAAAAAGGAAAAGAAAGCTCTACCTGACTTCCATAAAACACAAAAGGAAAATCTCATAAAGAAATTAGACACCGATATAGAAATAACACGTTCACAAAGAGGAAAAGGAGCAATAACCATATCGTTTAAAAACGATGCCGACTTTGAAAGAATAATATCGTTATTAGAATGAAGAAAACCTTAATTTTTTTCTTTACCTTACTGATTTTTTCTTCGTGTTTATTTTCACAAAATTCGATAAAGAAACATTCTCCTCGCAAAGCAAGCACACTATCTGCTATCTTACCAGGAGCAGGTCAAGTTTACAATAAGCAAGCCTGGAAAATACCAATCATATATGCGGGTGCAGGAGTTGCAACCTACCTTGCTGTTAGCAATTATCAAAACACCCTTAAATTCAAAAACGAATATTACAACAGAATCAACAACAACACAGCAGATTTGTTAAGCGATTACGAAAAATATAGCGATGAGAGTATTCTATCTCTATATGATGCTTACAACAAGAACTTTCAACTTAGCATAGTTGCGGGAGTTGCTGTTTATTTACTAAACATTATTGACGCAATGGTGTATGGGCATTTATACGAATTTAACATAGATGAAAATTTAAGTGCAAAGATTTCTCCATACTACCTACCTCCTACCACATTTAGCACACATAACATAGGATTTAATTTAAGTATAAAAATAAAATAAAAACATAATAAAGAAATGAGAACACTCATCACAAACATCAAAAGCTTAGTTCAAGTAGAAGACCAAAAAAGAATTGCCGTATGCGGAGAAGCCATGGCAAATCTAAATTGTATTGACAACGCTTACCTAATTATTGAAGGCGATCAAATAATTGACTTTGGTCAAATGAAGGATTTACAAGAAACCAACGCAGAAAAAATCGTAGATGCAAACAATCGCTTTGTCCTTCCTTCATTTTGCGATTCACACACACACTTAGTTTACGCAGGCTCAAGAGAAATAGAATACATAGACAAGATAAAAGGATTAAGTTACGAAGAAATAGCAAAACGAGGAGGAGGAATATTAAATTCAGCAAGAATATTGTCGGTTTGAAGACCAAAACCCTTAGGCAATCCCTCAGTATGAGGAGCTTCCTTGCTTCCAGGAATTTTGTCAATAGCCGAAACTACTTTTTTGGTTTTCTTGTTAATCAAGAACAACTCTGGATCAGATCCAATAGTATAATGTTGTCTTAACATAATTTATCTAGTAAATTGTTTAACATCTCGAGAACTGGCGCTTCATCGCGCATCATTTCAGGATGACCTTGAATAGCCAAACACTTGGGTTTACCTTCAACTTGGTAATATACCACTTCAGGTTCACATGGAGGTTCTTGAATACCATCACCTTCATAATAATCAGAGCGTCTTGAAGCAAAATACAAAACACTATAACTGTTTTTAGGAAGGTTGAATGGATACTGCATTTGGTGATGAGTTGAAGTTATTTCGTAACGTCTATCACTCATCCCATTATAAATAATTTGATGAGTTCCAAACATAGCATGTCTGCTAACGTTTTGAATCAACTTACCTCCATTCATTACACATAAGAACTGTGAACCTCGGCAAATACCAAGACACAATTGGTCAGGTCTAACCTGCTCGAATATCTCTTTTTCCTTCAAATCACGAGCAATGTTAGAACTTGTAGTCATATGACGCTCACAACCATACAAAGACGGATCTACATCCTCACCACCTGTGAACAAAACAATGTTTGCATCTTTTATATCTTCAACAAGTTGGTGATCTTTAATCCATCTACTGTAATACTTTGCGGGCCCTACGACGAATACCTTTTTTGTCATATCCTTTTAATTTTCTTAGAATCTTAAAATTTGTAGAATAGTTACCAATCCTATTTTCAAAGTCAGCTTCCCAATCAAGACTTCTTATATCTCCTGAGGGTCTTTTAAACTTTTTATAAAGTTCTTCTGTACCTAGATAAACAGAATGAACTCTGCTTTCTCCAGCTTCAAAAACTTCATGCAAATGTTTAATAGTGACTTCTATACTAGGGTAATAGAATAAAGAGTGATTGCATCCCCATAAATCTTGGTAAGTGGCTGTAACTAAACTAAAAAGCTGTAAGAATCCCATGTGTCTAATATTAACACCATTAAGTTCTCCAAGATCTCTTAGTCTCAAAACATCCTTAGCCCATTCATTATAAGGAAACTCAAAAAATACACGAGAAAATGTTAAAACAAATTTATGTTTAATAATTATTTCTTAGATTGAATTTCTTACGGCTTCAGTTAAATCAATTTTATTATAGTTATTTCTTAGATCTAAGTATTTAGCCATATTACTTCA
>CALCUN010000157.1 GCA_937906975.1 uncultured Bacteroidales bacterium
TGCCTTTTTTACAACTTGCGTGTAGGGTAAATTGGCTTACTACCATTATTTCTCCTCCTATGTCTTCAACAGAAAGGTTCATTACTCCGTTTTCATCATCGAATATTCGCATTTTGCAGATTTTTGCACTCAACCATTCTATGTCTTCTTCGGTGTCTATGTCTTCAATGCCTAAAAGTATCATCAATCCCTCATCTATGTGAGAATAAATCTTGTCTTCTATTCTTAGGGTTGCGTATTTTACTTTTTGTATTACTGCTCTCATCTTTTTATTTCGTTTTCCATTCTTCTTGTTGCACCTCTTCGGTGTTTATTATGCTGATATAGTTTGTGTATCTTTCTTCTGAGATTTCTCCTTCTTCAACTGCTTGTTTTATTGCACAGCCTGGCTCGTGAATGTGTGTGCAATTATAGAATTTGCATTCGGAAAGCAGACGTTTCATCTCTGGAAAGTAGAGTGCAACTTCTTCTTTTTTGAAATCAACCATACCAAAGGAACGTATGCCTGGGGTATCTATTATGTCGGCTCCAAAATCGAGGTGATACATTTGTGCAAATGTTGTTGTGTGTCTGCCTTTTAGGCTGCTAAGTGATATTTCTGCTGTTTTTAAGTCTAAGCCTGGTTGTAGTGCGTTTACTAATGCGCTTTTTCCTACTCCGGAATGTCCTGATAATAGGTTGATTTTACCTTGCATTTCGGCTTTTAGGTTTTCTATTCCTTCTTTTGTGATTGCGGAAGTGTCAATACATTTATATCCTAAGGGCTCGTAAATGCTTTTTAAATAGTTTGAGTATTCTATTGTTTCGGGTTCGTAAAGGTCTATTTTGTTAAAAACTATTATGCAAGGGATTCCGTATGCTTCACAGGTGAGGAGAAATCTGTCTATAAAGCCTGTGCTTGTTCTTGGTAAGACACAGGTTATTATCAATAAGGCTTGGTCAAGGTTTGAGGCGATTATGTGAGTTTGTTTTGAGAGTTTGGCTGATTTTCTTATGATATAGTTCTTTCTTGGCTCTATTTTGCAAATCAATCCTTGAGAGGTTTCTGTTTCAGGTATGTATTCTACTCTGTCGCCTACGGCAATAGGGTTTGTGGACTTAATTCCACTGATTTTAAACTTGCCTTTTATGTAACAATTCTCTTCTTTTCCTTCTTCATCTCTAACGATGTAGTTGCTTCCTGTGGTCTTTATTACAATGCCTTTTTTCATTTATTTTTTCCCTTGTTTTGAGCCTCAAAGATAGTTTATTTTTTTATAACAGAATAAGTTTGCGTTTTTTTTTGTATTTTTGCCAAGATGAGAAGTAGTGATTTATATTAAAATATTGAATTTAATAGATGAAAAATATTAGGAATTTTTGCATAATAGCTCATATTGATCATGGTAAAAGTACGTTGGCAGATAGATTGTTAGAGTTTACCAATACTATATCGCAAAGAGATATGGAGGCGCAAGTCTTAGACGATATGGATTTGGAAAAGGAGAGAGGGATTACTATAAAGAGCCATGCAATTCAAATGAATTATAAATATGAAGGGCAAGAGTACAAATTAAATCTTATAGATACTCCCGGCCACGTGGACTTTTCTTATGAGGTTTCTCGTTCAATCGCTGCTTGCGAAGGAGCATTGCTAATTGTAGATGCAACACAAGGTATTCAAGCTCAAACAATCTCAAATTTATATCAAGCAATAGATAATGATTTAGAGATTATTCCTATTCTAAACAAAATGGATTTACCTGCCGCTATGCCAGAGGAGGTAACGGATCAAATAGTTGATTTGATTGGTTGCAAGCCTGAGGATATTATTCCTGCGAGTGGAAAAACAGGAATGGGAATAGAAACAATTTTAGAAAGAATTATTAAAACTATTCCAGCACCAAAGGGAGAGCCGGAAGCACCTTTGCAGGCTTTGATTTTTGACTCTGTGTTCAATTCTTTTAGAGGAATTATTTCTTATTTTAGAATAATGAACGGAAGTATTAAAAAAGGCGATAAGGTTAAGTTTGTCAATACAGGAAGAGAGTACATTGCAGATGAAATAGGTGTTTTGGGATTGAAGTTAATACCAAAACAAACCCTTTCTTGCGGAGATGTGGGTTATATTATTTCGGGAATTAAAACTTCTTCTGAGGTTAAGGTTGGCGATACTATCACTTCGGTTGCTAATCCTTGTGAACAAGCAATTGATGGTTTTGAAAATGTGAAGCCAATGGTCTTTGCGGGAATTTATCCTGTGGATTCAGACGATTATGAAGAACTTAGAGCCTGCATAGAAAAGCTTCAACTTAATGATGCTTCACTAACCTTTGAGCCAGAAAGTTCTTTGGCTTTGGGATTCGGATTCCGTTGTGGTTTCTTAGGACTTTTACACATGGAAATCATACAAGAACGTTTGACAAGAGAGTTTAACATGGACGTTATCACAACTGTGCCAAATGTAAACTATAAAGTATATACCACAAAAGGCGAAGTAATTGATGTTTACAATCCATCAGGTTTGCCAGAGCCTAATTATATAGATTATATTGAAGAGCCATATATCCATGCTTCGATTATAACAAAAACAGAGTTTATTGGACCGGTTATGACTCTTTGTATAGATAAGCGAGGCATACTAAAAAATCAACATTATATTTCAACTGATAGAGTAGAAATTACTTTTGAATTGCCATTGGGCGAAGTTGTGTTTGATTTCTATGATAAATTGAAATCTATCTCGAAGGGCTATGCTTCTTTTGACTATCACCCTTGCGGATTTCAACGTTCCAAATTAGTAAAATTAGAAATTCTTTTAAATGGCGATGGAGTAGATGCTTTATCTACTTTGACACACTTTGATAATGCTTATCCTTTGGGACGAAGAATGTGTGAAAAATTAAAAGAACTTATCCCAAGACAACAATTTGATATAGCTGTGCAAGCAGCAATAGGTTCAAAAATTATAGCACGAGAAACCGTAAAAGCGGTAAGAAAAGACGTAACAGCAAAATGTTATGGAGGAGATATTTCTCGTAAAAGAAAATTGTTAGAAAAACAAAAAGAAGGAAAGAAAAGAATGCGTCAAGTAGGAAATGTTGAGGTTCCTCAATCGGCATTCCTTGCAGTTTTAAAACTTGATTAAAAAATAAAAAAAAGAGATATGTCAGAATTATTAGTATTTATCTTAATTATTGTTGCCTTAGTTGTTATACTTATAGTATTTCTTTATCAAAACAACTCAACAGTTAAGACTTTTGTAGAAAACGAGCAAAAGAAAACAATTCTTGAAATACAAAAAATTCAAGAAAGCGAAGTAAGAAAAGTTGTAACTCCTATTCAACTTCAAGCTTACGAACGTTTAGTTCTTTTTTTAGAAAGAATGACTCCAAACAACTTAGTTTTGCGTTGCTATCAAGCAGGAATGACAACTCAACTCTTAAAAGACGTAATGATACAAAACATAAGAGATGAGTTTGAACACAATCTATCGCAACAACTCTATATTTCAGAGCAAGCATGGATATATATCAAAAACGCAAAAGAAGATATGATAAATACAATCAACTCAATACAACCAAAAAGCAAAGAAGAACAATTAACACCTACTGCTTTTGCGGGAGCATTGTTTGAGTTGTTGGCAGGAAGAGAAAGTCAAATAGAATTAGCACAAGACTTCTTAAAGAAAGAAATACAACAAAAGTTTCAATAAATGAACTTGCGTGAGCTTGTCAAAAGGTTAAATCTTAAAGTCTTTTCTTGCGAAAATCTTTTAGAAAGAGAATTTGAAGGAGTTTATGTCTGCGATTTGTTAAGCGATGTATTAGGAAATGCAAAGCCTAAACAAATTTGGATAACCTTGCAAACTCACAAAAATATCTTAGCAATCGCACAGCTAAAAGAGTTATCGGCAATAATTTTAGTTAAAGGACTTGAACCAAATCAAGATACAATTTTGAAAGCCGAAGAAGAGAAAATAATTCTCTTAGGTTCAGAAAAAGAAACCTTTGATTTAGCGGGAGATTTGCGTGATATATTTTGCTAAAGCTAAGAAAAATGAAGACCCTTGCTTTATACCTTTTTGAGATACTTTCAAATTCTGTTTTTTATGGAGCAAATCAAATAGAAATAACAGTAAAAGACAGCCCGAAAGAAAACATTTATTTGTTTGAAGTAAAGGATAACGGCAACGGAATAAAGAAAGAAGATATAGAAAATGTAACAGATGCGTTTTTTACAAGTCGTTCTACTCGCAAAGTCGGATTAGGCTTAGCCCTAACAAAGATGAAAGCCGAGCAATGCCAAGGAGATTTAGAGATAGAAAGCACATACGGAAAGGGGACAAAGGTTAAGTTTTGGTTTATGCACAATCACATTGACCGACCTCCATTAGGAGAGATTGAAGAGGTGATTATGCTGAGTGCAACAATGAAAGAAAACATAAACTTAAAGTATGTGCATATTACAGACAAGGGAGAATATATTTTTGACACAAAAGAAATAAGAAAAACATTAGATGAGGTGGCTATTGAGGAGATAAAAATCATAAAAGCCCTCAAAGAAATGATAAAAACAAACTTAGAAGAAATATCAGTAAACGAATAAAAAATATAAAACAATGAGTTTAGAAGAAAAAATAAATGCTGACATTAAAGCCTCAATGTTAGCAAAAGATAAAAGAAAGTTAGAAGCATTAAGAGCCGTAAAATCTGCACTTTTATTATTAAAAACAAACGGCACAGGTAAAGAAATCACAGAAGAAGACGAAATAACACTTTTACAACGCTTAGTAAAACAAAGAAAAGAGTCAGCCTCACTTTATAAAGAACAAGGAAGAGAAGACCTTTATGAAGAAGAATTTTATCAACAAGGCATAATAGAAGCATATCTTCCAGAACAACTAAGCGAAGAAGAAGTAACAGAAACTTTAAAGCAAATAATAGCAGATACACAAGCCACTTCAATGAAAGATATGGGTAAAGTAATGGGACAAGCTCAAAAAATATTTGCAGGAAGAGCCGATAACAAACTTGTATCTACCTTAGTAAAACAACTTTTATCATAAATGAGAAAATCTATTCTAAGCCTTACTTTAACGATACTTGTACTTTGCTTTTTTGCTTCTTGCGTTTCTACCAAGAAAACCGCAGTCCCAGAAGTTATAGAAAAGGAAAGTGCTTACAAGACTTTCACTGCTCGATACAAAGGCAATTATAATGGAATCCCTTTTAAGGTTCAGTTTAGGGTTAAGCACGATAGTGTTATTTGGTGTAGTCTTAGTGCTTTGTCAATGGAGGCAGGCAGAATGCTTATCACTAATGATAGTTTGTTTGTAATGGATAAAATCAACAAACAAGCCTATAAATTTTCTAAAAACGAAGTTGCCTCTTATGTAAACGAGGATTTGAATAATAAATCTTTGGAACATATCATTTTAGACACAATCCCTTTGAATAAACACTTGATATTTAAAACCAAACCTTCCATTGAATTAAAGATAAACAAGACTTACGAAAACGACTTGCGCAATTTCAAAATAGAAGCCTTGTTAAATAAGTCTGAATACAAACTTAATCTTTTGCAAGAAGGATTAGAATACGACAAAACACAACAATATCCTTTTAATATACCATCTTCTTTCAAAGTAAATTAGCAATGGCAGAAAATTACATAACATTAGAGAATGTAACTAAAAGTTTTGGAGAAAAAGAACTGTTTTCCTCCATTGGATTTGGCATAAACAAAGGACAAAAAATAGCCTTAGTTGCCGAAAATGGTAGCGGAAAAAGTACATTGCTTAAAATAATTGCAAATAAAGAAGATGCCGATAGCGGAATAGTTTCTTTCCGAAAGGGAATAGCCGTTTCCTATCTTGAACAACACCCTTTACAATCCGAAACTTCTTCAATAATGGACGTTTTGTTCAATTCGCCTACACCTTTGATGAAAACGGTTAAGCGTTATGAAGAAGCTTTACTTCGTAGCACGCAATTTGCAGACGAAAATTCGGAAAAAGAATTAAGCGAAGCCATTTCAGAAATGGATTGTCAAAATGCGTGGAACTATGAAAGTCAAATAAAAGAGATATTAG
>CALCUN010000158.1 GCA_937906975.1 uncultured Bacteroidales bacterium
GCAAAGAAAGATAACCATTTGAAGAAAAGTCTAATGTATTAGAAGAAAGAATTTTTGCAATATTTGCAGACACCTTGTCTGCCTCTTGCTTGTTATCATCATCTGATTCAATCTTAGTTTTAGATTGATAATAAGTATTTATACGTTCACGAACTTGGTCAATATTTATTTCGCCCTCTATATGTTTACAAGCGGTATCTTTAAGATAATCCGAAGTTTGCAAACCATCAACAGCCTGCAACCCAATTGCAGTACGCCATATCTCTGCCTTAGCCTTTTTATTCGGTTCTCCTTGCCTTATATATTCATCAAAATTCAAATATCCGTTTTGCATAAAGGTTAATCGCAAATTTACTTTCTCTATCTATAAATTGAATCTAATGTATTTCCGTCTTTGTCTTTCCATTCTGTCCAGCCATTAGACGGACGTCCTATACAAAAATCTGCCGCAGCACTTGGACTTGAAAACACTTTATCAGAGGTCATAATCAATTTATCATCTTCCATTGCGGTGTATTCTTTCAATAACAATTCTCTTTTTTCTTTCCAAGACAATGAAGGAACAGTTGTTTGTGCAATAACGCTACCTTTTAACACAGTAAAACCATTTGAGCTATAAAATCCTACTGCCTCACAACCACGCCCCTTTGTATAGAATAAATGTTCTGACTTTGGTTGTGATTGTTCAAATATATTGCAACCAATAAAAGAGGTTAAAAACTTAACGTCTTCAAAAAACTCGTCCATTGAGTCTTGTTGATATTCTGGCAAATTTGGAACTTTAGGAGTTTGTTTATTTTCGTTCAAAACAAAAGCATTAACCTCTTTCGCTTCCTTTATAGCCTTATATTCCAAATATTGCACATCGGCTTTTGTCATATCAGCGTCCTTTGACACAAATATCAAAGCCTTTTGCCAAAACGTCTTTTTACTATCGTGGTCTTTTACTCTCTCGCAAAAGTTTTCAGTTTCGCCAATATAAGCCTTAGGCTTTGTATCCTCATCTTCTCCAAGCAAAATATAAAAAGCAGGCTTTTGCAGTTTCTCTTGCGTATTCAAATAAGACAAATTAGAACGAGGGACAACAAACATTTGACAAATCTTGTTGCTAATAAAAGCATATTGAGTTCCTTTTGGATCTCCATCTATTAAATATGTAGTTACTGTCTTGCCCATGAGGTTAATTTTAAAGATATGTTTTAACTTTTTAACGCTTTATATTTATTTTGTACATGCTTTTATAAATAATCTTCCAAAAGGAGTTAAAGAGAAAAAGCTATTTTCCACAGATATAGATTTGTATTTAAGAGGGACTATTTCTTCTTCCAATTCTTTTATTTTATGTACTTCTTTTATCTTATTATAAATAGTATTATCAACCTTATATACCCCTTTTTCATCTATTAAAATTCCCAAACTCACAAAATTTGCTAAATACGCATTAACATTTTGAGGAAAATCTAATTTAACTTCTGATTCAATTAATGTTATATGTTCTAAAAGAGTACGATACCCTTTACCATCTAAAACATTACCATTAACTGTACAATACAAAACATCATTCTCCCTTTTTAAGTATTTTAATAACTTTGCCTCATCAGGAGTTATTCTTTCTATCATATTTATAAATGCAGGATGAGCAGTATTAACCATATCAATATTTGAAGCATTTGCTAATAATGTTGTAAATAAATCAGCAATTTCTTCATTTGTTGTATATGAAAGTTTTTCTACTATAGGTGTACCTATTTGCGGATGAACTTCACATCGTTTATCTTCAGGTATCTGTTCCAACTTTTCTCCATATTCATTTAATCGCTTTTCAAAATTCATTTTAAATTTTTCATTTAGCAATTTAATAGGAAGTAAAAAAGAAGTACTAAATTCAAAAACAGTACCTAAAGCAACCCCTATTGCTTTAACACTTGGCTTTGCTAAATCTCCATATATTTGACTTAAAATATTAGGTGTTGATTTTACTAAATTAGCTATTTGATTATCCATAATTAAATTAATTATTTATCTTGTTTTTTTTCTTCTAGTGGAACTATCATGTTAATAGTATTATCTAAATATACTCTTGGATTTCCTGAAACTGTTTTTCGCAAAGCTGTAAGCCATCCTTTAGCATCTTCACTTATATCTGCTTCTTGATTTTTATCATTCATTTTATGCCAAACTATATGATAATGTTTTGATTTACCTTTTTTAAGAGGTACCGCATAATCCTCTATTATAAAAGATTTTTTAGACTTTGTAAATTCATTTACATCCTCCTCTGTAGATTCGTGAAAAACAATTCCATAATAACATAATTCTTCTTCTAGCAAATATGCATCAACTAATGCTTTGCCGAAAAACAATTGATTATCTTTATCAAAAATCATTTCTCCTTTTGCAATAGCACCTCTTAAAGCAAATCCTGTTTTTAATGCTATTTGCATTAAAATAGCCGCCGCCTTACAGATTCTATTTAAATCATCTTGCGTACTCTCCATAGAAACCAATACTATTGAATCTGAAAATTGCGCCATTTCTATCATAGTTTTATTTTTACTCTCTAATAAGGGCTTTAATTTTTTATTTTTTGTTTTAAAATCAGATAATTGTGTTTTTAACTCCTCAATAGGGGTATTATTAACTCTTTCTTTGAAGCCCATAATATCTAAATAAAGAACAAATTTTGCCATAATATTAAAATTAGTTTACAATGCTGATTCTCTATAGGACTAAATTATATTTTTATCCTCTAACAAATTTATAAATATTATGCGATATGTAAATAAAAAAGAAAAGAAAATATATTAACATATTGTTAATTGCTCATATAATTAGAAAACTTTATTCCATTTTATTCTTTTTTCGTAGGTTTAAAGAGCGTTTAAATATGTTTAAAACTCATATTCTTTTTATTAAAATCACAGGAAAACAAAAAATAAATAGAGCAAAAGCATTATTTTCATTTTTTTTGCATAAAAGAGCTATAGATGCAGTAAAAAAGGCTATTACCTATAAGGATTATAGCCTTTTCTCTGTTTTTAGTTATAGATTAAAGTTCTTTTTCTTTGTTAATAGGAATATAATTCCACATTTCAACACATTTTGTTCCATCAGTATCTTCTCTTACAATTCCTTTCATTAGAGTCTCAGCAACAATAGGACAGAAATACTCTCCTATTTTAAGTTCTTGACGTTTTACTTTTCTACTGCATCCAGCACAATACGGAATACCATTTTTAATTGTTACCATAACCTTTGAATTTTAATTAATACTAAGTTTTTACATTGATGCAATACAAAGATAATGTAAAAAAAATCAAAACTACAAAATTATTTGTTCATCATTAACATTTTTTTTGACCTAGTCATTCATTCGAAGAAATACCCAACTCGTTCTCAATAGACTCTCTTATAGATTTCAGATTCTTTTCGTCTTCATCTAATGAAAACCTATAATAGCATTGTGTCATTGTTGAGTCAAGAACAAACAAGACATTACCGAAAGAAACCACACCTGCATTATTGCTAGCTCTATAACGATGAATAACTTGCCACCCTATAAATTCACCATCTTTTTCAGTGCCACGATTTCTGATAATTTCTTGCTGTTTTTCGATTTTAGGCTGCAACTCTTTCATTTTTGCAGATGCTTCTGACCTAGCTTCTCTTTCATGCTCTAAAAATGGTCCACTTGGATTACCGTGAAATCTTATAGTCCAATCGTTCGATTCATACGATGATTTTGCAGCCTCATATTCATTCCGCAAATCAATTAGTTTAACAGCTGCATTAATACAATCTACATCTGTTAGGTAATTATAGAAGACACTATCCACTATAGTATTTACTGGGTCGTAGCTTTCTGGATAATAAAGATTCTCACAAACAAGTTTCTTTGCCATAGTTACAGCAGTTTCTTGTCTGACTTCTATATTGGAGAAAGAAGATCCATCGTCTTCTTTAGTTGAACAACTTTTGGGTAAAAACACACACAAGACAATGATATTTGTAACAACGCTTACTACTAATACTACATATAATATAATCTTTTTCATTTTGAATTTTTAGTTTTTTGATATAATCTGTACTACTCTCGTTTTTAGAACGATTTTATACTTAAATTTAATTTGTTTCTATTCGCAAATTTACAATTTTCATTTCAGTCTAACAAAATATTTATCATATTTATGCGAGTATCCAATATTTCATTGCTACTATTTTGCCTAATGAATTTAATATAGATATTCTTATTTGATTACTCTCTAAAATTTTATATTCAAATATTATCTTTATATCTTCCTTTACAATTAATACTTATAAGGATATTATTTGTACTTAAAAGTTCTTGCAATGCTTTTATTGTATATCTAAGTTTATTTCTCAATATTAATTAACGAATGATTAAATTGGTTTTAAAGGATTTCTTTCATGTAATCCGTTCCCATTTTCAAAGATTTCCAACCACTATATCAATAAAAAAACAATTATTTGAAGTTAATTTATGAAGTTCTTATTCAATGAGTAAAAACATTGTAGGGAATATTTAGTATAAAATTGAACAAATGATAAATAAAATTTGTTGTTACTGAAATTTTAATATTAAAAAGTATGGAAATAACACCTAAATGCTGTAAAAAGGATTACCTAAAAATTCAACTATTTGACAAAAGATATAGTGTTTTTCAAAGTGTACTAGATTCTATAACTATTATTAAACGTGATAATTGGGATAGATATATCCTTTTCAAAGAAACTGATATTAACATTGGCAAACAATTATTAGAGATAGAAGAGAGTTTATATAATTCTGTATATCGTTCTAAATGCTTATTTGATAATAATATACATTCTAAAATGATTGAGGTTAATAATAAATTCTGTACAGTCTCTAAATCATATAAGGATATGTTTATTGCAAATTTAGCTTTTTTTCAATCTCAAAACAATGCGCAAGGTTTTGCAAATGTATTTATTTCTCAAGTCTTGTCTAAAAATGGATTAAGTACAAAAGAACATGAAGAAGCACTTAAAAATAAATTCCCTGAAATCTATCCTAATTTAGAAGAATTTGCCAAAACATGTAATTCTTATCTTTCTTTTGTAGAAGAATGTGGCATAATGGAAGATTTCAACAAATATATTATTATTTAATAGACTATCTTCTTTCTTATTTAAAGCAGTTTTAACCACGTTTAACGAATGATTAAATCGGTTTTAAAGGATTTCTTTCATGTAATCCATTTCCTTTTTCAAAGATTACCAACCAGTACCACGCGATGGTATTCCATTTTCTCTTTGTGGTATTCCAATACCTCCGCATGGTACTGAATCTTTTTCAAAAGATTCTTTCCTTTTTCCTAAGAGAAAATCCATTTTCTCTAAGAGATAATTCATTTTCTTAAAGAAAAACTATTTTGAAAACTTGTTTTCTTTTCTCTATTCCTTAATGATATTATCTTAATTCTCTAAAAGCTATTCTAAAAGGTGGTAGAAGAATGGTTTATTCTAATCCAAAAAGCAAAAAAAAAGAGCCTCGCTTTTCAGCGAAGCTCTCGGTTTAATCTGGCAGCGACCTACTTTCCCACTTGGTGTAGCAGTATCATCGGCGATGCAGGGCTTAACTTCTCTGTTCGGAATGGTAAGAGGTGTTCACCTGCTCTATAGCCACCAAAAATATCTCTTTAAGATCATTTTCTTTTCTCTTTTACAACATCTTTTCAACATACAAGAAAGCTTTCCGAGAGAAGTCTTCGGGTAATTAGTATTGCTCGGCTTTGACATTACTGCCTTTACACCTGCAACCTATCAAGGTCGTAATCTCCAACCTCCCTATTAAGAAATCTCATCTTGAGGCGGGTTTCGTACTTAGATGCTTTCAGCACTTATCCCTTCCGAACGTAGCTACCCGGCTATGCAGCTGGCGCCTTCAACCGGTGCACTAGTGGTTCGTCCAACTCGGTCCTCTCGTACTAGAGTCAGAGCCCCTCAAATTTCTAACGCCCACAACAGATAGGGACCGAACTGTCTCGCGACGTTCTGAACCCAGCTCGCGTGCCACTTTAATGGGCGAACAGCCCAACCCTT
>CALCUN010000159.1 GCA_937906975.1 uncultured Bacteroidales bacterium
TTAAATACTAAATTTAAAGTATAACCTAATCTATTAGTTAATTTATCTACATAAATCAACAACATACTTTATCTTAATTCAAAGTTATCTCCCAAATATTTTTTTCTAACCTGCTCATCATTTGCCAACTCTTGCGGTGTACCATATCTAAAAACACTTCCCTCAATAAGCAAATATGCCCTATCTGTTATAGATAATGTTTCGTGAACATTATGATCCGTTATCAATACTCCAATATTCCTATTTTTTAAATCTTTTACAATAGTTTGAATATCTTGTACTGCAATTGGATCTACACCTGCAAACGGTTCATCAAGTAAAATAAATTTTGGATCAGCAGCCAAGGCTCTTGCAATCTCTGTTCGTCTTCTCTCTCCTCCTGAAAGTTGAATTCCTTTGCTTTTTCTGATATGAGTTAAGCTAAATTCTTCCAACAAATCATTCATCTTTTTATTTCTTTGTTCAGGAGTTAGTTTTGGATTAAATTCCAAAATAGACATTATATTATCTTCAACAGACAAAGTTCTAAAAACAGAGGCTTCTTGTGCAAGATAGCCAACACCTTCTTGTGCTCGCTTATACATTGGCATATCTGTAATATCCTTATCATCTAAAAACACTCTACCAGAATAAGGCTTTATCAAGCCTGTCATCATATAAAATGTAGTAGTCTTGCCTGCACCATTTGGGCCTAATAAACCAACAATCTCACCCATAGACACTTCTATCGAAACGCCCTTTACTACAACCCTCTTTTTATATTTTTTTACAATATTGTCAGTATATAGCCTCATTTTCTTTGGTTTTATTCGTACAAAGTTAAGAAAAAATTTTCTTATCCTAAGATTTCTTTAACGATTTCAAAGAATTTATTACAAGGAAAACCTACAACATTATAATAATCTCCTTGTAAATATTCTATACCTATAATTCCTATCCATTCTTGTATACCATAAGCTCCTGCTTTATCAAAAGGCTTGAATAGTCTTATATAATATTCTATCTCTTCTTCCGAAAGATGTTTGAATTTAACGAAACTTGTTTGAGAAAAATGCTTAATTTTTTTGTTGGTCTTTAAGCAACAACCCGTAATAACCTTATGAGTTTTAGAAGACAATAATTTCAAATACTCTTTTGCCTCATCTTCATTTTGAGGCTTCCCTAAAATAAGATTATCAACAACAACGATAGTGTCAGATGTTACAAGAATAGAATTATCTTCAATAATTCCATTATAACTTTCCGATTTTTTAACAGCTAAATACTCTGCTACATCATCTATCTCTATGTTATCTGGAAAGGACTCTTCAATATCTATTGGCTCAACAGCAACTTCAAATCCCATTTGTTCCAACAATTGTTTTCGTCTTGGAGATTTTGAGGCTAAAATTACCTTTGTTGAAAGCAAATCAGAGAGATTCATTTGGCTAATAAATATTTATTATCATAAATAATCCTGATACAAAAATCATTCTTAATAATTCGGAAAGAAATCCATAATCTTGAATAGATTTTGCGCTTTTAAGTTCTTTAACAAAAAACAACATCGGAACGCAAACAAGCAAAGCACAAACTATTAAAGAGATTGTTGTATAATAGGTAAATAAAAAGAAAAGTGTAACAGCAATAAAAATAGCAGTAAGAACGTAAACAATATTTTTTGTTTTCTTCTCTCCCAACAAAACCACAAGTGAATTACATCCACACTCTCTATCTCCCTCCTCATCTTGCATATCACAAACAATTTCTCTGATTAAAGTTAGCAAAAACGTAATTACCGTAAAGAATAAAGCAACATATAGTAAGTTTTCTTTCAAAGGAGTAATTATCACTTTAAATAATCCACCAGGATTGTTCATTAAAGCAAATATTTCAAACAATATCGGCAAGAAAACTATCATTGAATATAATATAGCAACAACTATATTTCCTACAAGAAAGCCTCTTTTGTATTTAAGCGAATAAAAATAAGACATAAACACAAAAACAATCATCAAAGAGCCTAAATGCAAAAATCCATTCAAATATCCTATTACGTAGCCTATTGCAACAGAAGCAATAGATAATACATAGAATAAAGAAAGCACTCTTTTTTCAGAAATAGTCCTTCCTATATACAAATCCTTTTCAGCCCTGTTTATTTTATCAATATCTTGGTCAAAATATTCGTTTATCAAAACAGAAGCGACCACAAGAAGTATGACTGAAAAACAGAAAATAAAATACTCTAAGTTTGAAATAGCACTTTCCAATCCTCCCGCAAATTCTGCATAAAAAGGATTAATGATAAAACTCCTTACAACAATAAGTGCAATGATACATAATAAGACGCTCTTCCAACGAATTAAATTCAAAAAATCTTTCATCAAACTACTTTTTCTTGATTTCTTCTTTTATTTTCTTTCCATTCTTGAAAACAGTCTCAGACAAAACATTTCCTCTCTTATCATAATTTTTCCAAACACCTGATTTTTGTCCATTTTCATACTCTCCCTCAGAAGATTTCTTTGTTGCAGAATAGTATTCAACCCATTTTCCATCAGGTTTGCCTTGTTTAAATTCTTGTTCGCGTTGTTTATATCCATTTTGTGCAAAGAAAACCCACAAACCGTCCTTTTTACCTTCAATATACACACCTTTCTCTATAAGAATACCATCAGAATAACGTTCCCAACGTCCATTCATAACACCTTCCTTATAATCTGCCTTTTGAGCAATAGTACCATTTTCATCATATAAGATTTCAGTACCATTTTTTATTCCATTCAAATAATCTGTTTGAGTTTTTCGAGAACCATCTGCATAAAACACCTCCCATTTCCCACTCATCTTACCATCAATGAAACGTCCTCTGATATTTATATCGCCATTCTCATAATAGCTCTCCCAAATTCCTTCTTCCTTACCTGCAACGTAACTTCCTTTATGGTGTAATTTTCCATTTTCATAATAAGTATTCCACAAACCCTCTCTCAAACCATTTCTATAATCGCCTTCTCTCCATTTTTCTGATGTTTCGTAATAATAAACCCAACGTCCTGTTTCTTTATCGTTTAAATACGCACCCTCACTTCCTTTTTGTCCGTTACTTCTATAATAGTAAATCCAATCACCATCACGTTTTCCCATTTTCAAGCTACCTTCCATATCCTTTTTACCATTAGGATAAAACCAAATAGCATAACCATCAAGTTCATTATCTTTATATGAGGCTTGAATCTTCTTCTTTCCGTCTGAGTAATATTCATTATACTCTCCTTGTTTCAAACCATCAGAAACATTATAAGCATATTGCAATTGTCCGTTTTCATAAAAAGCCTTACATTCACCACTTCCAGAAAGGAACTCTTGCTTTTTTACCTTTCCATTTGCATAATAATCTATCCACTCTCCTACTTTCAACCCCTTTTCATTATACTCTCCCACTTTTTGCAAACTTCCATCTTCATAAAACCAACGCCAAGTACCTATTCTTATATCATCATTTGACAAAGTACCCTCTGTTGCTTTTTTAGTATTATGCCAATATTCTACGTATGGTTTTTGTGCAAACAAACCATTCACACAAACAAATAAAACAAGTAAGAAACTAAATATCTTTTTCATATAATGTTATTTTGGTTTAGAATATGTTATTCTTATCTTGATAGGTTTTGAAGAATTTTTTGTTCCTCCAAGAACTACCCTATTTGCAGTAGAGCGTCTTTCGTCTGGAATAAGATATAAATCAAGATCGTCAATATTTCCATTTAAATAATTTTCAAAGTGCATAGTAACATTCAAACGATACGAATTAGTAGAATATTCATACCTACCATCATAATAAGTATCCGAAACTTGAGCATCATGAATCAAGACCATTGTAGTATCACCATTGGAAACATATTTTCTATAACACAATATCTTTTGAATTGGCAAAACACTTTGGTTAATATCTGCAAGAGGTATTTCAATAACAGCTCTATTTATCGCAACATTATTATGCTCTGCTCCATTATTTATAGAATCTCTCCAATAAGTTTCAAAGATTTGTTCATCTATATCCAACTTCGCCATACTTATTCCCAAATTTCCCAAATAAATATACTCACTATTTACTCCCAAAGTATCTCTTTCCAAGCCAATCACATCGCTTCCTTGAAAATCATACTCATATCGCATAAATCTATTACCTTTTTCCGGGAAGTTTAACTTATAAGTTTGTTTTTTAGAGTCTTTTTCATAATACAAAGTAAAGCCTGTTGCAGAGGAAGTCATATCCACATAAGCCATAAAGCCATTTTCAGTAACCTTTTCCGCAACAATCTTTATTCCCTTAATCAATTCTTGAAACTGATCATTGTCTCCCTTGAAATTTTGTATCTTTTGACAAAACTCATTATCTGTTATTTTCAATCGCAAATGAGGATTCAAAGTATCAGTTCCCATTACAACATCACTATTGACATCAATATCTACCTCAGAACTAAAAATAGGCAACGATTTAACCGCAGCATCATTAAAAGAGTACTTTTTAGTTGAATCTAACACTTCATCAAGTTCATAAACCGATACTTTCATTCTTGTTGACAACAAAGCAGTATCTGAAGAGTATCCACCAGAATAAGCTAATGTTAAATAAATTGAATCTATTGCAAAAGTTGTAAAATCTTCTGCCGTTGAAGACAAACAAAGTTGTGTAAAAATCTCCGAAGACACACTTCCAAATTTATCATCTTTGTATTCTCCAAATACATTATATCTATAATTTGCAGTAAGTAAAGAATCTTCTTTAAAGAAACAAGAAGACATTTTAACATCTGTAAATAACCCTACTGATAACTTATCATTTTCATCAATTAAGTCTATACCCAAAGTTTCATTTTCATCAACACATGAAAACAAAGCAAACAAAGGTAGGAGCAATAGCCACTTCAATCTACTCATAGTTTTAAATTTTATTCTTCATCTATTACTGCCAATGAATCATAAAGAGCATTTATCTTTTCTCTTTGTTCTTCAAAAGGAGCAAAATCAATAATTGGCTTTTTATTTGCAATTGCAAAATCAATTAACTCTT
>CALCUN010000160.1 GCA_937906975.1 uncultured Bacteroidales bacterium
AGACTTCCGCAACAGAGAATGACGGCACTGACACTAATAATCAGCAGCTTACATTTACCGGCGTAAAGTCAATTTATGAGTTTGCAAACGGCGGCGGAACAAATGTCAAGGGCAGAGCGAAAGCAGTCGTTGTTGACGCAAGAGACGGAAAGTGCGATTGTTCTACTTTCTTTAGCACAGTGCAGACACCCGATACAATCGGAGCACTTGCAATTTCAAGCGTAACAGCTCTTAGTGTTTCACCAACAACAGCAAGTATAACAGTCGGTGGAAGCACTCAGACCATAACACCAACAACCACACCAACAGGAAAGCCCGTTGCGTTCGTGTCAAGCAATCCAAATGTTGCAACAGTAGACGCAAGCGGTGTTGTTACTGCCGTTTATGACGTTCCCGTTGGTGAAGTTTGGCCTCTTGAGCGCATTATGTCTCTCAAGGAAAAGGTAAATGCAAAAAATATTGTAAATATTAAAAATATCTTTTTCATATCTCTATAAATTTATTCCAAATTTTATTAAAAATCTATTAACTTCTGACCAGTCGTAAAAATACCATTCTAATAGATAGTAATCTACTCCTAAAACGTACTTATCAGAAATTTCTACACCTGCTCCTATTTTGCATACAAGATTATAATCAGTATCACCTCTATGATTATAATTTTCAACATTACCATATAATGTTTCAAATTTATGTTTTTCATTTGCCTCTCTATCTATACTGAATCCTGCTCCTGCTTCTGCAAATATTTTTACGTTGTCTGAAACTTTTCTATTGTAGTTTCCACCTAACATAATAGGGAAAAAGAAAGTAGCTCCTTTGCTTATTTCATATGAAAGATAGTTCCCTGTTGCCAAAGAATCGTTTACTTCATTTTGAATCCATCTTTTGTTGTATTCACCCAAGCCTAAACGAAACATATCTACCGTTGCAATAAAGCTAAAGTTCTTAAAAATTCCCGGATTGTAAGTAAACTTTGCTCCTAAGTTCATTCCATTGCCGTATCTCTTTTTTTCAGATGACAGATTCATAGCATAACCAGCATAGATAGAGAATTTATATTTTTCTATCTTTGTTTCATGAGTTGTTACAAGAAGTAAATTTCCTTTGGGACTCCATTTTGTCATATATTTAAGCCCAGATAAATATCCGTTTGAACGGATTAAATCCAATTCTTCTTGGGTTGGAAGTCTCCAAGTATTGTGTCCGTATTTTGCTTCGTCGTTTATTTGTTTTATAAGCGTAGTTGGCTTTCCGTTAAACTCGCCTAATTCTTCGGGATATAACTTTAAATAACCGTGAAGTACGACTAATTCGTTTCTTTCTCTCTTGCTGTTGTCTTCGGTTATCTTTGTAGTCATATTTTTCGGTACTTCTTTTTCTTCAACCTTTGGTGCAGCTTCTATTTGTGCCGATAGGCGTTCGGCTATTTGCTTCATCATTTCTCTATAAGAACGATCTTTGCCCCAAGAAGCTCCGTCTTTGGCTATGATTGTTGCAGTTTGTGTGTTTACAACTCTGACATCTACATTGTATTCGCCCATTACGATGTTCACATCTCCTACTACAATCATAGAAACGTTTAACATCTCTCCTAAAGCCACCATATCAGTGTTGGTGAAATGAGATTTTTGAAATCTTTGTTCTTGTAATAATTTATCAACTCTTGTTCTTTCGACCAATGTTGCTCCTTTTGGAGAAAAGTAGGTGTTGAAAATAGATGATAAACCATCTACTTCAACTTGTGTAACACCTGTTCCTGCGTTGAAATTCAAGACTGCGATTTTTTGTGCAAAGGCAGAACTTGTTAAAACAAGCATCGCAATCAGCCAAAGCACTCTTAATGAATGTTTCCTCATATCTTATTGTTTTTAGTTTCGAGTTTGTAAAAATAAAAAATCGTGAACTTAATTCTTATCGGAGTATGAGGTCTTGGAACTACCTAATCAGTCAAATAAGAAAAGCCCACGATATGCTCGTGAGCGTTTTCCACTTATCTTTTTGGTGCTTCTTTTGAAATTTTCCAGATTTCAATAAACCAAGTATAAGCAAAAACGCTTTTTATCCGTCTTTAAAATTTTTTAAGTCTAAATGTAATTATTCTTTTTCTCCTATTATTTCTCCAATTTTAAGGGTTTATCATTTCGCAAGCAAATTTATGAATGTTTTAAATAGTAGCAAAATTTTTTGGCTTCTTTTTTAAGGTTTATTTTAAAGCGATTTTCTTGCTATTTTTGAGTCTTAATAAACATTTTTTCTTAATAAAAAACAGCTCAACTCTTCAAAAAAATTGAGCAAAATCAGGCTAAAATTTACTAAAACTAAGACTTATTTTACTAAAACGCTGTTTTAAGAAAATAAAACAAAGAATTAATTTGAAAAAACAAAGAAAAATTTTCAAAAAACTGCGTTTTTTCACCCCAAAAACAGCGTTTTTTTTCGCGAAAATCAAGGAAAAAAGGGCGTTTTTTAGGCTTTAAAGGGTGTTTAAACGGCGTTTAAACGCATTAAATCACTGATTGACAAACCTTTCACTTAACTCCAAATGCTTAAGGAATTTGCAAACAAAAAATAAAAGTTCAAAAATTCCGCAGTATTTCGAACTTTGATTTTAATTAAAAAATGTTAAAATTTTGTCAAACTACGGAAAATAATCTAAAATTTAAGAAAAACTACTTATTACTCTTTATTTCGCCTCAAAAAAACTTTTGTGAAATAAATTTGTTATTTTTGCAAAGTAAATCATTAATAAGAAGCTTTATGTCAGAAAGTGAAATGAATAATTATAGATTTAGTTCGGGAGAAGAACCTTCTGATGAAATGTTGTGTCAATTAATGAAAGAGGTTGCACAAGATGTTAATGAAAGTAATGAAAAAGTAATGTTCAATTTTTTTGATTCTTTACGCAAAGAGGCAAAAGAAATAAGAAACACTTTATCAAAACAACAAGTTATCTAAATAGATGAAAAAAAACGAACATTTGCCTTTGTTAATTGTTATAGCAGGACCTAATGGTTCAGGGAAAACCTCTGTAACTTCTAAACTTCTTAAACACGAGTGGGTAGAAGATTCTATTTATATAAACCCTGATAATGTTGCAAAGGATATTTTTGGTGATTGGAACTCAAAAGAAGCTGTAATAAATGCAGCTAAATATTGTTCAGAATGGAGAGAAAAGTGCTTGTCTGAAAAGAAAAGTCTTATTTTTGAGACTGTGATGTCAGCAGATGATAAAGTGGACTTTATATTAAGGGCTAAACAAGCAGGTTATTTTATCAGAATATTTTTTATAGCTACAGAAAATCCTACTATTAACGCAGCCCGAATTGCTAATCGTGTGATGCAAGGAGGACATGATGTACCAATTACAAAGATTATTTCAAGATATAGAAAATCTATATACAATTGTATAAAGATTTCAAATGTAGTTGATAGATTATACGTTTACGATAATTCCATAAATGGTGAAGATGCTAAATTACAATTTCGTTTAGTAAATGGAAATGTAGAAAAAATATATGTAAAAACTCTTCCTGAATGGGCAAAAATAATAATGCCAGATAGTAATTTATAGGAATTTAAAATAGTACTCTATTTCAAAAACAAGCGTATTGGGAAGTGGTCGCTTGCTCCTCCTTGGTAATTCATTCCTTTATAGGTTGGAAGTGGTTGTATAAGGCGATTATGTTTGTCTTTGTCAATAAGAAATTCAGGACGGAATATCATTTCTTCTTCTTTGTTTTCAACCTCTATATGATTTAGAAATGGTTTTGAAACAATAAATTGGTCAAAGCTACAATATTGTCCGTTATAGACATAGGAGCCTCTTTTGTTTTTATTGTTTCGCATAAGGTTTACAAGGAATGGGTCAGGGTTATTGCGATGTGCCATTGTATTAAACGCATCTTTGACTGATGTATCCCAAGGCTCGTCATTAAAATCCCCCATTATAATGAAGTTTTCTTCTCCTTTGGCTCTCAATTCTTCTATATGCTGATAAACCATTGAGAAGATTTTTGTTCTCAATGCTTTCTTTATATTGTGTTCTCTACGAGATGGTGCATGAATGACGTAAATATTTAGTTTTAATTGTTGCAACATTCCTTGCACATAAAGCACGTCTCTTGTTTTTTCTTCTGTGGCTTCGGTTTCTGCTACTAATTTACAATGGTCAAGGGGTGAAAATGTTTCATTGTAAAGCAGTGCTACATCTATTCCTCTTATGTCTTCTGAGGGGTAATGAATGTATTTGTAGTTTCCTTTTCTTAAAGGGCTATCTTTGCAAAGGTCATATAAGACTTTGTCGTTTTCTATTTCGCAAAGTCCTATTAAAGATGGCATATTGCCTTTCCCTGCTGCTATATATGTTTTTGCAAGGAGATTTTTCTTGCTATTGTAGCGAGAAAAGCTCCAACGCTTTTTTCCTTCTGCGGTAAAGTCTGCATCAAGTGCTATACTGTCTTTTGTTGGGTAGAAAAAGTTTTCACAATTATGGAATACAATGATGCTTTGTTGTGCCATTACCATATTAGGTATAAGGCTCAACAACATTGCTAAACGTTTTGTGCGTCCGTTTGATTTTGTTTTTTGCTTCATTGTATGTGAGTAAAGAAAAACCCACAAAACCTTTCTTGGTTTCGTGGGTTTGTAATCTATTAAGTGTATTAACCTTTGTAGAAAGGCATTTTTACTACTACTGCTTTAAGAAGTCTTTCTCTAACTTTGATAAAGATTTCTGTGTCTTTTTTGCTGAAAGCTGTTGCAACGTGAGCTGTTCCTATTGCAACTCCACATGATGGAGATTGAGTTCCTGAACAAACTTTTCCTATTACATTACCTTCGCTATCGCATACTT
>CALCUN010000161.1 GCA_937906975.1 uncultured Bacteroidales bacterium
TTTCTTTTGAAATCAGTGCAAAAACTTAGCGCGCCAAATTTTTGTGCTTTTAAAATTTTGTTATACCTTTGTGGACAGAAATTTAATGACAATAAAAAAGCGTTTTTGCTTATTTTTGGTTTTTCTGAAACTTGGACACTTTCAGTAATGTTTACCAATAAAATAAGGAAAGAGCGCCCGCATGTATATCGTGGGCTTTTCTTATTTGGTAAACAGGTAGTCCAAGACCTCAGAAAGACAATAAGACTAAGTCCACGTCTTTTTTAATGTCTTTTCATTAAGCAATAAAAGAATTAAAAACATAAAAAAATTAACAAAATGAAAAGAACATTACTTTTAATTTGCACTCTACTATGTGCAAACATGCTTTTCGCACAAACAACGTTTACAATAGGAGATTTAACCTATGGAGTAATATCAACAAATCCACCGCAAGTAGAAGTTCATGATGCAAATTTATCAATCACAACCGCAAACATTCCCGAAACAGTAACTTATAACGAAACAACTTATAGTGTTACTTCTATTGAAGAGTGGGCTTTTTATAATTGTAGTAGTTTAACTTCTGTTACTATTGCTAATAGTGTTATTGCTATCGGAAACAATGCGTTCTATAATTGCAGAAGTTTAACTTATATTAGTATTGGTAATAGTCTTACTTATATTGGATATGATGCTTTCTATAATTGCAGTAGTTTAAATACTTTAAACTTTAATGCTATAAATTGTAATGATTTTTATAATCTTTCACCTTTCTTTGATTGTCCTATAACTACAATAAACATTGGTGATAGTGTGCAAAGAATACCAAACCGTTTTGCTAAAGAATTATCTTCTTTAACTTCTGTTAATATTGGTAATAATGTTACTTCTATTGGAAATAAAGCGTTTGAAGGTTGTTCTTCCTTACAAAACATTACTTGCTTAGCAACTAATCCGCCAACTCTTGAAGACAATACTGTTTTCCCTAATCCTAATACTGCTACATTAATCGTTCCTTGTGGTAGTTCGGAGGATTATTCTTCTCCTACTTCTTTTTGGAATATGTTCTTTAATGGCAGAATTTCAGAAAGCGGATATAATGTTGAGGTGTCTGTAAATAATGATGCTTGGGGTAGTGTTGCAGTTGAAAGTGATTGTTCTATCGGCACGCTTACTGCAACTGCAAACGAAGGATATGAATTTATTATTTGGAATGATGGAAATACAGAAAATCCAAGAATAGTTAATTTAACAAGCGACACTGCTTTCACAGCTATCTTTGCAGAAATAAATGAATCTTCTTTAATGGACGTTGAAGATGCAGAACTTTCATTCTATCCTAATCCAACAGATAGCAAAATTACTTTCTCTTCTATAATAGAAAGCATAGAAGTAATAGACTTAACAGGTAGATGTGTTCTTACTTTCTCTAACACAAGAGAAATAAACATTGAATTACTTCCTGCTGGTGCTTATTATTTACGCTTAACCAATAACGACAAAGCAGTAATGCGAAAAGTGATTAAGGAATAACAACTAATAACGTGTTCAAGAAATGGCGTTTTCTTGAACATATAAATAACAACGTGTTCATAAAATAGCGTTTTCTTGAACACGTTGTTGTATTTTTATAATTCTATATAGGTATTTGATATTGATTTTACTTGTTCCTTTTCACTCATGATGCTTTCTTTGTAGTTTAGGAACAAATCTATTAGTTTTGTATTAAGATAGTAATTACTTTTCCCTACTTTGACTTTTTTCAACAAGCCTGTATCTATAATCATGTCAAGATATTTTGCCGCTGTAACACGTTTCACTTGCATATCTCTTTGAATGAATTCTATCTTTGTGTAAGGATGAAAGAATAGATTGTTAATTAGCTCGTGTTTATATTGTTTTCCAAACAATGGTCGCAAAACGTTTTTAAATTCTCGCATTATACTATCTATTTCTTTAATCATTTTAATAGTATCCAATGCGGTTTCTTCTATTCCTTTTAAGATAAAAAGTATCCAATTGCACCAATCTTCTACTTCTCCATTTGTATCTCTAACTTTTTGTAATAAACGATAGTATTCTGCTTTGTTATTTGTGATGTAACGACTAAGATATAGTATTGGAAGGTCAAGAAGGTTGTTTGCTACTAAATATAGTATTATCAATATACGTCCCGTTCTTCCATTTCCGTCATAAAAAGGGTGAATACTTTCAAATTGATGATGAATAATGGCAATTTTAATTAAAGGGTCTATGTCTGAAATTGTTTCATCGTTTATAAACCTTTCAAGATTTGACATTAAATCGTTTATCTCGTTTGCTTCTTGTGGTGGAGTGTAGATTATATTACCATAAGAGTCTTTTAATGTAGTTCCTGATGTAGTTCTAAATCCTGCTTTATTGCCTTCGAGTTGTTCTTGTATTTGTTTTAGTACACTATTAGTTAATAATCCTTTGTCTTTTACTAAATAGAATCCTTTTTGTATTGCTTCTCTGTAATTTAACACTTCTTTTGTAGAAGCAGAAACGATATAATCTTTTACATCTAAGTCTGCTTTATACAATTCATCGTGAGTAGTTACTATACTTTCTATTGCGGAACTGTCTTTTGCTTCTTGAAGTGTTAAAGTGCTTATCAAGATTGCTTCATTTGGAATAATACGTGCAAAACCTTTTAATTCAGCCAACGCACTTCTTGAACGACTGAGTTGTTTTAATATTGGTTTTGTTTCAACATCAAAAGGTAATGGTAATAGTGGTATATTGTATTGATTATTTTTCTCCATATTTACAATTTCTTTATTGTTGATTCAATATGATATTGAATTACGATTGCAAAATTAAAAAAAAACGTATAAATAACAATTGTAATTGTTATTTGTTATGTTACAGCTTATCTGTAATGCGAAAAGTGATTAAGGAATAAGCTCTATAATTCTTAATTCTTAGAAATATTTTCATCAAACCATTGCCATAGGCTATCTTGTGGCAGTGGTGCGATGATTTTTATTTGCTCTTTTTTTACGGGGTGAAGAAATTCTAATTCTCTTGCATGAAGCGATATTGAGGCATCTTTATTACTGCGTTCAAATCCGTATTTTAAATCTCCTTTTATCGGACAGCCAATGTGGGATAGCTGAACTCTTATTTGATGATGGCGACCTGTTTTTAGATTTACTTGCAATAGTTGATAGTTATCCCCTTTTGCTAAAACTTCATAGTCCAATTCAGCATATTTTCCTTTGTTTGTATCTTTTGTAACAAAGGTTTTGTTTTGCTTTTCATTACGAATAAGAAAGTTTACTAAGGTTGCTTTTGGGTTTATGTTTTTATTTCTTACTATTGCCCAATATGTCTTGTGGATTTGGTGTTCTTTCATCATTTTGTTTAAGCGAACAAGGGCTTTTTCTGTTTTTGCAAACATCACAACACCACTTACAGGCCTATCTAAACGATGTACCAATCCGCAATAAACGTTTCCGGGTTTGTTATACTTTGTTTTAAGGTAATGTTTCACCATTTCTTCTAATGAAACATCGCCCGTTTTGTCGGAATGTACGATTTGAGAAGAGAGTTTGTTAAGGATAATTATATGATTGTCCTCAAAAAGAATTTGTTTTTCAAGCTCTAAACTCATATACTTGCAAGAATTGAAATTCCGCCTTTGACTTTATCTTCCAATTCTGCATGAATTTGTGAGTCTATTGGGATAAATAAATCTACTCTTGAACCAAATTTTATAAATCCAAGTTCATCGCCTTGTTTTACTACATCTCCTTCTTGTGCATAGCAGACAATTCTTCTTGCAAGTGCACCTGCAATTTGGCGTATTACGATTCTTTGTCCTTTTTCTGTCTCTACACAAACAGTTGTACGTTCATTGAGTGTGGAACTTTTAGGGTGTTTTGCAATTAAATATCTTCCTGAATGGTAATTAACGTAAACTACTTTTCCCGATACAGGATAGCGATTTACGTGAACGTTATTTGGCGACATAAAGGTAGAAATTTGAATGCACTCTGTTTTTAAAATTTCTGGTTCAAACACTTTTTCTACTACAACTATCGTTCCGTCTGCCGAGGCTATGACTTGATTTGGATTTGAGGCCAAATCTCTCGATGGAATCCTAAAAAATCTTACGATTACAAAGTCAAAAACAAGCAATCCTGCTATTAATAACCACCAAAACACATTCCACTCTTTTATAAAGCAGAACATTGCAACTAAAATTAAGATTGAGATAATGATAATAGAAATACTAATTTTGTATCCTTCTTTGTGTATATACATAACGTTTTATTTTACAATTATTTCTAAATAAACCCACACTATTGGTAAGACTATGAAGAGTATGTCAAATCTATCTAATATTCCTCCATGTCCTGGGAGAATTTTTCCGCTGTCTTTTACTCCCATTTGACGTTTAAACATCGATTCTACTAAGTCTCCAAGTGTTCCAATAATAGAAACTATTATTGAAATCACTATCCAATGTTGCATGGCAAAGATATTAGAAAATTTTGAAATAACAATACCTGCTATTATAGTAAATAAAAATCCTCCTACAAAACCTTCCCAACTTTTCTTTGGAGAATGTCGTTCAAACAAACGGTGTTTTCCAAATTTTACTCCTGTTAAATATGCAAATGTATCGTTACACCATGCTAATATAAAGGCACTTAACAATAAAAGCGGTTGAAATTCTGAGTTATATTGAATAATAAGATTGGTTGTCGAGATTGGAAGTATTATATAAATCAATCCGCAAATTAAAAATGCGATTGAGGTAAATGGCTCTTCGTTTTTTTGATACAAAGCAGCAATAAAATTCGCAATTACTAAGACTACACTTATCAAAAGTGGTAATTTAAAATCTATATTAAAAGAATAGAGTGCAACTGTTGTGTAAAGAGCGATTGCAGTTAGGTATGCAAGTATGGAATTAGAGATTTGATATTTGTTTTTTGCAACATTATAAAATTCACTCAATGCAACAAGTCCTATTATTCCAAAATAAATGGAAGATATTATAGGATTAAAACATATTGCAGCTAAAACACTTGCAACATACACGCCTCCTGTGAGAGTTCTTTTTAATAAATCATTCATATTTCTTATTATTATTCAATTACATAAAGATAAAATTCAACTACTGATTGTTTCAAGGCTTCGCTTGGCATAAAAGTCGTTATGGATTGCGGAATATTTTCCAATAATTGTTCAAGAGCTTCTTTATAGTTATGATAAAGTTGCAAACTATGTGCAACTACAATAAATATTGAAGGCAATTTATTTACCGTTTCTCCAAATCCTTGTTTAGATGTAATAAGAACACTTCCCGAATTAGCAATCATTGCTTGACAAAGACTGATACCCACTATTGCTTTTTCGCTATCCGAAGTTGTTTCTATTGCTTTATCTCTTAAATACAGGTCTAAATCTTCACTAAATGCAAAAATATTTTCCCATTTACGATATTCTATAAGAGATTTTAGTTTTAAAATAAAATCTTGCTCGTTTTCACAATAGACAAATCGTCCTTTGGCATTCACAAACCTTTGTGCAAAAACCATTAACTCGTCATCTTCAATAAGAGAATAAGAAACAGGAGAATCCTCTTTAACAAATTCTCCCATTTCTTCCTTTATAACATTTTGTTTTAATACTTTGAAGAATAACTCTCGTCTATTCTTGTTGCTCATCTACTTTTTCTTCGTCCCAAGGACGTTTTCCGTAAATATTTTCTACGTCTTCTCTAAATATTACTTCTCTTTCTACAAGTATTGTTGCCAAAGCATCTAATTTTTCACGGTTTTCAGTCAATAAAGACTTAGCTTGATTGTATGCCTCTTCAACCATTGAACGGATTTGAGCATCTATTTTTTCAGCAGTCTTTTCACTGAATGGTTTTTGAAAGCCATATTCGCTCTGTCCACTTGAATCATAGAAAGAAAGGTTGCCTATTTCTTTGTCCAAGCCGTAATACACAACCATTGCATAGGCTTGTTTTGTAACTCTCTCTAAATCGTTTAACGCACCTGTAGAAACTTCTCCAAAAACTATTTCTTCAGCGGCTCTACCTCCAAGAAGCGAAATCATTTGATGAAGTAGTTGCGTCTTTGTTGTGATTTGTCTTTCCTCAGGCAAATACCACGCAGCGCCAAGGGCTTGTCCTCTTGGCACAATCGTTACTTTCACAAGCGGATTAGCATATTGCAACAACCAACTTACAGAAGCATGTCCTGCCTCGTGATAAGCAATAGTTTTTTTCTCTTTTGGAGTAATTATTTTGTTCTTTTTCTCCAATCCGCCAATGATTCTATCAACCGCATCTAAGAAATCTTGTTTTTCTATTATTTTTTTATCTTTTCTTGCCGCAATTAAAGCCGCTTCGTTACATACATTCGCAATGTCTGCACCTGAAAAGCCAGGAGTTTGTTTTGATAAAAATTCAATATCTACATCTTTTTCATCAAATTTCAGTTTTGCAGTATGTACTTTAAAGATAGCTTTTCTTTCAGGTAAGTCAGGCAAATCCACATGTATTTGTCTATCGAAACGACCTGCTCTCAACAAAGCTTTATCCAAAATATCAACACGGTTTGTTGCAGCAAGAATTATCACTCCTGCGTTTGTGCCAAAGCCGTCCATTTCAGTAAGCAATTGATTTAAGGTATTTTCTCTTTCATCATTAGAACCAGAAGAAAGATTCTTACCTCTTGCTCTACCAATTGCGTCTATTTCATCTATAAATACAATACAAGGTGCTTTCTTTTTAGCATTTTCAAATAAATCTCTTACTCTTGAGGCGCCAACTCCAACAAACATTTCCACAAAGTCAGAACCCGAAAGCGAAAAGAAAGGAACCTTCGCCTCTCCTGCAACAGCCTTTGCCAAAAGCGTCTTTCCTGTACCCGGAGGGCCGACAAGCAAAGCACCTTTTGGTATTTTCCCTCCAAGATTGGTGTATTTCGATGGCGATTTTAAGAAATCCACTATTTCTTTCACCTCTATTTTTGCCTCTTCCAATCCCGCAACATCTGCAAAGGTGATATTTATATCCTTATCCTTATCATATAGGCGAGCTTTGCTTTTTCCAACATTGAAAATGCCGCCACCCATTCCGCCACCGCCAGAGTTGCTTCCGCCTCTCATCATTCTAATCATCACAACCCAAAAGATAACCATTATAAGTATAGAAATCAAGAAGAAACCATTGTCTCCAAAGAAGCTTTTTCTTTCTTCCGATTCTACATTTATACGTTTATCAGCAATTATCTTTTGTTTTTCTATTTGCGAGGCTACACCAACAGTGTCTTTTACTATCCATTGGTCTTCAACAGTCTTTAATATAGCACGAAAATCCTCGTAATCTACAAATTTGAATATGTAAAAACCATTTAAAGTCTTGTTTGTAGAACCAAATGTTCCCTTTGGTTTTAAATCGTTATAGGTTGTATCGTTTTCTATTTGAGTAGGCTTGATATAAACCTCAGCAAACTCCTTATTTACTACCTTTATTTTTTCATAATCCTTTTTTAGCAAAACCGTTCTCAACTTATCCTCGTTTATTTCACGAGAAGTAGTAGCATCGGGTCCGCTAAACATCATAAATCCCAAAATCAAAAGCAAACCAACATACACCCAATAGATTTTAAACTTAATTTTGGGTGGTTGTTTTTTTGATTTATTTTGTTGAGCCATAATTTTATTTTTAATCTATATCTTCTAAATGAGTTTGTTTTACATCTTTCCACATTGCTTCAATGTTGTAGAACTCTCTTGTTTCTTCTAAGAAAACGTGAACCACAACATCAAAATAGTCAAGCAAGACCCATTGACAGTTTTGTAAGCCTTCCACTTTTCTTGGATTAAGTCCTGTTGCTTGTTTTATTTCTCTGTCTATTGAATCTGTGATTGCATCTACGTGAGATGGAGAATTTGCAGTACAAATCACATAATATTCAAATAAAGAACCATCTATACCATCAAAATCTATTATGGTAATATTTTTTCCTTTTTTTTCTTGTATTCCTTTCACTGCTATTTGTGAAAGAATCTCTGCTTCTTTTCTTTGTTTTCCCATTCTATTTTATAAAATTATTATGCAAATATACGAATAATTCTAATAACGCTAATTTTTGAAAAAAGTTGTGTATTTTTTTCTTTGTTTTAGAAAATTATTTCTTTGAATTAGCAAATTATTCCTTTGTTTTATTTTTTTATTTCTTTGAATTATTTTGCTCTTTGAATCATTTATACACTTTTTTCAACATTTCAACGTTAAAAAAAAAATAAACACTAAATTCTATATGTGATTTTTTTGTAGTAATTTAGTACCTTAAAAAAATAGTAAAATGAGAAAAAATATCACGAAGGCATTTTACAAATCAACAGACAACCATTATTTTACAGCCTCACAAACATCAATTCTCGGCGCAAGCGTGGGTAAGGTGTTTGAGGAGATGGAGGATTGTCTATCTCTTATCGATGATGAATACAATAAAACACTAAAAATCGGCATCGGAGCCACCTATATTTTGACACCGGCAGATGAGGAGTTTACCACAATTGAACGAAATGAAGCCTTTAAGTCTAAAAAGGCACAGTTAAATGCCCGGGTCGATATTATTAGTGGAGATATTTATAAATTAGGTGAGGCAAACTCATCCGCAAATAGTAACGATATTAAATTTAACTACAACCAAGGGAAATGGGCCTATTTTTATGTTAACGCAGATAAAATCATAATGGATTATCTCCAATACGATCCGACAAGTCACAAACAACGCAGAAACGAATTCGACGAAGTGGTC
>CALCUN010000162.1 GCA_937906975.1 uncultured Bacteroidales bacterium
TCTTCTTGTTCTCCTTCTTTTAAGTTTGCTTTCTCTAATTCTTCATATAAAAAGGTAGTGAAAGAACTTTCTTTTTGAAAGTCTAAGAGATTTATTTTTTTCTCTTTGATTTCTGAATTTATTTCTAAGTAATTTTTAAATTTCTCTTTGTATTTTTTTAGTGCAGTAAGGTCTGTTAAATGTGAGTCAAGTATGGAGAGTTGGAAGGTTTTATCGTTGAGATTTATGGTGTTGTGTTGTGAGTGAATATCTACAAGCCTATCTCCTATTTGCTTCATTGCACTAAGGCTAAGGGGCGTGTCGTTGATGAAGGCTCTTGATTTACCGCTTGGAAGTATTTCTCTACGAAAGATTGATTCTATTTCATAGTCCAAATCGTTTTCTTCAAAGAGTGGTTTTAGGCTTGGACTGATTTTGAATGTGGCTTCTATGCAACATTTCTTTTCTTTATCAAGCAATACTTCGCTATCGGCTCTTTGTCCTAAGACTAAGCCCAAGGCTCCAAGTAGGATACTTTTTCCTGCTCCTGTCTCTCCACAAATTGATGTAAAGCCTTGTGAGAGATTTATTTGTGTGGAATGTATTAATGCGTAATTTTCTATTTGTAAGCCTTGTAACATAGTTCTTATTTTATTTCACATTTTAATATTTCTTTTCCTTCTAATACTCCTATGAGTTTATCGCCTATTTGTATTGAGCCTACGCCTGCGGGTGTGCCTGTAAAGATTAGGTCTCCTACTTTTAGGGAGATGTAACGCGAAACATAGGATATGATTTCATCTACTGTGAAAAGCATTTGTGAGCTGTTGGCACTCTGTACTACTTCTCCGTTTTTCAATAGTGTGAAATCAATGTTTTGAATGTCTTTTCCTATTTTAGAGAGTGGGATAAATTCACTCATTGGTGCTGAATAGTCAAAGGCTTTTGAGAGTGTCCAAGGCAGAGAGTTGGCTTTTTCTTTTTCTTGCAAGTCTCTGCATGTGAGGTCTAAGCCTAAGGCTATTTCATTATAGTAGTTTTTAGCACAGGATACGGGTATGCTTTTTCCTATCTTGGAGATTTTTACCACTATTTCACATTCATAGTCTATTTTCTCTGAAAAGTCAGGATAATAGAATGCTTCTGATGATTTTAGCAAAGCGGTGTCGGGTTTAAGGAAAAGAACAGGCTCTTGTGGTCGGGCATTTGAGAGTTCTTTTATGTGTTGTTCGTAGTTTCTTCCTACACAGATTATTTTCATCTTAGTTGTTTTTTAATAGTTTGCGTGTTCTGATTTCGGTAATTAGTTTTTTGGTAGAGAGTGGAAAGTCCGAGTTCATCATCCAAGCGTAATAGGCTGGTTCTTTTTCAAATACTTCTTCTACTATGGAGCCTTTGTGTTTTCCGAAATTGAAACATTCTTTGTTTTCTTTGTTGTAATAGATATGTCCTACTAAATCTGCCCAAGAGCCTGTTTTTGTAAATTGTGCAAGTTTGTTCATGTCGTTTACTATCGGAGTGGAAATTGTGCCGTCATAGTCTTCGTATTCTACTCCTTCGTATCTGTCGAGTTGTTGTTTGAATACTTCTAGCGTTGCTCTGGTATCGGCATTTGCTGTGTGTGCATCTTTCAACTCTTTGTTGCAATAGAATTTGTATGCTCCTTTTAGATTGCGTGGTTCCATTTTATGGAATATGTTTTGCACATCTATTATTCGGCGATTGTGTAGTGAGAAATCTACTCCTGCTCTTAAAAATTCTTCTACTAAGAGTGGTACATCAAACTTATTGGAATTGTATCCGCAAAGGTCAGAATTGCCTATGAAGTTTATAAGCTCTGGTGCTAATTGAGAAAAGCTTGGGCAGTCGGCTACGTCTTTGTCTGATATTCCATGTATTGCGGTTGTTTCCTCTGGAATGTGTTGCTCTGGATTTATTCTATATAGTTTTTCTATTTCGCTTCCATCGGGCATGACTTTGATTAGGCAGAGTTCTATTATTTTATCTCTGCCTACAATCAAGCCTGTGGATTCTATATCAAAAACTATTAAGGGTTTTGTTAGTTTTAGATTCATTTTTTATTTGCTCTCAGGTGATATTATATCAACTAATTCTAATTCAAACACAAGTGGTGAGTATGGTGGTATTTCTCCTCTTTGTCTTCCACCGTATGCTAAGGCTGATGGTATGACAATGACTGCTTTTTCTCCTTTTTGCATTAGTTTTACTCCTATTTCAAATCCTTTTATCATTTGTCCTTTTCCTATTGTAAATGATATTGGTTCGTTTCTTTGAACTGAAGAGTCAAATACTTTACCATCAAGGAATTTTCCTGTGTAGTGTACTTTTACTTGGTCGTTTGCTTGTGGTTTTTCTCCACTTCCTGAGGATAGTTTTTTGTAATAGATCTCGTCAAATGGAATGTTTGAAATTTGGTTTGCTTTTAAGTATTCCATCACTCTATCTAATTCAACCATTTGTAGGCTGTCGCTTATTCTTATTTGTTCTTTACGAATGGAGTCTTGTTCTTTTTGAAATTCTTCCATACTTTGTGCCTTTGTTATTTCTACTTTGTAGTAGGCATATTCGTTTTCTTTAAAGAATGGTGGTACTTGTTGTACTTTCTTTATGGAATCGTATGTAAAGGCAAAGGTGTAGGTTTCTCCTTCTTTCATTAGGAATAATCCATCTATTAAATCGCCTTTGAATGCACGGTTTGCAGCCATTGCTCCAAACATTGGACCTGCTGGCATTGAGGAGTTGTCAAATATTAGAGAGTCTCCAAATGCTACTGAATAGTGTCCATGTACGATTGTGCCTTCTGTGATTGGTTTTCCATCAAGATTGCTTTTTTCTACTCGATAAATAACGCCTGATTTATCAACTGTAAATCCTTCTGGTGTTTGTGCAAATGCTAAACTTGTAAATACAAGTGTGAAAATGATAATGCTTAATTTTTTCATCTCTATTTCTTTTTTTATTTGTTATTTTTTTACTTCTACTAAATTCAAATCAAATATTAATGGTGAGAATGGTGAGATTGCTCCATAGCCTGCTTCTCCGTAGGCAAGTCTTGAAGGTATGAGTATTTTCATTCTCTCTCCTTTTTTCATATAGGAAAGCCCTTCGCTCCAACCTGCTATCAACCCATCATCACCTAAGATAAATTCAAAGGGTTTTAAGTCTTTGTTTGAGTCTAATTGTTTGTTGGTTGTATCGCAAACCGAATAGTAAACCGAGATTGTATCGCCGTATTCGGCTTTTGCTCCTTGTGTTTTGTAGTGTGAGAGGATATATAATCCACTTTGTTTTTTCTCTGCCTCAGGATAGTATCTTGAAACAAAGTCTGCTATTGTGGAGTCTTCTTGTTTTTGTCTTTCAAGCACTTGTCTGTCGTGTTCGCTTAGTTCTTTTTGTGATATTATTTGGTGAACTTTTATGTAAAATCGTAAATTATCACCTGGTCTTGCAACTATGTTTGAGATTTGTGAGACAATGCTATCTATTGGTGGCTCTATGATGATGGAATCACCTATGTGAACGTTTAAAAGTAATTTATCAAAGTCGCTAACTGTGTCGGCATTTACTTTAAACAAACGATTTGGACTTCCAAAGTTAGAATAAAGTATGCTGTCTTTTTGACGTATTTCTATTTCTCCAAGTATGATATCGCCAACCTTTACCTTTGGAGAGGTTTTGTTTTCTATGCAGTGTTTGAATTTAAAGCCTTTTTCTGTGGTTGTAAATTCCGAAGTGCTTTCTCTTTCTTTGCAAGATAGAAAGCTTAATAGTAATAGACTTATGGTTAGGATTGAGTTTATTTTCATTTTGTTTGATGTTTTTATTTTATATCCACTTCGTAAATAAGGGTTGTTGAGGGTGGTATTTTCTTGCCATCGCCCGATAGCCCATAGGCTAAGGAAGAAGGGATTATGATTCTTGCTTTGGTGTTGTAGTTTAGTTGTAGGAGGGCTTTTTGTAAGCCTAAGGGATATTCGGAATCTACTCCTATTTTAAGGTGTATTTCTCCGTCTTTTTCGCTATCGTAAATCTTTTCTCCATTAAGTAAAAAGCATTTGTATGTTAGTGTAACTTTGTCTTGATCTTCTATTTTTTTTCCTTTGCTTTCTGAAATTATTTCTAAGAAAACTCCATCTATTTCTTTGAGTTTCCAAGAGTTTCTCTCAGCATAGGCTTTTATTCTTTCTCTTTCTTTTTTGATTACTATTTGATTGGTTTTTTCTAAGCTTTCTTTTATTTTTTCTTCTCTTATTCTTAGGGAGTCTTCTTTGGTAAGGGTTTGTGCAGTTAGGTCTTCTTCGGCATATTTTCTGCCACAAGAAATGGTAAGTAAAAGAAGAGAGATTATAAGTATTTTATTATTTAAGCTCATGTAAGTTATTTTTTATTTGTGCTTCTAATTCTTGTTCTGTTTCTTGAAGTGAGAGATAGGAAGTGCCTCCTGCTGCTAAGATATGCCCTCCTCCATTCCAATATTGGTTAGAGAATTTATTTACATCTATCATTGGATTGGTTGAACGGAAGGATAGGCGTATTCTGTCTTGTCTTTCTGATAATAGTGCTGCAAATTCTATGCCTTCTATCTTTAAACAATAGTTCACAACGCCTTCTAAGTCTCCTTTTTGAAAGTTGAATTGTTTTAACTCTTGTTTTGAGGCTGAGATATATGCGGCTTTATTCTCTGGGAATACTCTTAGTTTTTCGCTAAGCAAGTATCCTAATAGTTTTAGTCTGTTTTCTGAGGATAGGTCAAAGACTTGGCGTTTTAATGGTGCTATTTCTAAGCCTAATTCTACTAATTCTGCCACTACATCAAAGCAATCTCTTCTTGAACATGAGTATGAGAAAGAGCCTGTGTCGGTACAGATTCCTGTGTATATGGCTTGTGCTATTTTTATATCGATTTTCTTAGCATCTATCTGCTTTATGATTTTGTAGGTCAATTCAGCTGTGGCTGATGCCTTAGAGTCGGAAAAGACTATGTCGAATTGCTCTGGGTCGATGTGGTGGTCTATCACTACCTTTGGCGTAGTTAGGTTTTGTAGTGTTGGTTCTAATTCTTCACAAGTGCGAGAAATTTTGTTAAGGTCCATATAAATTAAAAGGTCTGCTTGACTTATTGCTTGTTTTGCTGTCAATAGAGCATTGCTTGATATGATGTGATTTACGCCTTCAAACAAAAATGAAAAGTTGTGTGAGTATTCGTTTGGGTAGATTATGGTTAGGTTTTTCTTTCCTATGTTTTCTAAAAATCTATATAAGGCTACTGTTGAACCCATGGCATCTCCATCGGGATTGAAGTGAGATAATAATACTATATTATCTGCCACTTCAATCATTTTGGAGAATCGTTTTATGTCTTCTTGGTTTAAAGTCATGGTTTTCTTGGTTATGAGAACATATTTTTCATTTTCTCAAAGAAACTCTTTTCTTTTGCGTTTGGTTTTGGTTGGAAGTTATCAAATTTTGATAGTTCGTCTAAGACTTTCTTTTCTTCTTTTGTGAAAGACTTTGGCACCCAAACATCAACTCTTACAAGTAAATCTCCTCTTGAGTATCCGTTTACATCTGGTAAGCCTTTGCCTTTTAAACGAAAGACTTTACCCGATGGCATTCCTTGTTCGATTTTGAATTTCACTTTTCCGTTTAAAGTTGGCACCTCTATGGTTGAGCCTTGCACAGCTTCGGAGAATGTGATATAGGTTTGCATACATAGATTGTTGCCATCTCTTTCAAAGACTTCGTGTTTGACTTCTTCAACAACAACTATCAAATCTCCATTTATACCATTTCTTGCTCCAGCGTTACCAAGACCTCTCATTGCTAATTGCATTCCGTCTTGAACACCTGCTGGGATTTTGATTTCTACGATTTCTTCGCTTTGTACTATGCCTTCTCCTCTACATTCTGGACATTTGTCTTTGATTATCGTACCTTCTCCATTGCAGTGTGGACAAGTGCTTTGGGTTTGCATATTTCCAAGTATGGTTCTTTGTACTTGTATTATAACTCCAGAGCCTCCACAGTGGGAACAAGTGGTTTTTTCAGAGCCTGCTTTAGCTCCACTTCCGTTACAGGTGTTGCAGGCTACGTATTTTTTTACTTTAATTTTCTTTTCTACGCCTTGTTCTATTTCTTCTAAGGTTAGCTTTACTCTTATGCGTAGATTACCTCCTTTGTTCACTCTTTTTCCACCTCGGCTACTTCTTCCACCAAAGCCGCCAAAGCCTCCAAAGCCACCTCCAAATATATCTCCAAACATAGAGAAGATATCGTCCATATTCATGCCAGCTCCTCCACCAAATCCGCCTTGTCCATCTACGCCTGCATGTCCAAATTGGTCGTATCTTGCTCTTTTGTCTTTGTCTCTTAAAACATCGTATGCTTCGGCAGCTTCTTTAAATTTTTCTTCTGCCGATTTGTCGCCAGGGTTTTTATCTGGGTGATATTTTATGGCTAACTTCCTATATGCTTTTTTTAATTCGTCTTCAGTTGCGTCTTTTGACACGCCGAGGACTTCATAATAATCTCTCTTAGACATGGTTTATTTTCTTTTGTTTTATTACATTGCAACTACTACCTTGGCATATCTTATCACCTTATCGTGTAAGTAATAGCCTTTGGTTGTTTCGTCCAATACTATACCTTTTTGTTCTTCGCTTTCTGCAGGCATTTGTGCTATTGCTTCGTGTATGTTTTCATCAAACTTCTCTCCTTTTGCGTTCATTGGCTTTAAGCCTTTTTGTGTAAGGATTGACATTAGTTTGTTGTAGATTAGCTCTAAGCCTTCTTTGGTTTTAGCGAATTTTTCGTCTTCAAATTTTTCAAAGTTTTCTAATGCTCTTTCGTAATCATCAACCACAGGCAACAGGTCTTTGATTGTTGATTCTGCTGCATTTTGTATTAGTTCTATTCTTTCTTTTGAAGCTCTTTTTCTATAGTTTTCAAAGTCAGAATACAACAAAAGGTATTTTTTATTTAGTTCTTCTAATTTTTCTTCTAATTCTTCTTCTTTTGTTTTTGTAGTTTGTTCTGTTGTTTCTTGTTCTTGTTGTGTTGCTACTTCTTCTTGTTCAACATTTGTTTGTTGTTCTTCCATATCTTTTTTTCGTTTTTTCTTGTTAAACATAATTTTTTCGTAGTGTTATATGTAATTTTTGTTCCTTTCTTTGCTTTTATGACATTTTGTCAATCTCTGTGTTGAAAAATATCGGTCTTTGACATAGGTCTGTCGTCTTCTAACCAAAGAAAGCCTTTTAAATTCTTTTCATTTTCCTCTATTCTATTCTCATCATCAAGATAGAATTTTGGCATATCGATTGCAGTCATTTTACTTAATTGTCCTTTTTCAAAATATAGGTTTAATTTACTGCTCTCTCCTATGTTTATTCCTGTTAGTTTTTTTGTTTTCTTTCCTTCTTCCCAAAAATAATATATGGTCTTTACTTGTTGCTTTATTTCTGCAAATCTTATTTTTCCTTTCTTAAAGTCGGCTCTAAATCTCTTACCACTTATTTGATTGAAGTATTGTTTTGTTGTTGTATCTGAGTTTTGTGCTATGATGACATTTGGATACATAAACATTTCTTTTATAGTATTTTTCTCTATTTTAAGAGATATTGTATCGGCTGTGAATTGATTGTTTTCATTCCAAAGCACAGGTCTGCCAAGAAAGTAAACCAAGGAATCTTTCACATCATAAAACAACAAATCCGATACTCCTTGCATATCCTCTCTATAAAATTTCACATGATTGTAAGCATACATTTCTTCAGCATTCATTGTTGTATCAAAATATATCCAAATACTATCACAATGTAAATGAAGAGTGTCTTGCTCTTCTATTTGTTGCAAAAGCAAGTCTTGTGTTAGGTAAATATATGGTATGGAATCTTTTTCGTCTTTTTCTAAATATTGTGAGTAGGCTATGAGTTGATTTACGCTATCTTTTAAAAACACATTGTAATAGGCTTTTGCCTTTTCTGTCTTGGTGTTATACTGTATGCTATCTGCCTTTAACTGCTTGGATTCGTTTATAATAAGATTGTCCTTATAAAGTAACGCTTCATCTGTTTTAGTATTGTAGTTTCCTTCAAAGGTATAGATTTTCACACTGTCCTTTGTTGTAATATCTGTCTTGTTATAAAAGTATGCAATATCGGTTTTGCTTTCATAAAAGAGTGAATCGGAAAGTATTTTCACATCTTGATTTTGAAGAATTACCTTATCGGTAAATTCAAACGCCTTTGTATCTATTAGATATGTACCAAAATTACTTTCAAGTGTATTTTCTTCGTCCCAAATGTCTGCATGAGTGGTGTAACGCACGGTTTGTGCAACTCTATCCATTACCATATAATCGGTTTGCAAAGTCATTTTTTCATCATGCAAGGTTACGGTATCGCCAAAGACTTCTGCCACTTTTGTATTGGCGTTATAAAAAAATTCATCTCCATACAAATGAAGAGTGTCTTGGTAAATATGTATGTTGTAGTAAGCGTTTATGAGATTTTCCTCTGTATTGAAAACTGCGGAATCGCAAGTCATTGTCATGTCTTCATGAACAAAGACAACATTTGACTTTAATATTAAGTGATTGGGGAAAGATGGTAATTTCTCTCCCCAATCAGAACTATAATATACTTCTTTCTGTGCCGAAACTCTTTGAAATAAAGTTGTAGTTGTTAGTAATAAGAAAACAGCTACATACTTTATTATTTTAATCTTCGTATTCATCAGTTGAACCTGCTAAACCTTGATATTTATATGTTTTATCATAGGTTAGCTTTATGTATTTTTTATCTTTTTTGCCTTTTATTTTTTCTG
>CALCUN010000163.1 GCA_937906975.1 uncultured Bacteroidales bacterium
TAACTTTTTTTTCGATTAGTTCCGCTAACTCCCTGATTTTACGTGAGATTATTTTCCTACTTTTTTTACTAGTTTTTTATCACTTTTCGTAAAATAGCCTTTCCTTTATTTATCATTCTTACATAATAAACTCCCGCTGGAAGGGTTTCAAGATTGACCGAAGAGGTATTTTGGGAGCAAAGAACTATTATTCCTTGTTGATTAACCGCCTCTATTTCTTCTATTATTTGATTAAAAAAGAGTTTGTCTGTGGTAGGGTTTGGATAGAAAGTTAATTCTTCTGTATTTTGTAAATCCTCGCAAGAAACATTAACGTATAAATGCAAAGTAACTATACTATCGCAACCATTTTCTGCTGTAAATGTTTGAGTATATGTTCCTGCTTCGTTTACATTAAAACCATTATCCGTATAATACTCTCCATCATTGATAGTTGCTGTAATGGTTTCATTGATTGCTGTTTCTTCGATTATTACACTATTAAAAACAGGGTCCCAATAGTAATTCCAATTTGTAGCCATATAACTATCCATTGTACCGCAAGGCACAATCAAAGTATTCACAGCAAATGGAAAGACATTTTGTCCTAAGGTTGGAGGTGTAGTTGCTAAGGTTTTTACTGAGATAAGATTTTCGCAAAAATAAAAAGCTTCAGTATTGATAGCAGTAACATTTTTACCTATAACAAGGCTTCTCAATACAGAGCAATCATTAAACATTCCTTCTTTTATGTAAATTATGTTATCCCCTATTACAAGAGAAGATATACTACCACAATTAGCAAAAGGAGAATTAAATTCTGTTGTTCCAATCGCAGTAACAGGATAACGAACCCCCTCATGTTCAATATCATCAAGAATAACCACCTCTCCACTTTTATTATCAATGCAATCAACAACAGCGATTTCTTCTGGTATTTCCATATAAGGTTCTCCTTGTAGATAAAATGTTGCAAATCCTCCTAAATGCTCTAAACAATTCCCTCCTACATTCAATTGTAAATCTGCCGAATAGGTTAATCCATCAATAACTTTTGCTCCTACATTATAAAAAGCAGTTGAATCAATAGTTGCACTATCAGGAAGATAAACCCTTAAAAGTTTATCACAATTATAAAAGGCATATTTTCCTATGTAGGAAACATTTTGAGGAATATCAATAGTAGTTAAACTTTTACAACCAAAGAAAGTATAATCTCCCAAATTGAGTAGATTTTGAGGAAGGTTTATAGATATCAATCCAACACAACCAGCAAACACTCCACTTTGCTCCGACACGTTATCAAACGCAAATGAAGTTATTAGAGAATTTTCTTCAAATACTACTTGTTCTAAATTAGTACAATAAGAAAATGCTCCTTTTCCAAGATAGCTTACTGTATTTGGAATTACAATAGAGGTAAAACGAGGATTAGCATTAAGAAAACTGTATGACGTTCCAGCAAAAGCATAATCTCCTATATACGCTACTCCGTGTGGAATTGAGATAGAATCCAAAGAACCACAACGATAAAAAGCTCTATCGCCAATTCGCAAAAGTCCATCAGGAAAACTTACAGAGCTCAAATTTATACAACAATAAAAAGCATCGCTTCCAACATGTACGACTCCATTAGGGATGGTAATAGATGTAAGATTTACCCTATATTGGAATGCCTCATTTCCAATAAGTACAACATTATAAGTTACGTCTTCATAACTCACACTCTCAGGAATATTAACCACTACCGCAGATGTATCACATGCTATTACCCCTACACTATTATTTGCTGTTATTTGATAAGTCAAATCTTCTATCACAAACTGATCTCCTATCGCAAGCTGATTTTGTGCTGACATTATACTTCCAAAAAGAATTGCACAAAGGAATAATAATATTTTTTTCATTTTATTAAATTATTAAATTTAAAAACGCAAATATATAAACATTTTTTGCGATTTCAAAATATTTATATATTTTTCGTGGACAAAATGCCTATATTCCTCTTATTATTTTATTTTATATTTTATATTTATTTTTACATTATTTATCATATACCAAAATGGTAAGGTTATTATACCAAAATGATAAGTCTTTGAATCGGTATTTTTATTCACTGTTTTAAGAGATTATTTCTTTGTATCGTTTTGCTAAAACAATATGTTGAAAACTATCTTATTTCCTATTATTTGTGATTTATATTTTTTTTGTATTTTTGTAAACTATTTTTAAACTTAAATGCAATGTTTACTTTATTAAAAAAAGAATTAAATTCATTCCTTTCTTCGTTGATAGGCTATTTGGCTATTATTGTCTTTTTAGTGTTCAACGGTTTATTTTTGTGGGTAATAGAGGGTGATTTTAATGTTTTGAGCTATGGGTTGGCAAGCATGGACGGTCTGTTTCTTTTAGCTCCTTGGATTTTCTTGTTTTTGATTCCTGCAATCACAATGAAGATGTTTGCTGAGGAGAAAAAGAATGGAACTATCGAGCTTTTACTCACAAAGCCTTTAACTGATATTTCTATTATTTTTTCAAAGTTTTTGGCTGGTGTGATTTTAGTGGTTGTTTCTATTTTGCCAACTTTGATTTATGTGATTGCGGTTTATCAGTTGGGGGTACCTAAGGGTAATTTGGATTTGGGAGGCATTATGGGTTCTTATTTGGGATTGGTATTTTTGGGAGCTGTTTTTGTATCTATTGGCATATTTTGTTCTTCTCTAACTGACAATCAAATTATTGCATTCATCATTTCGGTAGTTTTATCAGGGTTTATGTATATTGGTTTCGAGTATTTGGCTCGCATTCCTTTTCTTTCTGATGTGGATTTATTAATTAGATCTTTGGGAATAAATCATCATTATAGTTCTATCAGTAGAGGTGTGGTTGATACTCGTGATGTGATTTATTATTTGAGTGCTATCGGATTATTTTTGTTACTAACAAAGTTGTGTTTAGAAAGTAGAAATTGGAAAAAGTAGATTGTTTTATATGAAAAAGATAAATTTGAAATCGATTTTTAAGCCAAGTAGTGCTAAAACAGATGTAAAGAAATCTCACATTTTACAACTTGTTTTGGGACTTGTACTTATTGTATTCTTGAATGTAGTTGGTTATTACTTTTTTGCAAGAATAGATTTAACACAAGAGAAACGTTATACTCTTTCTGAGTCTTCAAAGAATTTGATTTCTAATTTGGAGGATATTGTCTTTATCAGATGTTATCTTGAAGGGGATATTCCATCGGAGTATAAGAAATTGAGAAACGAAGCAAGAGAAATGCTTGATCAATTCCGTGCTTATAATGATGATATAGAATATGAGTTTATTGATCCTAATGGTTTTGAAAATGCAAAAGATAAAAATGAGTTTTATCAACGTCTTTTTGAAAAAGGATTCAATCCTATTTTAACTACTTCTACTAATTCAAATTCTCAAATTCAACAATATATTTTCCCTTATTTAGAAATCACTTACAAGGGTCGTACTACTATTGTACCTTTGATTAGTTCTAAGAATGGTTTTTCGGGAGAGAGTATAATAAATGCTTCTATTCAAAATTTGGAATATAATCTTTACACAGCTATTCGTTCGGTTGCAATTCAACAAAGAGGAAAGGTTGCTTTTCTTTATGGTCATGGAGAATGGGGAATAGAGAATGTATGGGATTTTATTTCGGCTTTGGGAGAGTATTACGATGTTGATTCTATTTCTATTAATGAAAAATTGAATGCTCTTACAGAAAGAGTTTACGATAGTGTAAATCCAAATGTGGTTAAGACAAAGAACAAGTTCGATTGTTTGGTGGTTGCAAAACCAACTTCTATTTTCTCTTACAAGGACTTGTATTTGATTGACCAATACGTTATGCACGGTGGAAAGATTCTTTGGTTATTAGACCCGCTTAATGTATCTATGGATAGTTTACAAACACAGGCTAACACTTTTGCTATAAGTAATTTCACAGGTGTTGATGATATTTTATTTAGATATGGAGTTAAATTGAATACTGATTTGGTTACTGATATGCAATGTGCTAAAATTCCTATCGTAACAGGTCAATATCAAAACAACACTCCTCAAATGACTTATTATCCATGGAATTTCTTCCCTGAAATCAATCCTAATTCTAATCATATAATATCAGATAAAATCTCTCCTATAAAAATGGAGTTTGCATCAAGTATTGACACTACAAATAGTCCTGCTAAAAAGACTGTTCTTTTGTCAAGCTCCAATAGAACAAGAGTATTAAACTCTCCTGTTAATGTTTCTTTACAAATGTTGAAACAAAAGCAAGATGCTAGTTTATTTAATTCTGGTGCAAAGAATGTTGCAATGTTGTTAGAAGGAGAATTTTCTTCTGCATTTAAGAATCGTTTAACTCCTGAAATGGAATTAAATTCTCAAATAGCATTTAAAGATTTTTCTGACACAACTGCAATGATTGTTGTTGCAGATGGAGATGTTGTAAGAAATGATTTTATGAACGGGCAATTGCTTCCTTTGGGTTATGACAAATATACTCGTCAGATGTATGGCAACAAAGAATTTCTTATAAATTGTGTAAACTATCTTTGTGGAGATGAGGATTTAATTCCTTTGCGTTCAAGAGAGGTAATAATGAGAAAATTGGACGTTGCAAAGATTGAAAGAGAAAAAACCGCTTGGCAAATAGTGAATGTTGTTATGCCAATTGTTGTAATTGTGTTGTTTGGAGTTGTATTGTCAATATTAAGAAAGAAGAGATTTACTAACAAAAAATAGAAATGAAGAAATTAAATAGAAAAGCAAAAAATAGAATAATTTTACTTGCAAGTCTGCTGTTGATTGCAGTTGTGGTGGTGGTTTTGTTGTTAAGGGATAATTCTACCTTAGAACAAAATTATCACATAGATGATGTTAATACTATTACAAAAGTGATAATAGATGATAAAGACGGCAATCATCTTGATTTGATAAAGGAAAGCGATAGCGTTTGGAAAGCAAACAACTCTCCTGCTAATATAAAGGTAGTGGATATGCTTTTAACTACCTTGAAAGATATGAGAATACGAGAACCAATAGCACAAGCAGCTCGCAATAATATTGTAAAACAGTTGGCTTCAAGCGGTAGAACAGTTAAAATCTATCAAAAACAACATTCTATCAATTTAGGATTTATCAAACTTTTTGAAAAAGAAAAATTAACTAAAACCATATACGTAGGTTCTGAAACGCAAGATAATATGGGTACGTATATGATGTTAAAAGGTGAAGACAGCCCTTGCATTGTCTATATTCCAAGATTAAAAGGCTATCTTTCAACAAGATTTTCTGCTTTAGATGATTTTTGGAAATCACACGCTGTATTCAAATACAAAAGAGATGAAATTGCTTCTTTAAAGGTGGAGATTCCAAATCAACAATCTGAAAGTTTTCAACTAACAAAAAATGGAGATGGATTTGATTTCACTCTTTTAGAATCGAAAATAAAACTAACAAGTTTTGACACATTGAAGGTAAAAGCTCTTTTGTCAAGTTGTTTTGAATTGAATTACGAATCTGTTGCAAAGAATATTTCTCAATTAGAACAAGATACAATCTTTGGAAAAGCTCCTGCTTTCGTATTCACAATAAAGGATAACGAGGGTAAGGAAAATGTTTTAAAGACTTATTCAAAACTATCAGACCCAACAAGCATTGCTGAAGGAGAGGACGACTTTTATCGTATTTTTGATGTGAATCGTTGTTACGCTTTACATTCAGCAAATAAAGACACTTTGATAATGCAATTTTTTGTTTTGGATAATTTGTTAAAACCAGCAAGTTATTATTTTCAAACTAAGTAAAAAATCAATTAAGTATAAACATAAAAAAAATATAACGATATGAAATTTATGATTCACGGCGGTATTCTATCGCGTACATTACAATCAATCTCTGGCGTTGTACCTTCTGGAAAAGCATTGCCCATACTATTGAATTATTGTTGCAAACTAAATGGCAACGACCTTGTAATTACTGTATCGGATTTAGAAACTACTATATCTGTTAAGCTAACCTTAGAAACAGTTGATGCAAATGGCATTAAAGAAGTGGCAATTCCTGCTAAAATCTTTTCAGAAATCGTAAGCAGTCTTTCTAATCAACAATTAATTATAGACATAAAAGAAGACTATTCAATAGAAATAAAAGCCGAATCAGGAGTATATAATTTAGTTGGTGAGTCTGCAGAGGCTTATCCATCTGAAATCACTCTTGAAAATGCAGAAAAAAGCGTATTCCCTTCAAGCGTGATGTCAAAAGCTATAAGCAAAACTATATTTGCAACAGATGCAACAGGAATACGTCCTCAAATGTCTGGAGTTCTATGTGAACAATCAACAGAAGGCACAGTTTTTGTTGCAACAGACGCACATAAATTAGTAAAATACACAAGAACAGATTGCAAACACGAAGAAGCAAAAAGCTTTATCTTACCAAGAAAAACCCTCAGCTTCCTTAACAAACTTCTTGCTTCAAAAGCAGAGGATATAGACGTGGTATGGCACAACAATGTAAATAACATAAAATTTGAATTTGATAATTATTGTGTTGTAAGCCGATTGATAGACGGTAAATACCCTAACTACAATATGGCAATACCAAAAAACAATCCTAACAAATTGATTATAGACAGAAATATGTTGTATGATTCAGTAAAGAGAGTATCTTTCTTTGCCAATCCTGCAACTAACCAAGAAGTATTTAAGTTAGAAGAAAACACCTTAATACTTTCTGCACAAGATTCTGACCTTTCAACACAAGCAACAGAAAAATTATCATGCAACTATCAAGGAGATGAAATGGAAATAGGCTTTAACGCAAACTTCCTTCTTGAAATGTTGAACAATATCGACACAGAATTAGTAATCATCGAACTTTCCTCACCAGATAGAGCAGGAATAATCCTACCATACGAAGAAGAAACAAAAGAAAGCGATGAAAACATATTGATGTTAGTAATGCCAGTAATGTTAATTAACTAAATAAAAAAAGAAAATGAAAAAAGTAGTTTATTTATTAGCAGCAGTCCTATTGTTATCTTCAACAGGATTTGCTCAAAAGAAAAACAAAAAAGAAAAAGAAGAGCCAAAAGGCTACGTTTTCACAGCAGTTAAAGACAATCCTGCTACAAGCGTAAAAGATCAAAACCGTTCAGGTACTTGTTGGTCATATTCAGCATTGTCTTTCATTGAATCAGAAGTGTTGAAAGCAGGAAAAGGCGAAGTAGACTTGTCAGAAATGTGGATTGTACGTAACGCATACATGGAAAAAGCAGAAAGATATATCAGATTCCATGGAGCAGCTACATTTGCAGAAGGAGGAGCTTTCCAAGACATTCCTTACATAATCAAAAAGTATGGTATAGTACCAGAAGAAGTGTATAGAGGATTGAACTACGGAACAGAACTTCCTGATTTCACAGGTTTAACACCAGCATTAGAAGGATTCGTAAAAGCACTTGCTAACGGAAAAGTATTAACTCCAAACTGGAAAGACGCTTTGAACGCATTATTAGATTCATACTTTGGACCAATGCCAGAAAAGTTCACTTACAACGGAGTTGAATACACACCAATGTCTTACGCTAAAAGCTTAGGATTAAATTACAATGATTACATAGAAATAGGTTCATTCACACACCACCCATTCTATGAAACATTCATGTTAGAAGTTCCAGACAACTGGTTACACGCTCACATCTACAACGTAACACTTGACGAAATGATAGCAATCATGGACAAAGCTCTTATGGACGGCTACACAATCGGATGGGGTTCAGACGTAAGTGAAAAAGGTTTCTCTTGGAAAAACGGAGTTGCAATCGTACCAGATGAAGACAAAAAAGACCTAAGCGGAACAGAAAAAGAAAAATGGGAAAAACTTACACCAGCAGAAAAAGCAAAAGCAACATACGCATTTGATGGCACTGCAAAAGAAAAAGTTATCACACAAGAAATGAGACAAGAAGGATTTGATAACTTCTCTACAACAGACGACCACGGAATGCACATAGTAGGATTGTACAAAGATGCAAACGGAAACAAATTCTACAAAGTTAAAAACTCATGGGGAGCAGATAGCGGAAAATACAATGGATACTTCTACGCTTCAGAAGCATTCGTACGTTACAAAACTATCGATATCCAAATCAACAAAAACGCTTTATCAGCAGAAATGAAGAAAAAGTTAGGTTTATAATTAAGACCTAAGATATAAACAATTCCCTCTAAAATTCAATTGAACTTTAGAGGGAATTTCTATTTTAAATATAATAGTAAGTAGTTTACTTCCCTATTTTATTTTAATAATAATGAATTTACATTTCATTTGAATCATCTTACTTTATTGCAATAAAAAAACACAAGCTCTAGACTTATTATAATTTTTAGATTGTTCTTAAATATTTTTTCAAAGCTTAATTTCTACTACTTGCGTACAATTAAAACTGGAAGTTTGTAACCAGAAAATATTTTAACTATTTCCATCTTAGGTACTCCATTATTATCTACATCATAAATTCTAACAGCATTTTTTTCATTTCCTTCTTCCTCATCATGTATCCAGAAATATGCACTGCCTCCACCATAATAGGGTGCTCCTACCCGCCTGTCATCTTCCATATATCCGCGAGATTCGAAAGAGATTCTCTCTCCGCTAGCACCAATACAAATAGCACCATAAAAAGTCATTTGAGTAGAACTATAGTCCCCTTGCCATTTGCAGTTCTCAATCAATTCCTCAACTTGTTCTTGATTCCTTTTATACTTTAAAATAAACGAGGCATCATTATTATTGAAAATTTCCG
>CALCUN010000164.1 GCA_937906975.1 uncultured Bacteroidales bacterium
TGAAGATAAGAGAAGGTAAAGAGAGGTGTAGTGAGTGGGAAATGATTGTTGGAAAATTACAAATCAGTTATCACTCACATTTTTTATATAGAGGTATATGAATATGAAAAAGATTTATTTACAAAAAATAATTCACAAATCAGCTCTCTGAATTGTATTTTTAATGGATATTAACGCAAAGGAGGGATTCGGGATTTTACAGAAGAAAGTAATCAAATCTGAAGAAGAAATCGTAGAAATTGAAAAGGCAGTAGATAACGCATACTTAATGCATACTACAATGATGAGAATGGCTGCTAAAGAAGGTACTTACGAGTATGAAATAGCAGGAGCTATGGAAGGTATCGCTTTAAGTGGCGGTGGTCCAGTTTCATTCCCTATTATTTTAACAACACATGGAGAAATACTTCATGGCCATGACCATTCTTTACAAATCAAAAAAGAAAGAATGATTGTATCAGACGCTGGTTGTGAAAATCCAATGGGTTATTGTTCTGACATAACTCGTTCTGTTCCTGTAGGAGGAAAATTCTCTCAACGTCAAAAAGACATTTACGAAGCTGTACTTGCAGCACAACAATTAGTACCAAGCTTAGTTAAACCTGGCGTAAAATATTCTGAAATACATCTTGCAGCAGTTACTCGTTTAGGTTCTGCATTGAAAGAACTTGGAATTATGAAAGGTAATATTCAAGAAGCTGTGAAAGAAGGAGCAATGGGATTGTTTATGCCTCACGGATTAGGTCACATGATGGGATTAGATGTTCATGATATGGAGAACTACGGAGAAAATTATGTGGGATATGACAAGAAGAATGTTCGTTCTACTCAATTTGGTCTTTCTTCTTTAAGACTTGGAAGAGAATTGCAAGAAGGTTTTGTTATAACTAATGAACCTGGTTGCTATTTTATTCCTGCTTTAATAGATAAATGGAAAGCTGAAAACAAATGTAAAGATTTCATAGATTACAAAGTATTGGAATCTTACAAGGATTTTGGAGGAATAAGAATTGAAGATGACTTATTAGTTACAAAAGACGGTTGTAGATTATTAGGAAAGTATATTCCAAAAACAGTAAATGAAATAGAAGAACAAATGTCTCTTTAATTATGAAAAATAAATTTAGAATATTTTTCTTCATAATATTGATATTGGGCGTAGAATCACTTTACGCCCAATTTGTATATCAAGATATGATATATTCTCCTGTGATAAAAACCGTGAAACTTGAGAGTCAAAATGCTGATCTTTCTCTTCCGATTGCACGAATTGGAGAATATGAATCGCTTATCTTGAAATTTGATGAAATAGGCGAAGAAACCAAACGCTATGAATACACAATCATTCATTGCAATAGCGATTGGACACCAAGCGAACTTGAACCATACGAATATATTGATGGATTTGAGTCGGCAATGATAGAAAACTACAACAATTCTTTCAATACCCTTTGTCGTTATGTGCATTACCAACAAGCAATCCCTTCGCAAACAATGCGACCAACCAAAAGCGGAAATTATATCCTAAAAGTATTTCACGAAGGCGAGCCTGACAAAGTCATTTTTACAAAGAAATTCTATTGTCTTGACCAAAAAGCAATAGCAAACATAGAGATAAAACCCACAAGAGAGCCTTCGCTAAGAAATAAAGCACAAGAGATTGAAGTAACTGTTAGTAGCCTTGGCGCAACCTCGCTAAACAATCCATATCAAGACGTAAAAGTTTTAGTTCAACAAAATGGAAGAATTGATAATCAACGTTTTCTTACCTTAAATGAAAGCATAGGAAAAGAACTTCACTATCGCCTAAAACAAGAGAATATCTTTCTTGGAGCAAATGAGTTTAGACAATTTGATTTCACAAGCCTAAGACATCGTTCTGCCTTTATTGATAACATAGACTATGTAGGAGGAGAAAATGTTGTAAGATTAAAACCCGAACAAATTAAAACACATATTCCATACGTAAGCTACTCCGATATAAACGGTGCATTCTATGTGAGAAACGACATAGGCGAAACACCAGAGGTTGGAAGCGATTACGCATGGGTTTGTTTCTATCTGCCAGCACCGCTTTCCTTAGAGGGAGACTACTATGCAGTAGGAGAGATGAGTCAATGGAGATTATCAAGTGGTAATAAATTTGAATTTGATGCTAATTTGAATTGCTACACCCTTAAAATGCTTTTGAAACAAGGCTATTACAACTATCAAATCCTTTTCAAAGCTCACAATTCCACACAAGCCTCATCAAAAGAAATAGAAGGCGACCACTTTGAAACCAAAAACACATATTACGTCTTTGTTTACCACAGAGAATTAGGCAACAACTACGAAAGCCTCATAGGATATTCAATCACAGAAGTTAATTGGTAAAAATATTGCTATATCCTCATGAAAATGTAACATAACCCTAAATATTCGTTCATAAAAGTGTGATGATATAGCAAATATTCGTTCATTTTTTTGTAAGTTTGCACTCTAAATATAAGCGAAAGAATGTATAGAAGTATTGAAAAACAACTTTTAAAGTGGAAAGAATCTTCACGAAGAAAGCCATTGATTCTTTTAGGGGCAAGACAAATAGGCAAAACTTACAGTCTTTTAGACTTTGGAAAGAAGCATTACAAATATGTTGCATACATAAATTGTGATGATAACGAGCAAGTAAAAAATCTTTTTTTACAAGACTACAATATAGATAGAGTAGTGCTTGCTATTTCAGCGATAACAAACGTACCTATCATAGCAGAAGAAACGCTAATCATATTTGATGAAATTCAAGAATTGAAAAGAGGAATAGCTTCATTGAAATATTTTTATGAACGAGCACCTCAGTATCATATTTGTGTAGCAGGCTCATTGCTTGGCATTACTTTAAGACAAGGAGAATCCTTTCCTGTTGGTAAAGTCAATACAATACAAATGTATCCTATGACTTTTAGCGAATTTCTTATTGCAAGAGGACAAAATATTATGGCAGAGTTGTTAGAAAATAAGGATTGGCAAACATTATCTACACTTCATGATATTCTAATTCAAATGTTAAGAGAGTATTATATGGTAGGAGGAATGCCCGAAGCAGTGAATGTCTTTATAGAAACAAACGATGCAAATAGTGTTCGTGAAGTCCAAAGAGAAATTTTATTGGCTTACAAAAACGATATATCAAAACACACCACAAAAGAACAATCGCAACGCATTGCAATGGTGTGGAATTCTATGCCTTCTCAGTTATCAAAAGAAAATAAAAAGTTTCTTTATGGTGTAGTTAAGAAAGGCGGACGTGCAAAGGAGTTTGAATTAGCAATTCAATGGCTTATTGATGCTGGACTCATAATTAAAGTAGGTAGAGTTTCAACACCTTCAATGCCTTTAAAGGTTTATGAAGATTTATCAGCATTTAAACTATATTTATTAGATGTTGGACTTTTAGGGGCGATGTCTCAAATAAACCCAGCACAACTTTTGTTGCCAAATGATATGAAAGAAAGCAAAGGAATGCTTACAGAAAACTTCGTTTGCACACAATTAGCAACACAATTCAACTCTTCTTTGTTTTATTACAGCAAAGAAAATAGTCCTTTAGAGATAGATTTTCTTATTCAAAAAGAAATGCAGATTGTTCCAATAGAAGTGAAAGCAGAAACCAACGTAAAATCAAAATCATTAAGCACAATCTTGCAAAAAAACGAAGAAATGTTTGGCGTACGCTTTTCAATGAATCCATATCGCCAACAAGAAAGAATGGTAAACATACCATTGTATTGTGCAGAAGTATATTTTAAGTAAAATTAAAAAGAATTAACCTAAGTAAGTAGGAGTGGTAAAAATAAAGTAAATAAAATAAAAAACGCCCCTCAAGTGTGCTATCTTTCGAGGAAGCATGAGAGGCTCATTATCTTTGAGTTATTACAACTATCTTTACTAAAAGTTCTGCAAAGTTAATATATTTTTTTTAATTATTAATTGTTCTTTTTATAAAATTAGTTCTTCCACATCTTTTCACTTTCCCAATCATCAGGAAATCCCATTGATTTTAAATAAATTATGTCCTCATATTCTTTTAAAAGTTGTTTTACATAATTTTTAAAAGAATATGTTGGATTTACTGTTTGTAAAAGGTAGTTAAGTATGCAAAGGATATAGTAAATTCTAACATTTTCTTCTTTATTATTTTTATTGCTATTGCTAATCCAAATTGCACCTCTATTTTTTTATTTTTAAATTGTATGGGAGTAATATCCAAATCTTTATTCCAAAGACGAGAATGATGAGCACATATATTACGAATTACGTGAATTGAGTGCAGCCAAGAGGAAAAGACTTTGTGAGGTAATTTAAAGTAGTCTGCTATTAGTTGTTTATCTCTATTATCATTTAAGTTTTGATAAATACGAGAAAGAAAACCGAAAGTAACTGTTTCGATTACCATCCATGAAGGGGGATTTTTAGGTTTGTTGTATTTATTTTTATAGTGATGAATAAAAACTTCTGCTTTATTGTCATCTAATTGCGTTTGAATATGATTTTGTAATTCCTCATAAATATTGAAAGTCTTTTCTTTCCCATTATTGAGTGTTATAGTGTATGGTGTCTTAAAAATGCTTTCTAAATCTTGCCAATGCGAATTGTGTTGTTCGCTTAATTTATTTATTATTTGAGTTCTAACAGCAACCTCTATTCGTTCTATTGCATCAAAAATAAGAATACGTAATTTACGATCAAATTTATATAGCCTATAAACCATATCCCAAGAAGTGTTGTCTTTGAACTCTTTTTGAATTTAATCTTTTACGATTTTCTTAAAAGGAGTCGTGTAAGCACTTATGCGATAGTAACTAATATTTGATAGAATATTTTTTGCATCTTCTTCATTAGAAAATATTAAACCTTTGTTTTTGAGTAGATTTACTTGCTCTTCTATAGTTAATGAGGGCTTTTTATATTCTTCCATAATACAACTTCTTTTTTCTAAATGCAAAGATAAATAAAGTAAATAAAACAAAACGGTGATTGTGGGAACAATCACCGTTTTTGTTTGCAAATTTAAAACTTTATTATGGAGAATTTTATTTGATAATAATTTTTTGAGTTTTGCTTGCTTTGTTGTTGAATGCTTTTATCATATAAGCACCTGCTGAGACGTTGTTTAGAGAGAAGTTAAAGTCTTTTGTTGCAAACACTCTTTGACCTAAAGCGTTATAGACTTCTATTTGTAGGTCTTTTTCTGAGGTTGTGATGTTTACAAGGCGGTTATCGTTTGTGATATTAACCTCTAATTCTTCTACATCGTTTAATCCAACAGATTGTGAGAATAATACTTTAAATCTATTTGCATTCTCTCCCGAAGAAACATTTGTTGTGTAAACCACGCCTTCGTTTAGCTCTATTGTTTCTTCTCCGTCAATTAAGCTTACTGCAATTCCTTGAGGAATGTTATTAGCCTTGAAGCTTACTTCTTTGTTTTCGTAACTACGAACATTCATTGTAGCGTAGTAAGGTAAAGCGTTTACTTCTTCTTTCACAAGGCGAATGCCTTGAGTTAAGAAATAAGGCTCTGTCATTTCTGTCATTGCAAACAATTTATCTGCATCAAATATGTCATAACCCAACTCTGCTTGCTCATTGTGTGCAAAGTAAAGTTTAGAAGAATGATTGTCTGCTGTTAATGAAAGTTCCACAAATTCTCTTTCCGCAGTTTGTGATTTGTTTCCTTGTGCAGGATAATCAGTTAATTGAGTTTGTCTAAAATCAATTGAACTAACTCCACTTGCTAACTTAACAAAGAATCCTTCTGTCATTTTAATTTCACCTGTAGAAACAAGTTCAAAATCAGATGCGTTTGCATTTGCTAATTTATAAACACAATTTCCTTGAATTAAACCGCTGTTTTGAGAAAGGAACTTTTCAATACTTAGTTTTGCAGGATAAGGGTTTGACAAAGGAGTCCATCTATTAGAGTTTGCATTAGTAATTGTAACATCCGAGTTATTTAATTTATATAAAGCAGGTGTTGCATCGTATTCTTTAATTCCTCCTGCTCCACCATTTAAATTAAAATCCCAAAGGTCGCCATAGCTTGTGAAGCTTACAACTCCGTCATAGAAAGGAAAACCTAAATATCCTTCTCCTGTTTTTGCTACATATTGATAAGTTGCATATACATCTCTGTCTGCACTCCAATCGTTGCGATTGCCATATTCATAGAAAGAAACTATAATATCGGAACCTCTTTCTGGCATTATTGTTTCTAATTTGTATTCTTTTGCATCATTGCTTGCTGTAACAAATGGAGCTCCTAAAAATGCCCATTTCTTTTGTCCTATGATAGGTGTTAATATCTCAACAATTCCTGTAACATCATTTGTTGTTGATGTAGTTATCAATTGTCCTTGTTGATTAATTTTCAAAACACCTTTATTTCCATTAGAATGATCAATGTTTATTGTTGTATTTCCGTTTAATGTTAAAGTGCTATTAAGCACTACTTCGTGTTTAATTGTTATTGTGCCTTCATTGTTTCCTGTTGGAACAGAATTTCTATTCCAAGTGCCCGGTTGTTCAAAGTTTCCGTTTGCTACTGTGTAGTAATATCCATTTGTTGTTTCATTTAATGTCTTAAATTCAATTATTTCTGCAAGGCTAAGATTATCTGCTGAACACACTTCTCTTACTGCTACTTTATAAAGTGTATTAGTATGTAAATTCGTAAGATTTATGCTATTTGTATTTACAGTGTAAGTCGTACTATTATCATTACATATTACAAAAACCTCGTAAATTCTTCCTGTTTCGTTTGTTCCGTTACCAGTATTCCAAGATATTGTTGCACTATTAGAAGTTATATTTTCAGCATTAATATTGATAACTGTATTGCAAGGAGGCATAGGGTTTTTAAATGTTTCAAAAACATTATAGGAGTGAGAATCATCTGAACAATTTGTATGAATAGCAAAAGTATAATCTACATCTTGCTGTATTTGCATATAAAAAACCTTAGCGCTAGCATCAGTAGTAGCATTCTCAATAATTTCATCTCCTTTAAAAAGAGTATAATTCCAAGTTACTCCTTCTGCATCATCCCAATCAAAAGTTACATATCTCTTGCCTTGTGAAGAAACATAGTCGCTTATCGTTAAACTAAGTCCTGTTGGAGGTTCGCATGTGATTCTATTTCCGAAAATCAAAATAATTTCTCCTGTTTCTCTTGAAAAATATATTTTTTCATTTGCCTCAGGAGTATCATCTACAACATCATTTAACGTTGAATTAATCTCTACTGTATTATCGTTAGCATTGTTGTAACCATTACCACTATTTATAGTACTTATATTACTTATTTCATTTACGGGTTGGTTATCAATATTGTTACCATTTACTTCACCTTTTACATAAATATCATCATAAGAGCCATAATCATTACCATAAATATTATCATTCTGAGTAGAAAAATAAGCTAAACCATAAGCAGCGATTCCTTCTAAAGTAGCATTAGCGTATGACAAAGAAATTTCTGGGTTAGCAACACCTGCACCTGCAACCAATCCACAAATACCTCCAGCGAAAGAACCAGAATCACCACTATTGGTAGTTGAAGAATCAGGTGCTACTGCTTTTACAGAACCAACAAATGAACAACCTATAATTTCTCCGTTATTATCTCCGTCAAAATGCCCCCACGCATCATTTAATTGTCCTACTAAACCTCCTGCATATCCTACTCCTACTACGTTTCCTGTACCAGAAGAATATTTTATTTTACCAAGGCTTTGCCCTGCTATTAATCCTGCATCACTTCCCGATCCTCCTCCAGGATTCACAGTAGAATTAATATTTCCTGTAACATGACAATCGGTAATAACTCCGTTTGACCTAAGCAAACCACAAATCAAGCCTATATTCATATCAGCGGCTGTTCCAGTTAACATTGCAGAAGAAGAGGTGATGCGTAAATTTTTAATTGTTCCACTTACTTTTTTAAATAATCCGTAACTGCTAAATTGGTCTGTTCCAACAAACTTTACAGAATAAGAAATAGAATGACCATCTCCATCGTATGTACCAGAAAAATCACCTGTAATTATTGCCTTGTTGTCGTCCAGTGTTCCTAAATCACCTAAGTCAATGTCGGCTGTTTGCTTGTAGCATGCTGACAAATTACTACTAATTGCTAAAAATTGAGCTTTTGTTGAAATTTGATAAGGGTTGTTTTCTGTTCCATCCCCCACCGAAAATTGTGCGAATGCACTAAAACTAAGCACGATTGTTGCTAAGATTACTAATAATTGTTTCTTTATCATAACAATGTTTTTTTATTTTTTGAATATTTAGTAACCTGCAAAATTACTACTTATTTTCTTAATAAAAGAAAAAAATAAGCATTTTTATTCCCCTTGTTGAACAATCTTTGCTCCTGCAAGGTTATAGAAAGGTCGTTCAAAAAAATAGAAAAATTTGCTATCTTGTAATTTTTCTGTACTTTTGCAAATTGGAATTGTATGGTAACAAAAAAAACACATAATAGAAATGAAAAAGATTGTTTTAGTCGCATTAGCATTATTAAGTACAAATATTCTTTTAGCATTCGCACAAGAACAAGAAGGTGATTGGCGTATTACTATTGGAGAAGGTTGGTCTAATGGTAAAGAATATAATTCAGATAATTCTTTTAGAATGCTTAGAGGTTCTTCAACAAGCAACCCAACAACTGAGGCTAATCCTCCTCTTGCACCAGCAACGCTTTTGCTTTTAGGATTAGGTGGAGCAACAGTTGGAACTGCGGTTTGTAGAAATCAAAAGAGAAGAAAAT
>CALCUN010000165.1 GCA_937906975.1 uncultured Bacteroidales bacterium
TCCAGAAAACTGTTGTAGCAGCAGAAGTGATTGTGATACCTCTTTCTTGTTCTTGAGCCATCCAGTCCATTGTTGCTGCTCCGTCGTGAGTTTCCCCTATTTTATGGCTCTTTCCTGTAAAATACAAAATACGCTCAGTAGTTGTTGTCTTACCAGCGTCGATGTGAGCCATAATACCTATGTTTCTAGTTAGCTTTAAATCTGCCATACTTTCTTAGAATCTAAAATGTGAAAATGCCTTATTTGCTTCTGCCATTCTGTGAATATCTTCTTTCTTTTTGAAAGCAGCACCTTCTTCTTTGTAAGCTGCTAAGATTTCAGAAGCCAAACGAATAGCCATTGTTTTTTCGTTACGTTTACGAGCAAATCCTATTAAGTTTTTCATACCCATAGATTGTTTTCTTTCTGGGCGGATTTCAGAAGGGATTTGGAAAGTAGCACCTCCAACTCTTCTACTTCTAACCTCAACTTGAGGAGTAACGTTTGCTAATGCTTTTTTCCAAACTTCTAATCCATTTTCATTTGAACGTTCAGTAACTATATCAATTGCTTCATAAAAAATATTATAAGCGATCATTTTCTTTCCTTTTAGCATGATGTTGTTAACGAATTTTGTAACTAAAACATCATTAAACTTAGGATCTGGAAGAATTATCCTTTTCTTTGGTTTTGCTTTTCTCATCTTTCCTTAAAGTGTAAATTTCCTCAATTAACTATTTCTTTGCATCTTTTGGTCTCTTTGTACCATATTTTGAACGTCTTTGTTTTCTACCATCAACACCAGCAGTATCCAAAGCTCCACGAATGATGTGATATCTAACACCTGGTAAGTCCTTAACACGACCACCTCTAATCATTACGATAGAGTGTTCTTGTAAGTTATGACCTTCTCCTGGTATGTAAGCATTCACTTCTTTACCATTAGTTAATTTTACTCTGGCAACTTTTCTCATCGCTGAGTTTGGCTTTTTAGGTGTAGTAGTGTACACTCTAGTACAAACACCTCTACGTTGAGGGCAAGAGTCCAATGCAGGAGATTTACTCTTGTACTCCATTTTTGTACGTCCTTTACGGATTAATTGTTGAATTGTTGGCATATCGAAATATGTTCTTTTTCTTTTTTAATTATACTTTTTACTTTTTAACTAAAATTAAAAAAATTCAACGTTCAAAAAACCACAGCCAATTGGTCCTAAGAATAATATCTCCAAAGACACGCAACCCCTCATAACTATCAGAATCAACCTGTTACGAAACGAGTCTATACAGAGACGCTAATTTTTTCAATATGCAAAATTACAACTTTTTTTTCTAATACCAAGAAAATCAATGAAAAAATTTACGTTAAAGTTGATTTTTCAACAAAGAGAAGTTAAAAAGTAAAAAACATGTTTTTACAAATTCAAAGAAAGAACAAATTAAATGAAATAAAAATTTAAAAAATATCTTTATTTATAGTTATATTATTTTTTTTATTATTATTTATATTATTATTCATGTCTGTCATTTAAATTGACACCCCTCTGTCGTTTAAATTGACACCCCTTGTATGTTTAAATTGATACCCCCTTTTGAAAAAATTAAAAAAAGCAAAGAAAAAAAATATTTTCTCTTTGCTTTTTTTAATTTTTTCTTAGGATTTGTACTTTATCTTAAATCTATAATTTCTGCTTGTGGATAGATGTCTTGTGGGAAAGTAAAGTCTTTGGCTTGGGTTGGGTGATTGACTTTATATGATGTGAAATTGATTATGTAAGTATTGCCTTCTCTTACATAAAGTGTCATTTCTTTTATTCTATTTGTTGTTTTGTTACTAATGATTCTTATTTTAGAAATATTTGTGCTTTTCTTTGGCAATAGGTCTATCACATAATTTGTTTCTTCTTCTCTAATTAGTTTTGGACGGAAGTCTTTTGAGTAGGTTTTTATTAGGTTTGGAAAATTGAATAGGTTGTTTGTTTGTTCTATTACTGAGAGTTCTACTTCTGAGGTTTCTTTTACAAAATGCCAAAGATTTGTTCCATCACAATAGTCTTCAAATATTGGTGTTTTTAATTGGAATTTTTCTCCATTAGATAATAGACTTCCTTTTAGAGTTTCGCTCTTCTTGTCTTTTGTCTTGATTGTCATAGTGTAGTTTATAAGCAAAGGAGAATCAGTAGAGATTTTCTTTGATACGCTCTCTATTATATTTTGTGCTTGCTTATCTACAACAACTCCGTTTACTATTTCTCTTTGTGCAAAGGAGATTGTAAAAAGGAATATGCAAAGAAGAAATGCTAAACTCTTTTTCATATTGTTTATTTTAAGTATTCTTTTAAAATTTCATTTAACTCCACTTCGGTTTTTACCAAGACTTCTCTTGCTTTACTGCCTTCAAATGGTCCTACTATGCCTGCTGCTTCTAATTGATCTATGATTCGTCCTGCTCTATTGTAGCCTAAGGATAGTTTTCTTTGGATTAGAGATGTGCTTCCGTGTTGGTGCATTACCACAAGGCGTGCTGACTCTTCAAATTTAGGGTCAAGCTGTTTCATATCCACCTCTTTGCTTGGCTCAGATGTTTCATCTAAGTATTCAGGTAAAAGGAAGGTTTCGTCAAATCCTCTTTGTGAGCCTATATATTCCGACAACTCTTCTATTTCTTCTGTATCTATCAAAGCACATTGCAGACGTATCAAATCACTTCCAGCAGATATAAGCATATCTCCACGTCCTATGAGTTGTTCTGCCCCTGAGGTGTCAAGAATTGTTTTGCTATCAACCCTACTACTTACTTTGAAGGCAATTCTTGCAGGGAAGTTTGCTTTGATTGTACCTGTTATGATATTTACTGTTGGACGTTGTGTTGCGATTATTAGATGTATTCCGACAGCTCTCGCAAGTTGTGCAAGACGTGCAATAGGCATTTCTATTTCCTTGCCTGCTGTCATAATCAAATCAGCAAACTCATCTATAACTAATACAATATATGGTAGGTATCTATGACCTTCGGTTGGCAAAAGACGTCTTGAACAGAATTTAGCATTATATTCTGTTATCTTTTTACAACCTGCTATTTTTAAAAGGTCATAGCGTTGATCCATTTCAATACATAGAGAATTGAGTGTACGAACCACTTTCTTTACATCAGTAATAATAGCCTCTTCACTATCGGGTAGTTTTGCTAAATAGTGTCTTTCTATTTTAGAGTAAAGAGATAGTTCCACTTTTTTAGGATCAACCATTACGAATTTCAAATCGCAAGGGTGTTTCTTAAAGAGTAGTGAAGATATGATAGCATTTAATCCTACTGACTTACCTTGTCCTGTTGCTCCTGCCATAAGTAAGTGAGGCATTTTCGCAAGGTCAGCAACGTAAGGTTCGGAAGAAATTGTTTTCCCTATCGCAATAGGTAATTCATATTTTGTATCAACAAACTGAGGCGAAGTAAGCATAGTTTTCATTGATACAATTTGTGGATTAAAGTTAGGAACTTCTATACCGATTGTGCCTTTGCCCGGTATAGGAGCGATTATTCTTATACCCAAAGCAGAAAGGCTAAGGGCAATATCGTCTTCAAGATTTTTGATTTTGTTAATTCTTGTACCCGGTGCAGGAACTATTTCGTAGAGTGTTACAGTTGGTCCGGGAGTTGCAGATATTTTTACAATATCTATTTTATAGTTTCTAAGAGTGTTTACAATTCTATCTTTATTTAATAGTAATTCTTTCTCATCTATTACCTTGTTATTTTTTTCATAGTCAATCAAAATATCAACACTTGGTAATTTATATGAAGCTAATTCTAATTTTGGGTCGTATGGCGTATCTATTGTGTAATGTTCTTCTTGCTCTTCTTCAAATGCGTCTTCCTCTTCAAGAATTTGGTCTTCTAATTGAGAATCTGTTTGAATTTCAAATTCCACTTCCTCATTTTCTTCTTCCATCACAGGAGTTTGAGGAGCAATATCAAATTCTATTACAGCAGGTGTTGGCTCTTCTATTTTTTCTTCTACAATAGGTTTTTCCTCTTGTAGCTTTGGAGCAATTTTCTTTTCCTTTAATGGCTTTTCATTTTGAACATCTGGAATACTTGCTTTTTGTATAGCATTTTTCAACAACTTCCTTATAAGAGAGTATCTAACTCCAAAAAGAATCCTTGGGAAAGCGATAGTAAATGCCAAGTTAAACAAAGCAGCTCCAAAACCTCCTATTATTTTTACAAGCCAAAGATTAACAACTACGCCAACCACGCCAGCAAAAACATCTAAACTCGAACAACTTGAAGGAAAAACAACTACTAAAAAGCCAAAAAAGCAAGATGACCAAAGCATTATGACAAGTGTACAAACAACCCATCTAGCTATGTTTTGGATTTTTGCTTTAAACAGCCTTAATACTACAAAAGAAAAAAAGATAAGAAAGCCAAAAGAGGCTATTCCAAAAGTTTTATTAACAAAAAAATTAGCAACTCTTGCACCCAATCGTCCACACCAATTGTTTAAATCAAGATTTTCGTTGCTAAACCAAGTAAAATAAAAGGAGACAAAGGATACAAAACAGAAAACCGTAAAGATAGCAAGTAAAACGGCTACTATTTTCGGAAAACGCTCACTTTTTATAAAGGTTGAAAGTGAAGTTTTCTTAGAACTATTTTTTGTTTTCTTTGTTTTTTTATCCTTTGTCTTTCGCATTATTTATTTAAGTCTTATTTATTAAAAATCTTCTTCTGCTCCTGCTCCGCCACCCATTGCTTCTTGAAGAATTTGTATCTTTTCTTGGAATTCTTCCATAGTTAATTCTTCATATCCTGTTTCTAACAATAGGTCAGTCTTTTTAACCTTTCCGTCAATTACCTCAACAGCAGTGAATGTGCAAGAAAGAGTTTCTGCATATTGAACAGTGTATTCAAAAGGCATTGCTTGTAGGCCTGGATAGTTTGTCATATCAAGAGAAGGGCCTAAATCCTTACAAGCCCAGAAAGTTTCAGTTTCTTCAACGCCTTCTGCGTTTTTGTAAGTTGCAGTAACTTCGTGAGCAGTCTTTCCTGCCATTTCTTTTGTCTTACCTGTGAAGTTGTAAGTTACAGCAGTAAAAGTTGAATCTGGCATTTTTTCTCTTATATACCATTTTCCACCAACTTCTTCCAATGGAATTTGAGAAAAATCAAACATAAGAGTTACATTTTTCTTTTGAGCGTCAGTTATAACCACAGCACCCATTGTCATATCCATGTATTTGGTTTTTTCTTCAAATACTTTAACTTCATATTCTGAAGGTATTCCTTGAGGAACATCGCCAGTCCAAGTTAATTGATATTTGATTGTTCCAGCCCATTTGCCTTGTTGAGCTTGCAAACTAAATGTGAATGCACTAACTAAAAGTGCGAACAAAAAAATGTGTTTTTTCATACTTACTAATTTTTAAAATTTCAATTCTAATCTGCAAAAATACAAATTTTCTCTTAGAAATAATATTTTTTAATGTTTTTTAGAAATTGTATCTTTTAGCAACATCAAACGATTTACTACATTTACCTCACTTACTCCCGAATCAAAATCTAACGAAAGCAAGCTTAAATTAGGATAAAGTTGCTTTATTTTATTTTCAACTCCCTTACTTATTATATGATTTGCGATACAGCCAAAAGGTTGTAAACTAATAACTCCGTCAGCCTTGTTTTTAGCAAGAGAAACTATTTCAGCTGGCAACGCCCAACCCTCTCCGAATTGTGCAACCAAAGGAATTACATTCTTAACATCATCAGCCAATTCATAAATATCTTCCAATGGAGAATAATATCTAAATTTCGACATTATTGAGTTAAATCTTGATATTTCCGATTTAACAATCTTGTAAATAAACTTCATAATAGGATTCGGAATGCTTGAAGTGTCTAAATAATTTTCAAGTTTTGCATCTCTATTTACGAAGAATTGAGTCATAAATGGCGTTAATGTCGGCGGAATTACCTCTATTTTTTGACTCATCAGCCAAGAAATTATATTTTGATTAGCAAATGGGTGGAATTTCAAGAAGATTTCCCCTACTATACCTACCTTTTTTCTTTCTATGTATTCGCTTGGCAATAATGAATTAAACTCTTTTACTGCTTCTTTAAGCAAAGCAATCAAAGCTTTTCTGTCTTTTTTCAACACAATAGGCTTTGCTCTTTCTAAGTATTGATTTTTCAATTCCAAAGCTAAGTTTGGATTTTCTATTCTCACCGCAGTAGAATGATATATCTTTGAAAGACAATCTCCAAACAACATTGCATCAAACGCAATCACTATTATAGATTTATAATCTAACTTAAACCCTGGTTGATTTGTATGAACATTGCTTGACATTGTTGCTGAAATAACAGGAACTTGCGAAAAGCCTGCATCAACAAGTGCTTTGCGTATAACAGCATAGTAATTTGATGCTCTACATTGCCCTCCTGTTTGAGTAATTCCAACAGCGGTTTTACTCAAATCATATTTTCCAGAAGAAAGTGCCTTAATCATATCTCCTACAATAAGAGTTGCAGGATAGCAAACCTCGTTATTAGAATACTGCAAGCCTAAATCCGCAGATTTTTGGTCGCTTAACGGCAACACCTCTAACTTATAACCACTCAAAGCAAAGACCTCTGGTAATAAAGGAGAAGCATAATCGGTAAAAAATGGAGCAAGAATTGTTCTTTCCTTATCCTCTGTATCGAATATCTTTGTATCAACAAATGCTTCCACCGTTTTAGTATTTACAGTCTTTTGTTTCAAACTTTCCAAAAGGCTTCTTATTCTCAAACGCATCGAGCCTACATTATTTATATCATCAACCTTTATTATAGTACAAGACTTATTATGACGTTTCAAAAGATGTGTGATTTCATCTAAAAGAAAAGCATCAGGACCACAGCCAAAAGAAGTAATTTGAGCATAATTCACCTCATCATTTTGCGTAGTTACCCATTTAGCAGCCTTAACTATTCTATTCATATAAGTCCATTGCGAAAGCATATAAGTATCCTGCATATCAAAATCATTATCCACTCTCACAATGTCATCACTTATAACACAAGCACCAAGAGAAGAAATAATATCACTTAATTTGTGTTGAATTAAAGAATCAGTATGATATGGTCTTGCTGCCAATAAAATTATTGGTTGCTTGTTTGCCTTTGCTTTTTCAAAGTATTCTTTCGTTTTATTTTGCAAATCAATTTCATATTGATGCTGTGCTTGCAGTGCCTTTTCAAATGCTTTTTTTAATTGTGCTTTTGAGTATTTAAAACTCTTAACTTCGTTAGATAAAGTCTTAAAATAAATTTCACAATTCTTAAAAAGAAGATTTTTATTCTTAAAAGTAAAAACAGGATTGTCTATTTTAATATCTGTATTGTCATAAACAGATAATTGACTCTTTATTAAAACACTATAAGACGAAACAATAGGACAATTATATGAGTTTGCTACATTTTCGCTTTCCTTTTTCTCAAAAACAACGTATGGAAAGAAAATATGTTTCAGCCCTTTCGCAACAAGATTATCTATATGTGAATGAACCAACTTAGCAGGGAAACAAATGTTTTCGCTCATTACTTGTTTCAAACCTTTCTCATAATTAGAGTAAGTCGATAAATCACTAAGCACAAGCTCTATATCAAATTCAGAAAACAAAGCCTCCCAAAAAGGAAAATCCTCAAACATATTCAAAACCCTTGGAACGCCCAATCGATATTTAGGGTTAGAGAGTTTTTTGCTTTCAAATACTCTTTCTAACTTATAAGTGTAGATATTATCTCCTTTTTCTTCTTCGGCTTTTGAAGAGAATATTTTCTCACACTTATTGCCTGAATGATATGTTTTATTGTTTTCAAAAGTATATTTAGTAACAAGGCATTGATTTTCGCAACCCTTACAATTTATTTCCTTAGAAGTAAAATCTGAAACCTTGCTTGTGAAAGTTGTTTTCAAAGAATTGTTATCATAATTCTCCTTCGCATGAATTGCACAGCCGTAAGCACCCATTAGTTCTGGTGTTTGACTACGATAGACCTTAACTCCAATCATATTTTCCAAGGCTTTCACTATGCTATCATTACGCATTGTTCCACCTTGAACAACAATATTTTTTCCAATATCAAGAGAGTTAAGTTTTAAGACTTTATATAAACAGTTTTTTACAACAGAATAAGCCAATCCTGCTGAAATATCTGCCACGCTTGCACCTTCTCGCAAAGATTGTTTTACCTTTGAGTTCATAAAGACAGTGCAACGTGTTCCTAAGTCGCAAGGATTTTTAGCCAAACATGCAATTTGTGCAAACTCTGCAACAGGATAAGAAAGCGAATTAGCAAAATTCTCAATGAAAGAACCGCAACCAGAAGAGCAAGCCTCGTTTAACTCTATTTTATTTAAGACTCCGTCTTCAATAAACAAGGCTTTCATATCTTGTCCTCCAATATCAAGAATAAAATCCACCTCAGGACATAGAGTTTTCGCAGCCTTATAGTGAGCTATCGTTTCCACAACCGAACATTCCATAGAAAAGGCAGTTTTAATCAACTCTTCCCCATAGCCTGTTGAACAAGCAGAAACTATATTTATTGTAGCGTTATTTTCTTGACAAGCCTTATTCATTCTCTCTATTGCTTGCTCAACCGCTTTCAAGGCATTACCACCATTTCTGCTGTAATCAGAAAATATTATGTTGCTTTCGCTATCGGTGAGAACAAGTTTTGTTGTTGTAGAACCCGAATCTAATCCAAGAAAACAATCACCTTTAAAATCTTTTAACTCTCCAACCTTCTCTCCTTTCGCTTTTTCTTTTCTCCACTCTTGTAATTCTTCCTCGTCTTTAAAGATTACCTCTAATCTATTACTGATATTATTTGTTGTGGTTTGAGTATTTGAGAGTTTTTCTATCAAATCTTCTATCTTTATCACAAGTCCTTGCTCGCCATCGGTGAAAACACAACCCATTGCAGGAATAAGATTAGAATTTTCAAGTCTTATGAAATCTTTTTCATCAAGAGAAAGAACTCTTGCAAAGGCTTCTCTTAGGGATTTAATATAAGTCAATGGTCCTCCACAGAATAAAATCTTTGGAACAATCTGCATGCCTTTTGAAAGTGAGGAAACAACTTGCAAAGCTATGGCGTTAAAAATTGAAACTGCAATATCCTGCTTTGAAACGCCTCTTGCAACAAGGTTTTGCACGTCTGTCTTTGAGAAAACACCACATCGTGATGCTATTGGATAGATATGTTTTGCGTTTTGTGCAAGGAGGTCAAGTTCATCTACATCTACTCCAAGTATTAAAGCCATTTGGTCAATGAAAGCACCCGTTCCTCCTGCACAATTACCATTCATACGCATCACAGGTAAGGAAGACGTTTTTGAAAAGAAGATTATTTTTGAATCTTCTCCACCTATGTCAATTATTGAGTTAATATCCATTGAGAAATGCTTAACAAAATTTGACACAGCAATGACCTCTTGAATAAAAGGCACGTTTAGACGTTCCGAAATTCCAAATCCAGCAGAACCTGTTATGATTATCTCTAATTCTACTTCACTTCCAAGTTGAGTTTTTATGCTTTCAAGAATGTTTAACAACGTTCCTTTAACATCTGCATTATGTCTTAAATAATTAGAATAAACAATTTCTTTTTTATTATTTACAACTACTGCTTTTGCTGTTGTTGAACCAATATCTACTCCTAATCTATACATTATCTTTCTATGATTTTATGCTTGATAATATTAGTTTCTTTATATGAGTCTTTCTTCTTTCTAAAAAAGCTTCTTGTGTTTGAGAATCCATTTCTAAGATTTGTGTAAACAATACTTGCCCTACAAACGACATTACGTCTAAGGATACAATATCTATTAGCAAATCCTCTACTGAAACATCATTTAATTCTCCTTTGCTTTGTTTCATTTGAACAAACATACGAATCTTACCAACAATTTCTTTGCCAAATTCAGAGAAAAGTTCCTTCATCATTTTCAAGACCTCGCTATTGTGTCTTAATTCGCCAATTATAAAAAATGGAGCATCGGGATTGTTTTTCAAAAAACCAATTTGAGCTTCAATAATCTTTTCAATAAAATTTTCAAACGAAATATCCTCTTGTGGAATATCGGCAAGAATCTTCAACATCTTTTGTATTTCTTGCTGACATATAATCTTAAAAAGATTTTGTTTTGTACGATAATAATAATGCACTAAGGCTTGATTGCAACCCACAGCCTTTGCAACCTGAGTTGTAGAAACTCCCTCATAACCAAATTGCATAAACAATTCTTTTGCCACTAAAAGAATTTGTTCTTCCATATTATTCTTTTGCATACGCTATTTATTTAATCTATTTAATAAGTCTATTAAATAACTCTGCAAAAGTAGAAATTTTTTCTTAGCTTTAAAAAAATAATCCTAAGAAAAAAAATATTTTTCCTTAGGATTATTTTTTTAAAGCTAAGGCTTTTTTTACTTAGCCACTATTATGAAATAGTTTTTCTTACCTTTTTGAACTAAAATGTATTGTTCGTTCAAAAGACTCTCAGCAGATGTTATATAATCTTCTTTTATCTTTTCTTTATTTATAGAAAGTGAGTTTTCTTTTAATGCTCTACGAACTTCTCCCTTTGAGGCAAGAATTTGAGTCTTTTCTGCTAATAAATCAACTACGTTTATTCCTTGCAAAATTTCATCTTTTCTAACTTCAAATGTAGGAACGCCTTCAAAAACACTAAGGAATGTAGCACTATCTAAACGTTTCAATGTGTCGGTTGTGCCTTTGCCGAAAAGAATTTCCGAAGCCTCAACAGCCTTGTTGTATTCTTCTTCTCCATGAACGCGTATTGTTATGTCTTTTGCAAGAGCCTTTTGAAGCATTCTTAGATTTGGAGCAACATCGTGTTCTTTTTCCAAATTTTCTATTTCATCTTTTGTGAAGAATGTGAAGATACGAATAAATTTCTTTGCATCCTCATCAGAAACATTAAGCCAGAATTGATAGAAAGCATAAGGCGATGTTTTTTCTGCATCTAACCACACATTACCTTTTTCAGTTTTTCCAAATTTTGTGCCATCTGCTTTTGTAATCAAAGGACATGTCATTGCGAAAGCTTCGCCTCCAAGAGTTCTTCTTATAAGTTCAGTTCCGCAAGTGATGTTTCCCCATTGGTCTGAGCCACCCATTTGAAGTTTACAGCCGTAGTTTTCATATAAATACTTAAAGTCGTATGCTTGAAGCAACTGATAAGAAAACTCAGTGAAAGAAAGTCCTGTTTCAATACGTTTCTTCACACAGTCTTTCGCCATCATATAGTTCACTGTTATGTGTTTACCGATGTCTCTTATGAAATCCAAGAAACTCCACTTGCTATTCCAATCATAATTGTTAAGCACCAAAGCCTTATTCTCAGCTTCGGTTTCAAAATCCATAAAATGCGATAATTGTTTCTTTATGCAAGCTTGATTATGTTGTATTTCTTCAAGTGTAAGTAGCTTTCTTTCTTGGCTTTTAAACGAAGGATCGCCAATCATTCCTGTGGCTCCGCCTAACAAAACAATGGGTCTGTGTCCGCTTCTTTGAAGATGAGAAAGCATCATAATGCCTACTAAGTGTCCTATATGTAAACTGTCTGCTGTTGGGTCGAATCCTACATACGCAGTCGCAGTTTGTTTTAAGAATTGCTCTTCTGTGCCCGGCATAATGTCGTGAATCATGCCCCTCCAACGTAATTCCTCTACAAAGTTTTTCATTTCCTATTTTTATTTTAACATATTCAATTTACAAAATTACGTTATTTCTTCATATCTTTGCGAAAAAATTAAAAAAATGAAACGTTTTTTTATCTTAATACTATCAATTTTGAGTTTAAATATCTCTTTTGCTCAAAGCCAACAAAGAGAAAATTTAAAGAAAGATGTTTATTTTTTAAGCAGTGATGATTTGGAAGGACGAAAAGTTGGAAGCATTGGAAACTCTCTTGCAAGAGAATATATTTGTTCTCAATTAGATTCTTTAAAGATAGAATACTATATTCAAAATTTTGCTGTTGATTTAGGGAACAACATAGTTGCAGAAATAAGAGCAGAAAAGCCTTTGTATAATTCTGAATACATTGTAATCGGTGCTCACTATGATCATTTAGGAATAAAGAACAATAAAATATATAACGGAGCTGACGACAACGCATCGGGAAGTGCAATGCTTATTCAATTAGCCCGTTTGCTAAATGCAAATTCAGACAAAATAAATCGTAATATTATTTTAATTTGGTTTGATGCCGAAGAAATGGGATTATTAGGCTCTGATCATTTTGCTTACAATCCAATGTTTGTTGATAAGCTTTCTGATATTAAGTTAATGATAAATCTTGATATGGTAGGCTGGTATAAAAATGGTGCTTTGGAAATTGCAAATGTTGCTATGCTTAATGGTTGGAAAGAGATATTTAAAAGCACAAAAACCGACTTAAAAACAAAGGTGTCTAAGTATAAGAAATCTGTTTTTACGGATTCGGACTATTCTTCTTTTGCAAAAAGAGATATTCCTGCAATAACAATGACAACAGGCACCGATTCGCCTTATCATAAGCCCGAAGACGATGCAGAATTGATAGATTACGAGGGCATGGACAAGATTTGCGATTTTGTTTTCAATCTTACCGTAAACGCAAGCAACTATAAAAATTTAGGATACTCAGGAAAAAAATCACGAAAGCATCAGTTTTATAGAGATGGTTATGAATTTGGAATAAATCTCGGCATAGGAAGTTGCAATCAGTACTATAACAGTGGAAATATTACAGGAAGAAACGGTTTTTCTGCAAATAGTGGATTTATGATTCAGTATAATATTGATGAAATTCAAAGTTTGGATTTAGCAGTTAATGCAAATATAGAACGAAGTAAGCAAGTTGAAGGAAAGTTTAATGCAATGAAAATCTCTGTTCCTTTGACTTATACTTTCGGATACTTTGATAGAGCAGCCGGAATGGGAGTTAAACTTGGTGTTGCTTACGATTATATTGTTAAAGCAGAGTTAGAGAATGCTCTTTTAAAGAAAGGAGAGTACAATCCGCACGATATAGGACTGATTTATGGATTTACACTTCGCATAGGTAAGATTGGAATAAATTATTTAGCGAAATACGGATTTTTAGATAGACATTTCCAACCTATAAAGATTACTTACAGAGAATCAATCTTTGGTTTAACATATTATTTTTAAGAAAAAAAATGAGCGATATAAAGAAACTTGCAGGGCAAACAGCAATTTATGGTTTACCAACCATATTAGGAAGATTTTTAAACTATCTTTTAGTTCCTGTTTACACCTATTCCCTTACGGCAGACAAGTACGGAGTGGTTTCAGAGCTTTATGCCTATATTTCTTTCCTTATGATAATTCTCACATACGGCATGGAAACGGCATATTTTCGCTTTTGCCAAAAACAAGACGACAAGTCCGTAGTTTTTAACACCTCTTTATTTTCTCTATTCTGCACAACCTCGCTTTTTCTCTTGATTACCTTTTTCAATATCGAGAGTATAAGCAGTGCAATGCAATATGAAAACGAGCAAAACTATATAAAATGGTTTTTAATCATTGTTGCACTTGATGCTTTTCGTGCAATTCCTTACGCAAAACTAAGACAAGAAAACAAAGCAGCACGATTTGCCTTAATAAAAAGCGTAGATATTTTTTCAAATATAGGATTTAATCTATTATTCTTTTTTATTCTTAAACCAGATAACCTTGTTGAGTGCATTTTTATTTCAAATTTCTTAGCAAGTGCAATATCTGTTGTAATGCTTCTACCGGAATATTCTAAGTTTCGTTTTAAAATTAGTTTTTCTCTTTTGAAACAAATGTTAGTTTATGGACTTCCCGTTATGATTGGTGGACTTGCAGGAATGGTAAACGAGACTTTTGACCGTATTGCTTTGAAAAAACTTTTAACTTGCCCCGAAGAAACTGCCGATTGCAACACCTACGCAATGCAACAAATAGGAATATATGGTGCTTGCTACAAGATTTCTATCGTAATGAGCCTTTTCATTCAAGCATTTAAGTTTGCAGCCGAGCCTTTCTTCTTTTCAAAGATGAAAGCCAAAGATGCAAAACAAACATACTCCTCTGTAATGCTTGTTTTCACTATTTTCTTGCTCACAATCTTTCTTGGAGTAATCGCTTATATGGATTTATTTCAATATTTCGTTAGTGAGGAATATAGAGTCGGCTTAAACGTTGTACCAATACTTCTTTTGGCAAATTTCTGCTTAGGAATATATTACAATCTCTCCATTTGGTATAAGGTAAGCGACAAAACGATATACGGAGCCTATATTTCGGGCATTGGAGCTGCAATAACCTTGATTCTAAACTTTATTTTAGTGCCACGCTTTGGCTATTTAGGTGCAGCATACACAACTTTGATTTGCTATGCTACGATAATGATAATTTGTTGGGCGATAGGACAAAAATTCTATCCCGTAAAATATCCTATAAAACGTTTCTTGCTTTATGTAATCCTTGCCTTAGGGTTGTATTTTGTAATGAACGTTTTCCAAGATTACGAAAACAATCTAATAAGATTAGGAATCAACACCCTATGCGTGCTAATTTTCATAGCCGTTGCCTTTGTTTTGGATTTGAAGAAAGTGATTAGGAAATAAAAAGAAAGAGTTAATCTCATAAAATGAAGAACGCCCCTCAAGTATGCTGTCTTTCGACTCGCCTGAGAGGCTTATTATCTCTAAATATAACTATATTGTCGCCTTAATGTTTTGCAAAGGTAAACATTTTTTTACAATTGTAAACATTATTTAAACAAAAACTACATTTTCCACATACTTTCTTGTTGCCAATCATTAGGGAATCCCATTGAATTAATATTTACAAAATTTTTATACTCGTTTAAAAGTTCTGTTAATTGCATTTTGAATTGTGATGTCGGATTTGCAGTTTGCAATAAGTAGTTTAACATACATAAAAAATAGTAAATCTTGCTTCTTTGCACAGTATTAGGATTAGTAATCCATAGTAAACTTTTTGAAAACGAAAGCTTTTCTGGAACAATATTTAAATCTCTATTCCAAAGTCTTGCATGATGAGCACAGATATTACGGACATAATTTATTGTATGCAACCAAGAGCAAAATGTTTTTTCGGGTAAAGCAAAATAAGATGCGATATTAGTCTTATCAGAACGGTGTTTTAATCCGCTACAAATACGAGATAGATGATTAAAATACATAATTTCTACACTCATCCACGAAGGAGGATTTATAGGATCATTGTATTTATTTTTGTAATGTTGTATAAATACTTCTGCTTTATTGTTATGTAATTGTTCTCTTATGTGATTTTGAATATCATTGTAAAGATTAAACTCAACACTACTTCCATCTCGGAGTGTTTTTGTTGTTGGAGATTTGAATATAGTTGAATCGTCTTGCCAATGCGAGCCATATTTATGACTTAACTGATAAATAATTTGCGTTCTTATAGAAATTTCTAATCGTTCAATAGCGTCAAAAACCAACAAACGCAATTTGCGATCAAAAACATATAGATTGTGTATATTTTCCCAAGTAGTTCCTTCTTTAAATTCATCAATAATAACTCCATTCTCTTTTTTCTTATAAGGCAACATATAAGCGCTTAAACGATAATAGCTAATATTTGCAAGTTGTCTTTCTGCACGTTGCTCATCAGCAAAAATCATTCCCCTTGATTTTAGTAATTCTACTTGTTCTCTATATGTTAATGGAGGTTTTGCGTATTTTCCCATACTTACTCTTTTTTATCTGAGCACAAAGATAAGATTTTATTACAATATAAGAACAAAACACACAAAATTGCCTTTGTGTTAGATTAAAGAAAGCTGTTAAGAAATAAAAAAACGCAAATAAATTTTTTATTCAAAAGAGCGAAGAAATTTTTACAAAACTTAATTTTGAAATTTCTGACGAAAATTGAGCAAAAATTAAGAGAAATTTTGCTGAAATCGGAGCAAAATTTAATAATATCGCAAGAAAAATTTTTTTTGTGCGAGAAAAAAAATTTTTGCTCCGAGAAACGTAGTGTGAACTGACCCCAAAAAGTTGGACTAATTATTAACAAATATTTCGGTATGAGTTC
>CALCUN010000166.1 GCA_937906975.1 uncultured Bacteroidales bacterium
GTAGTTGCCGTAAAGCTTCATCGGCATGGTAGCCTCGATCTGTGAAAAACGCTGCTCACCACGATAGCGAGACCACAGGTACTCTGCACCTACACGCACCCACGGACGGATGGTATAGTCGATACCTCCACCTACAGCCGGTGAAAGGGAATAGCTCTTCTTGGCGTTCACGCTCTCGTACCACAGGCCGTTGACCCATGAGAGACCACCCTGTGCATAAATGCTCCAGGTACCGGTGCGCACATCCTTGTTGTATTCCTGCGGAGCAGGCAAGCCGTTCGCCTGGGCGAAAGCAGAGCCAAAGCAGAATACTGCCAGCAGAGCTGAAAGGGATACGCGTGCTATCCTGCCCCTATCGGGGAGCAATAGCGCAATCATTCTTTTCTTTAGCATATTACTGTTTTTATGATTAATGAATAAATGTTGGCTGAAACATACACACACGACAAAGCCTGCAAAACAGGACTTAACCCACTTTGCAGTTTCACTGGAAATGAATAAATTAACGCGCGAAGATAAGCGGTGAGAATGTGTGTGTGTGTGTGTGTGTGTGTTTACACGAATTCCGCACATAAGCAAATTATCCACGACATATTTTGCTGAAATCGAGTGATTTCCGCAACTGTCTAAAAGACTGTATGTCATTGAATAATTGTTCATTCTTTTCTGTTAATGCGTATTTATCTACGCAAAAGTAATTAAAATTTTGCACAAGACGTTATTAGTGAAGCACTTTTTAGCATTTACGAGACTGTTTTTCCTTAAAAGAGCAGAAATGATACTCCTGAAATGAAAAATGATGCTCAAGAATGTAGAAATGACCTTCAAAAGCATAGGATGATACCAAGAATGACACCAAAATAAAGAATGAAACTCTCTGTTATTGAAGTAAACTTCTGAAATGACTGTATGGGGGTCAACAAACGACTGCTTTGGAAAAGAAAAATAAGATGGTATACCACACCTATGAAAGTCCAAAATCTTTCTTCTTTTGAGAAGCAAAAAGAGTATGTTTTGACACTTCTTAGAAACTCGTATTAATAAGGTAGACGGATATAAAGAAACACATAACATCTGCAAATGAGAGGAACAATGCCCATTTGAAAGGAATGTAAAGACGCTGCTGTAACATGCCTCTTAGATTTGTCGATAAAGGCAGTTTAGTTTACTTCTATTCTATATATACATTGGACTAAACTAAACCACTAAAATCTATAGCTATGACCGATGCAATTATACCTTCAATTAAGGGCTGTTTAACCATGCAACGAAATACAAATATGCTAAAAAATCTAAAAAAAGTGCGTTTTTGTAGATTTTATCGGTTTCTTTGTAAAAATGCAGTCCCCAGACTGTCCCCCGAACAGATTTTTGTCCTTCGGCATAATACTTAAAAATACCATGTGTCAATGGATTACAAAGCACAAAGTAGGCATTAAAAAAAATATTCTGCATCGGAAAATAAGAGAAGAATAAGAAAACATAAACAAACAAAAAGACTCTGATTCCAAAGGTGGTTTCAGAGTCTTTTTGTTATTAAAGAAAAATATTATACCTTTGTTGGCGGGTTATTAATCATAGTATGATTAGTTTAAGACTTGGTAATTATTTTTGAGAGTATAGATATAATAGTAATTAAGATGAAAAATTTATTGTTATCGTTAATTATCGTTTTAACACTTGCGAGTTGTACATCTACAATCAGTGTTACAAGTTTTGATATGTACAATAAAAATATTCAAATGGTTAAATCCGATTTGGCAGATAAGGGTTACAATTTATCTGGTCATAATCAAGAAACTTTAAGTAATACCGTAGTAGCAGATATTTCAGGAACTGCTATGAGAAATGACTATTATACTTACGACTCTTATTCTTTTTCAAATAGCAATGGCGATGTAGCAGAAATAATGCTTAAATATAGAAGTAGGTATTCTTCACATTCTGATATAAATTATATGCAAACAATAGAATTATTAGGCTGTAAAACTTCTAAAGCCTCTGATTATGACAAGATATGTGAAAGTAATTCTGCTGTGAAAGCATTATCAAATAATATGGATAAAGATATAAATGTTAAGGTTTATGATGAAACTAAAACATATTTATTATCATTAGCATTAGTTTTTAGTCCTCTGTTATTATTGCTGTTTGTATAGAGAAGCTTGCCTTTATATTTCTTTAACCATTCTCCCATAAAGCGGTCATAAATAGGGTTTTATTCTTTTAAAATATGAAAAGTATGAGGTATTAAACCCGTTTTACCCATACGTCTTGGTGCAATCAAGGTTAGATTTCTTTCATTATAAAGAACAGAGAGTATATTTTCAGTTTTTTTTCTTAGGATTATTTTACTTTTTCTAAGACTTAGAAACTGATTATCTTATTTTCACAATTTCACCGCTTTCAAGTATTTTTACAATGCTTGATGCTTGTGTATTTTTGGCTTGAAATTCTTGTGGGGAAATAAAGTCTGCTTTTTCTTTTATGAGAGGGGAGATTTCGGAAAAGTCGCTTGGGCTTTTTTCTCCGCTGATGTTTGCAGATGTGCTTACGATTGGGCGGTTCAATTCTTTCAAAAGCATTTGGCAATACTGGTGATGGGGTATTCTAATGCCTATGCTACCATCGTGAGATAGCATTTCGATTGGTAGATTTTTTGCTTTTGGATAAATTATTGTTAGAGGGGTTTTGGTGTTTTCTAACAATTCTAATGCTTGTTGTGGAATTGTTTCTACATATTGGCTTATCATTTCAATATCTCTTGCAAGTAGAATGAAATGTTTTTCGGCTGTTCTTCCTTTTAGGTTGATTATTTTTTTGATTGCGTCTTTTTGTGTAGCATCACAGCCAAGCCCCCAAATAGTATCGGTGGGGTAAAGAATAACCCCACCGTTTTTTAAAATATTTACTTCTTTCACTGTGTTTTATTTCATCAAGAAATTGATGTCGTCAGTCAATGAGTATTCTACTGCTTCTTGTCCGTAGCGGAATACTTTCATTTTGTTGTCTCTTCCTATCAATGATAGTTTTCCTTCTTTAAGTCTTAATGCTGTTGCTTCTCTTATTCCTGCTACCCAAATGTTTTGATTTATTGTTATAAACTCATTCAAACGGTCATCTCTTGTTTCGCCACCGTGTTTTGGGTCAAAGAAATCAGTATAGTGAGGATTGATTTGGAAAGGAACAAGTTTCATACAGTCAAAGCTTTCAGGCTCTATGATAGGCATGTCGTTTGTTGTTTTAAGGCTTGGTCCTGCAACGTTGCTTCCTGCACTCCAACCCATGTATGCTGTGCCAGCAAATACTTTTTCTGACATTAGTTGCATAATTCCGTTTTTGTATAATTCATATACAAGGTGGAATGTGTTTCCTCCGCCAACTGCTATACATTCTGCTTCTTCTACTGCTTTTTTTGCGTCAGCTTGTGTGTGAATACTGTAAAGATCAAGTCCGATTGTTTCAAATACGGCTTTTACTTTTGCTTCGTAGTTGTCATATCCCATAGATACTCCTGCGTAAGGTATGAATAATACTCTTTTTACTCCGCTTTCGTTGCAGAAGTCTTTAATCATATCTTTGCACCAACCTAAATATGCTTCTCCTCTATTGGTTGAGTTGCTTATTAGTAATAGATTTCTTTTCATTTTCTTTGATTTAAGTTTTATTTCTTTCACAAAATTAGTTGTTTTCTTTATATCCACCAAACAATTTCGTATTTTTGCACAAATTTTTATGTTTTAAGTATGGCTTTTCTTAATCCAAATTTTTTATTTGGCTTGCTTGCTATTTTTATCCCAATAGCGGTGCATCTTTTTAACTTTCACAGATATAAAAAGGTGTACTTTACTAATGTGAATGTGCTTAGGGATATAGAAATCCGTTCAAAGAAAACTAACAAGCTTTATAAGAGGCTTTTGTTGTTAAGCCGTTGTTTGTGCATTGTGTGTTTGGTATTGGTCTTTGCACAACCTTATTTAAAAAATGACGAAAAGGCTTTGGTAAAGGAGGGAGAAAATTCCGTAGTTGTGTTTTTGGATAATAGTTTTAGCGTGAAATTGGATAGGGCTAAACAAAAAGCAAAACAAATTGCGGATATGTATTCTTCAACTGATAAGTTTTGTTTGCTAACTATGGACTTAGCGGGAAAGGAAAGGCACTTTGTAAATAAAAATCGTTTTTTGGCTTTGCTAAGTGAATTGGAAACTTCTCCTTCTTCAAAAATGATGAGTGAGGTTTACCAAACGGCTCATAAATTGCTCGATAATCAAAATAGTAATTCAAAGACTTGTTTTTTTATTTCCGATTTCCAAAAATCTTGTCTTGATGAGGAAAATTTCAAAACCGACTCTATAAATAATGTCTTTGTTGCTGTTGAAACAAGTGATATGAATAATATTTTCATTGATTCGGTTTGGAGCGAAAGCAAAAGTTTTATGCGTGGTGCTTCTGTGGATTTGAAAGTTAGGGTAAGAAATTCTGGAAAGCAAGACGTGGAAAAAATTCCTTTAAAGTTGATTGTAGATGATAAACAAGTGGCTGTTGCAAGTCTTGATATGATTGCAGATGAGCAAGTGGTGGTTGATATGAGTTTTAGTGTGGAACGCAATGGTATTCTACATTCTCGACTTAATATTTTGGATTCTCCTGTTATTTTTGATAACGATTTTTATTTTACTCTTTTGGTTGAGGATAAGGTTAAGGTACTTTGTCTAAATCAAGAAAAGGAAAATCCTTACATTATGCGATTGTTTGCTTCTGATGAGCAGGTGCAAATTGAGAATGTAACGGTTTCTAATCCTGATTACAATTCTTTTGGCTCTTATTCTTTGATTATTCTCAATGGTTTGGAGCAAATAAATGATGCTTTGGCAAATGAGTTACAAAAATTCGTAGATAATTCTGGCTCTTTAATGATTATTCCAAATAAGGAAATGAATTTGGAAAGCGTAAACAAGTTTTTGTCTATGATGTCTTTGCCTTGTTATGATAATTTGCAAACAAAAAAACAAAGGGTAAACAAATATGATGAGGAAAACTTCTTATTCAAAGATGTTTTCGCAACTTATATGGAAAATATTTCGCTTCCTACCTCTAAGATGTATTTTCCTATTAATGGGTCTGCAACAACTGCTAAGCAAAGCGTGATGAGTTATTCTAATGGTGAGGATTTTTTGGCTATCTCTCCTAAAAATAACTCTAATGTATATATGCTTTCGGTGGGATTAGACACTGCATTTAGCGATTTTGTGAATAATTCTTTGTTTGTGCCTTTAATGTGGAATATGTGTGCATTAAGTCAGGTGAAATCAAAGCTTTATTATAGCATAGGCGAGAGAGAATTTGTGGAGATTGGAAGTTTGGAAAATAAGTCTAAGGGAAAAAATATTTTTTCCGTAAAAGGAAAAACGGATTCTTTGGAATATATTCCTCAGACTAAGAAAAATCAAAACACTTACGCTTTGAATTTATATAATCAAGTAAATAAGGCTGGTAATTATGAGGTTTATTCCGACAAAGAGGTGGTTTCGGGTTTTTCTCTTAACTATTCTTCAAGGGAAAGCTTAATGGAATTTAGCGATAAGAAAGAAATAAAAAAGGATTTGAAGGCTTACTCTTCGGAAAAGCATTTTCCTTTTGCTTTTATCTTTATCATCGTTGCTTTATTGTGTGTTTTATTTGAATCTATATTATTGTTTAAATTAAATAAATTAAAGTAAAAATGAAGAAGTTTAGTATTTTTTTTGTGATTGCTTTGTTGCAACTTACTCTTTTCGCAGAAGAAGCGAAGAAAGACTCTGTTAAATATTGGAATACTAAGAATAGTATTATTTTAAACAGCGAACAGGCTACGCTTTCTAACTGGTCGGCTGGCGGTTATTCGTCTTTTGCTTTTTCTTCTTTCTATAAGGGATTTTATAACTACAAAAAAGGAAACAATCAATGGGACAACTCTATTGAATTGGCTTATGGTATGATTTGGCAAGACAAAACAGGAAACGGATTTAAGGATCCGGAAAATGAATTTCAAAAATCAGATGACAAAATCGAAATAAACTCTATCTATTCAAGGAAAATGTATAAGGCATGGAACTATTCTGCTTTGGTAAACTTGAAATCTCAATTCGATGAAGGGTATAAAGATGGTGCTTTGGTGTCTGCTCCAATTTCTCCTATAACAATTACTTCTTCTGTTGGTTGGGAGTACAAGAATAAGGGATTTTCTACACTTCTTTCTTTCCTTACAGGTAAGACAACAATAGTTACTGATAATAGATTAAAGGGAAATGAAATTTTTGGCTTTACAGAACCTAATCAAACGGCTTTATTCTCGCTTGGTTCTTATGCTAAATTCTTTTTCCAAAGAGATATTTTCAAGAATATTAACCTTTTGGTTAAGTTAGACTTCTTTTACGATTACAATAAGCCGTTATTGGATACAGATATTAACACAGAAATTTTCGTTAATATAAAAGTTAGCAAGTATTTGACTGCTTTTATAAATTTCCAAGCAATAATGGATAAAGATTTCAATACGACTTTGCAGTATAAGCAAAGATTTGGATTATCAGTGCCGATCAACTTTTAGTTAATCGGCATTGCTTATGATTTTTTCATAGTCTCCGCCTTTTAAAACTTCGATTGCTTTCTTTAATTCTTTGTCTGTTTCAGAGGTACACATATAGAAATATTTTGTGCCATAGAGATTGCGTGCTATTAAGGCTTTTAGTGTGGTTGCAATGTAGATTTCTGATTCTTTGTTTAGTCTTTCGGCTTTTTTGTCTTCTATTTTAGCTTTTTCTATTATTTCTTTTACCAATTTTTCCTTTGAGGTAAGTGATTTTGCGTATTCTTCGTAAGATTGATAACTTACTGCATTGCTATCGCTCATTTCACTTTTCAAATAATCCATTACTATTTGATTTACCCACTCTTTTTTAACTTCTGTTTTTGTTACGCCTTCTTTTTCTGCGTATGCTTCAAAGTCTTTAAGTAGGTTTAGTTTGTCGTATTCTTTTGAAAAGTCTTTAAATTCTGGTGCTTTCTTTAAGAAATCTTCACGATTTTTTTCTACCCAATTAAGAGAATAATTATTGAATAGGCTTTTTGAACGAAGATTTATTAGATAATCCGATGCGCGTGAGGTATCCATTGGGATAAATACGTCAGGCATTATTCCACCTCCGCCATATACTGTTCTGCCGTTATTGGTTTTGTATTTTAAACTATCGGCAAAGTGAATTGAGTCTGCGTTTGTCATTTCGCCTTGTTTATATCGTTGTGCGTAATCGTTTTGATATGCCTCTACTCCTTCATCGTAGGGTTTTTGAATACATCTTCCGCTTGGCGTGTAGTATCTTGATGTTGTTAATCTAATTTGTGATTTATCTTCTAATGGGAATGGGCGTTGTACTAAGCCTTTTCCAAATGTTCTTCTTCCGATTATCACTCCTCTATCCCAGTCTTGTACGGCTCCACTTACGATTTCGCTTGCAGAGGCTGAGTATTCATCTACCAATATAATGAGTCTGCCTTCTTCAAAGCTTCCTCGTTTTATTGTGTTATAGGCTTGTTTTTTGGAATGTATGCCTTCTGTATAGACTATCATTTTATTTCCTGCTAAAAAATGATCTGCTATTTCCCATGCAACGTTTAAATATCCTCCTCCATTGCCTCTTAGGTCAAAGATAAGGTCTTTCATTCCTTCTTTTTGAAGTGATTTGATTGCTTCTAACAATTCCTCGGTAGAGGTTTGAGCAAAACGACTCAATCTTACGTATCCAATTTGCTCATCTACCATAAACCACGTGTCTATACTATGAAGTGGTATTTTATCTCTTGTAATGGTAAAAACTATTGGCTCTTTTCTTCCTGCTCTTTTAACGGTTACTTTTACTTTTGTACCTTTTTCTCCTCTTAGATGTTTAAAAACCCAATCGTTTTTTATTGTATCTCCTGTTGCAACATCGTCATCTACCTTTATTATTATGTCTCCTGCTAGCATTCCTACTTTTTCAGCAGGCCCGTCGCTGATTACTTCCACAACGTGAATGCTATCGTTCATAAATTGAAAGCTAACGCCTATGCCATCAAAGTTTCCTTCAAGCGGTTCATTCATTTTCTTTACTTCATCTTTGGTTATGAAAATTGAATGTGGGTCTAACTCTTTCAACATGGCTTCAATTCCTTTTTCTGATATTCTTTCTAAGTTTGCTGTATCAACATAAAAATAATCTATTAAGGCAAGGGTTTGTCCTGTTTTGGTTGTTGCCATTTTTAGGGTGTCTTGTTGTGAAAATGCAACAAAATTTATTAATATAAAGTAAAATAAGAATAATCTTTTCATAAAATTAACAATATTTTTTTATGCTTTAACGTTAAAAGTAAGTTTTTATTTTAATCAAATACATTTATTATGGATATTTATTTTATACTTATTATCTTAGGACTTCTGCTTTCTGTTATAGGTCTTTGGAAAATTTTTGAAAAAGCAGGAGAAAAACCCTATTATGTGTTAATTCCTTTTTGGAATATTTGGTGTTGGATTAAAATCATCGATAAAAAGAAATGGTGGTTTATTTATTGTTTGATACCTTTTTTGAATGTCTTTATTGTTATGCTGATGATAGTAGAGACTGTTAAGTGTTTTAGAAAAAATGGCTTTTGGTATCAATTATTGTCAATAATTATTCCTTTTATCATATTACCTGTATTGGGTTTTTCTAAAAAGGAAACTTATACTCACCCTAAGGATTTACCAGAGTTTAAGATTTCGGCTATTAGAGATTGGGTTGATTCTATTGTGTTTGCAGTTGTTGCAGCAAGTGTAATACGTACAATGTTTTTTGAATCATATATGATTCCTTCTTCGTCAATGGAAAAATCTCTTTTGGTAGGAGATTGTTTGTTTGTAAGCAAATTGGCTTACGGTCCAAGAATCCCTAACACTCCTTTGGCTCTTCCTTTAATGCATCATACTATTCCAGGACTTAATACTAAGAGTTATCTTGATTGGATTGAGCTTGATTATCATCGTTTACCTGGTTTTGGAAATGTTAAGCGTGGAGATGCTGTTGTGTTTAACTATCCTGATGGTGATACCGTATCTACTTACTATCAATCAAACGAAAGTTATTATTCTTTACTAAGACGCTATGGTAGAGATAGAGTTTGGAATAGTAAAGAGGAGTTTGGCGATATTATTGCTCGTCCAATAGATAAGAAAGAAAACTTTATAAAAACTTGTATTGGACTTCCTGGCGAGGTGCTTTCTATTGAAAATGCAGTTGTACACATAAATGGAAAGCCTATCGAAAGTCCACAAGAATATCAATTGACTCACAGAATTATAACAAAGGATAATAATACTCTTAACGAAAAAGAGTTATTGGAAATGGGAGTTAGTAAAGAGGATATGGCTATGATGTATTATTTCTATTACATTAATCTTACTCAACAACAGATAGATGTTCTTTCTTCTAATCCTTTTGTTGAAGTTGAGCCACTTGAAAATAGCCCTCTTTTACAAAACAATCAGCAACAAACAAAATATTTCTGTAAGTTATTTATTCACCCAGATATTTACGACAAACAAGCTTTCCTTTCACAAGCAGGAGTTGATTCTTTAGACTTACAACAATTGACAAACTACGCTACCCTTCCTCTTTCAAGAAGTTTAAAAGAAGAAATAAAGAAATTGCCATACGTTGAAGAGATTATTCCTGTGCTTACTAAGAAAGGTTGGAGAGATGAAAACATGTTCCCTCATAGAGCTGAGTTAAATTGGAACAATGACTTTTATGGTCCAATACAAATCCCTCACAAAGGAATGAAAGTAATGCTTACAGAAGAAAATATCGCCCTTTACGAAAGAGCTATCAATGTGTTTGAAAAAGGAAAAGCAAAAATAGGAGAAGAATACACCTTTAAAATGGATTATTACTTTATGATGGGAGATAATAGACATAACTCAGCAGACTCACGCTATTGGGGATTTGTGCCAGAAGACCACATTGTAGGAAAAGCTTCTGTTGTGTGGATGTCTTTCAACAAAGACCAAAACTCTATACTTAAAAAAATACGTTGGAACAGAATATTCAAAAAAGTAGATTAAGAAAATTAACTTCTATTTTCAAGAGTAAATTTGATTTTTAAAATATAGAATTTCAAGAACAAAAAGACGGCTCTGGAATTATTTTGTATAATCAGAGCCGTCTTTTTACGAAGTTTATTTGTTCCATTATGTAGTTTATCCAACAGTAAGTATGTTTGAACGTGTTCTTGGGTAAGAACAAAAATAAAACCGTTTCCCCTACACTTAACGCCGAATGCTTGCGATATTTTCAACTCTAAGATTTCTAATCGCAAATTTTGAAAATATAAGCCCTTACTAAAAATCACAAAATCAAAGACTTAACTTTTCAAAGCCTTAAAAACACAAAAAAAGTCTTTAATTTCTCGGATTTTTTCTTTGTTTTTAGCGAAATAATTCTTTGCTTTTTCAAATTTTTTCTTTGCTTTTTTCAGATTTTTCTTTGAATTATTTTCCCAAAGCATAAATTCACAAAAATTAACCCTTATTTTCGTCAATTTTTCGCAAGAAATTCCACAAAAATTGCAAAATAAAATTTCCGTAAAATAAAGGTTTTTGTCAGTAAAACTTTGAAAGAGGAAATTAAAGCGTTTCTTTAATGTTTTTTTGTGCTTAAAAAATTTTGTTTTACCTTTGTGAATAGAAATTAAATCGCACAATAAAGCAAATAAAATGAACATAGATAAAGAAAAATTAGAGAGTATTGAAGCAAAACTCTATGCAATATTAGATGAAATTAAAGAATACAAAAAAGCCTTTGAAAAGAAAATAGACGTAACCAAGTTTAAATGCCTTAAAACCTTAGGAGAACATTCAGAAAGTGTCGTTTCCGTATCATATAGTCCCGATGGCACAAAAATTATCAGCGGTTCAGGGGATAATACCATTAAGACATGGGATGCAAACACAGGACAATGCCTTAAAACCTTGGAGGGAGATTTAGATTATGTCACTTCCGTAGCATATAGTCCCGATGGTACAAGAATTGTCAGCGGTTCATTGGATCATACCATTAAGATTTGGGGAGAGGAGTAGGTTTTTGTTTTTGAAAATAAAGAAAAACGCTCGTGAGTCTTTGTTTTATTTTGACTTATGAGCGTTTTGTTTTTTTTATTTCTTTGCTTTATTTTTTTCTCTTGAAGACTCTCTTAGTCCAATAAGGCAATACTAAGGAGCCGAGTATAAGATAAGGATAGTAAGTAAACAATCGCCAAATCAAGGCTATGGTTGCGTGTGTTCCTTGTGGCATAAACTCTCCTATAAAGAGAGGAAAAGCAAATTCTGCTATGCCACTACTTCCTGGTGTTGGAGAAATGCAAAGTATTATCCACATTACTAATTGTCTTGCAAAGACTAAAAGGTGTTCTCCTACGGGTGAGAATGCAAGTAGTATGCAATTTACCACTAAAAAGCGTGATGTCCATGAAAATACTGTGCACAAATAGGCTTTTGTCCAAAAAAAGAAGCTTTTTCCTTTAAATTCTTGTGAAGATGTTACTATATCATCTCCCATTTTGTGCATTTTGTCTTTTAATTTGCGAAACAGTTTTTTTTCTGCAAGCAAATAAAGTAGTTTTCTAAATCCTTGTGGAAAGAAAAATATGGCTACAAGGATTATTATAGTCAAAAGACACATAAATCCATAGCCTATGAAAAAGATTTGTAATTCTCCAAAAGTGTTTCCAAAGAAAGTGAAACGGAAATCGGTATTAAAAGCAAGGTTTGCACCAACTAAAAGCACTACAATTGGAGTTATGATAATATAAAACAACTCATCTAAAAGTGCTGTAATCATTACGATTGCTGTACTGCGTCCTGCGGAAATTCCTTCTTTGGCTACTATGAAGAATGCTAAGGCTGAGCCTCCTACTACTGAGGGTGTGATTGCGGAGCCAAACTCCCAAAGCATTATTACTTGAAAGGCTTTTTTCCAACTTATCTTTTTGTCAGACAAAAGTCTTATTCTATACATATACATTAAGTCTCGCATTACGCCAAAGCACAAAGCGAGAAAGAGAAAGAAGGTTGAAGCCCACGTCCAATTGATTAATATATCTGTTAGTGGGTTTGCGTCTTGTTTTATGTCTTTTAAAATTAATAATAATGCTACCCCTATTCCTATTAATAAGGGTAACATTATTTTTTTAAAGCTAAATATTGATAATGGATTGTTTTCCGACATTTTTTACTTCATCAAATCTAATTTTGGATGAGGAAGTGCTATTTTTTCTGATACTAAATAGTTGTAAACAGCAGTATGAATATCTCCCATTATGTTCCAATAATCCGCATTCTTACACCAGAATCTTAAATCAACATTTATAGCCAAGTCTGTAATACTTACAATTACTTGTGGTTCAGGTGTAGAAAATATTCTTTTATCTTGTTTTGCTATTTCTATCAAGCGTGGGTTTATTTGCGAAATATCTACTCCGTGAGCTAAGTTAAATTTTATATCTATTCGTCTATCTTCCATTTTTGAATAGTTTATGACGCTTGAGCCTGAAAGTGCACCGTTTGGAATTGTGATTACTTTATTATCTACCGTAACTAAGGTTGTTGTAAATATCATTATTTCTTTTACTGTACCTTCAAAGCCTTGTGCTTCTATGTAATCTCCAACTTTAAAGGGACGTAAAACTAAGATTACTACTCCTCCTGCTACGTTTTGTAAGGTTCCGCTAAGAGCCAAGCCTATTGCAACTCCACAAGAAGCAAGAATAGCAGTGAATTGAGTCATTTCTATTCCTAAATAACCTACTACGGTTAGTATAAGTAAGACTTTTAGTAATATAGAAATAAGTGAAATTAAGAAAGGACGTAAGGACAAATCCAAATTCTTCTTTTCAAAAGCCTTTTCTATCTTTTTTACTAAGAATCTTATAAGTTTAAATCCTACCCAAAGTATTAAACAAGCAATAAGTAACTTTGGCCCAAATTTAAAGACCACATCTTTCAAGAATGTAATCATATCTGCCCACGTAAAGGCGTCTGCATTTAATAATAACATTGTTTTAAAGTTTTAGTTAATATAAAAAATTATTATAAGGATAACGTATTGCGTGTATTGTTTTCACTTTATCGTAGATTATTTGTCTTAATTCTTCTATATTTTCTTTATTTTTTGCTGAAATAAAGACTGTGTCTTGATTTCCGTTAGAAAGATAGGTTTGTTTTAAGTCTTCCAAACTCCAATTCTCTTTTTGCTTTGGTGTAAGGTCGTCTTCATCTTGCGGAATGTAGGTATAAGCATCTATTTTATTAAAAAGCAATAGCGTTGGTTTATCATTTGCTTTTATTTCTGCAAGTGTGTTATTTACAACTTTTATTTGTTCTTCAAAATTAGGATGTGATATATCTACAACATGCACAAGCAAATCTGCTTCTCGCAATTCGTCCAAGGTTGATTTGAAACTCTCCACCAATCCATGAGGCAGTTTGCGTATAAAGCCGACTGTGTCTGTCAAAAGAAAAGGAAGATTTTCTATAACTACTTTTCTAACTGTTGTATCAAGGGTTGCAAAAAGTTTATTCTCAGCAAAAACATCGCTTTTAGAGAGAAGATTCATCAAAGTGCTTTTTCCCACATTGGTATAACCGACTAAGGCTACTCTTACTAAACTTTCTCTATTTTTTCTTTGTACTGTCTTTTGCTTATCTATGTCTTTTAGTTTTTCTTTAAGCAAAGAAATTTTTGAAAGAATGATTCTGCGGTCTGTTTCTATCTGAGTTTCCCCTACTCCACGCATTGTAAGTCCTGCTCCACCTCTTTGACGGTCCAAGTGTGTCCACATTCTTGTCAATCGTGGTAATAAATATTGGTATTGTGCGAGTGCAACCTGTGTTTTAGAGTGTGAGGTTCTTGCTCTTTGTGCAAAGATATTTAGAATCAAGCCTGTACGGTCTAACACATGACAATCCAATGCTTTTTCTATATTTCTTGCTTGCGAAGGTGAGAGTTCATCATCGAAGACCACCCAATTTATATCCGCAGCCTTTATATACTCTTTTATTTCCTCCAATTTACCACTTCCAACAAAGGTACGCGGATCTTTATAAGGAAGTTTTTGAGTAAATCTCTTTTCTACAACAGCACCAGCCGTGTCAATAAGAAATATAAGCTCGTCAAGATACTCCTCTGTCTGCTCAACACTAACCTCAGGCGTAGTAATCCCTACTACAACACATCTATCAGGTTCTATTTTGTAATCTATCATCTATGCTATCTTTGCATATATTGTTCCAATAGCCTTTGTACATATTTTCCAAAGACATCAAATTCTATATTTACCACAGTTCCAACCTTGAATGTATGGAAATTTGTGTGCGAATAAGTATATGGTATGATAGATACGGAAAATTCGCCTTCCTTGCTATCAACTACTGTAAGACTTACGCCATTTACAGAAATAGAGCCCTTAGGCACAGTAATATTTCCCTCTTTCACATCATATTTAAAGTAATATCTCCAAGAGCCATTTTCATCTACAACTTTAAAGCACTCTGCTGTTTGATCTACATGGCCTTGTACAATATGCCCATCAAATCTTCCGTCCATAAGCATGGAACGTTCTACATTGATTTTCGTTCCTACTTCCCATTGTCCAAGATTTGTTTTGTCCATTGTTTCTTTCATTGCAGTAACTGTGTATTGCTTTTTCTCTTTATCAAGCTTTACAACTGTCAAACAGCAACCGTCATGAGCAAAACTTTGATCTATTTTTAATTGGTCTGCGATTTCACATTCCAAAGTAAAATGAAAATTTGTTCCTTCTTGCTCAATGTTTACCACATGAGCCATATTTTCTATTATTCCTGTAAACATATCTTATAAGTTTTCTTTATGGTATTGGTAAATCTTTTCATACAAATGTATTCTGTCTTTTCCTCTTACGTTGTGTTCGTGATCAGGATAAATAAAGTAATCTACTTGTTTTCCTGCTTTGATACATTTGTTTATAAATTCAAGAGAATGTTGCATTACTACGGTTGGGTCTTGTGCTCCGTGTATTACAAGAAGTTTTCCTTCTAATTGATCAGCGTAATTTAACAACGAAGATTTTTCATATCCTTCTTTGTTATCCTCAGGTGAAGACATATATCTTTCTCCGTACATAACCTCGTACCATTTCCAATCAATAACAGGACCACCTGCGGTTGCAGTTTTGAATACTCCAGGATTCTTCAATTTTAATGAAATAGTCATAAATCCACCGTAAGACCAACCATCAACACCTATGCGTTCTGCATCTACGTATGGAAGAGATTTCAAATAATTTACGCCGTCCATTTGGTCGCTTACTTCAATGCTTCCACAATTTCTCCAAATTGCACTTTCAAATTCAAAGCCTCTGTTTGCTGAACCTCTACTATCTACTGTCCAAACAATATATCCTTGTTGTGCAAGGAACAAAAAGAAATTGTTTGCACCTGAAAGCCAACTTTCTGTAATAAGTTGTGCGTGTGGACCACCATAAACATAAACTATTACAGGGTATTTTTTGTTCGCATCAAAGTTTAGAGGTTTTATCATACGAGCATATAAATCTGTACCGTCTTTTGCTTTGATTGTAAACACGTCTATTTCAGGTTTATCTAAGTCTGCCCAAGGGTTTTCTGATTTAAAGATTTCTTTTACTTGTTTTGCTTTATTGTCATACAAAGCAACTCTTCTTGGTTCTACAGAACTTGTGTATGTATCTAAGAAAAGTGTTCCATCTGTATTGAAAACAACGTGGTGAGTTCCCTTTTCAGGAGTACAACGACGTATTTGTTTTGTTTTAAAGTTGTAAGCGTATAAATTTTGTTCCAATGGGGAATCTTTAGTTGCATAGAAGTAAAATTCTGTTGCTTTTTTGTTAAATCCTTCTATTGAGTTAATCATCCAATCCCCTGATGTAAGTTGAGAAATCAATGTTCCGTCAATGTTATATAAGTAAGCGTGATTAAATCCATCAGCTTCGCTTAAATAAATGAATTGTTGGCTATTGTTAGGTAAAAAGAAAATTGGAGATTCTGGTTCAACGTATTTTTCATTGCTTTGAGAGAATAATGTTTTTGCCACATTTCCATTTACTACATCATAGGCTATCAATTCTACATTGTTTTGTTTACGATTTAGTTTTTGGATATAAAGCATTGTTCCTTCTGGATTCCAAGTCAAGTTAGTAAGATAT
>CALCUN010000167.1 GCA_937906975.1 uncultured Bacteroidales bacterium
ATCTTCCTTTATACATCTCTTCGTAGTACTTTTCGTAGTCTCCACTTGTGATGTTATCCAGCCATTGTTGATTATCCAAGTACCAACGAACAGTTTTTATTTTCTATTTAACAATTCCTTTAATTTATCAATCAAGTATTCAACTCCATTTTTCGACGAATCTTCTGTAAATCTTACTCCTTTTTCTTTGAATAGTAAATCAATTAAAGCAAATCCAATATTTCTTAAAGCACAATTCGCTTGTTATTTGATGAAATTTCTGCCATTTTATTTCTTTAAGTCAATACAATTAGATTATAAACACTTTATCTACAAAGAATCTTCTTTCTCCATTGGTTAATCCTATAGCAAAAACTGTTACCCCCTCAATCTATTTCACAAATAAATTATTTTTCAAAAACAATAGGTTTTATGGGATTATATAATTTTGATTTTGAAAAATCAAAATCGTAACCTCTTCCTTCTAATTTTTGCCAAATATCCAAATACTTATTTCTTAATCTTCCTTCTTCCTTATCACTTGCAAGAGGTGAAATTTGTATTGATTTTATAAACGTTTTAGCCATTTCCGGATTATAGCATAATGCACAGGAATCATTTTGCTTGCCATTATTCAATATAACTATTCTTGTTTCTTCTTCCCATTTAAATGCCGGTCTTTTAAGCAGAAGTAAATCAATATAATCCTTATCCCCAAAATTTTTAGGAATAGCAATTTTATGATATTTAGATCTTTTAGAACCAATAGCTTTTATACTTCTTTCAAGCAAATCGTATGACACATTACCAATAAAAAATTGCTCAACTCCACCTAACATTAATGCACCTATAAAATTTTCCATATCAAACTCAACTCTAACGCAAATTTGCTTCTCATTCGTATACATCCTCCAATGAGCTTCGCTATTGCTCAGTTTTGTAAAACATGCTGCGTATGTGGCAGGTTTTTGATATTCTAGTTTATCATAATTTCCTTCGACCATTATCTTCTCGAATGGATCTTTCCATCTTATAGGATTGTTAAATCTAAATTGTCCTTTCAGAATATAATCAAAAGACTCCTCCGACATAAATCTATAATACGATTTTTCAAGATTTATTGAGTCGGTTTTAAAAAATGACGAATATCCTTCTTGAATTATTTCCCATTCATTTTTTATATGCTTACTTACTTGGCCATCCACTATTTTAAATATTAAAAATTATTTTAGAACCCTACGGCAGATTATCCCACCACCGTAGGATTGATATTTTTTGTTTAAAGACTTTAGACTATATAACTTTCCTGTATATAAGAAATTCCTAACCCCACCAACATATTAAGGATAATAACAACATAGTTTAACGCCGCCCCAGCCTTAAGTTGATTCATTTTGAAATAAAAAAGTGTTTTTGATTATTAGGTTTGGAGAATACACAGTATATTTCCTAACAGAAAATAACTTTGAAATGATTACCGTATGTTATTTTGTTGATTTTGAGATAGATTAATAAATTATTCAAACACGTTAAATGAAATCTACAACAATTTATTACATATTTCAATAAATTGTTTAATATTGTCCTTGAATCGTTCTGTTGAAAATTCAGTTGCAGTGTTATTTATTATACTATAAATATCTGTTTGGTTAATTTCTTTTTTTTCTGTTTCTAACAAATATATTCGTCCTGAATTAATTCCATATTTCAGCACAATACTATCAGTAGTATATTCTTTCTTATCTTCTTTGTCATTTGAAAAGAAAAATTCCAATTTTTGAATTTTATCATCAAATATTTGCACAATATATGCTGGCATATCGATAAGATTAATATGGATATTTTCAAATTTCGAAATTTGATCATCAATTTTCGAAGTACCTTCTTTTTTTATTAGTCTAATATTACACATTACTTTACAATTGAAAGAGTAAAACAAAATATTTTAGCATATTTCTCAATTACTGGTGTTAATTCTTCTTTAAAAGATCTTTTATCTCCAACATTGTCTATAATTAAAACGCCCCAAACTGCTTGATTTTTATCTGTAATAGCTATAGCATACAAATTATTTGCTTTCGTATTCATATTAAGTAGCGTTTCATAGTTTTTTTCATCAATAAAGGAATCTTTCATATATTTCATTACATCCTTATATTTTGAATTGCTATTCTTATTATTTTTCCATTCTTCAATATTTATTGGTAATTCAATATTAGAAATATCACATGTGTTTACTTCTATTTCTATCCCTTCTTTGTTACATTTATCAACTACTCCATTGATTTTTCCATTTCTACCTGATGCTTTAAAATAAGTATATGAAGTAATATCTTCATTCGGATACGAATATCTTGCATATAAAGTAAGGAAATTTGAAGATATGGAAAATAGAATATTTTTTATATCTCGATAAGTCTTACAAATGAATATTTTACTAGGATTTTTTATGATTATATATATATATTTCCAAATAAAAATTATACCTTTTTGTCGTCTAAAAATACTAATTCTAGTTTTATACTCTCCCCCTCCGAGATCTTCTCTTGCTATAAATCTCAAAAATTCATCTACCCATATTTTTATGATTCGATCTTCTTTCTGAAGAAAAATCTTCCAAATTTGGAACAATATAATTAATGCCAGAATTGTTATGGAAATACGTACTTTGTAATCTACTATAAGTTTTAAAAACCAATGTTCTTCATTTTCTGATAAAACAGAAAGGAAACTAAGAATGATTGGCCCGAAGAATAATAAAAAATTTGCTATTTGTTTCATGATTAATTAAGAATAACCTTACGGTCCCCCCCCGTTAAAGATTGGCATAATAATATCAACCCTTTAGTGGATGTTGTAAGGATATAGCATCCCTTAATCCCTCCTAAAAGAGGGAGATTTGAAAGCCTCTCCTAAATCCTCCCCTGAAGAGAAGGACTTTTAAAAGTGGTAGTGTTTATTTAATGTTTACTTTTTGAAGACTACGAGTATTTTTTGTCGAAAGTCTAATGTCAGATATCTAAAGTCTCTTTTGTCTTACGACTTTTGTCCTTTGTCTGACGAAACTCCAGCGCAGCCTATTTATACATCTCTTCGTAGTACTTCTGATAGTCGCCGGAGGTTACATTATCCATCCACTCTTGGTTGTCGAGATACCAGCGGACAGTGCGTTCGATACCTTCTTCGAACTGTAACGAGGGTTCCCAGCCCAGCTCACGTTGTAGCTTGGTGCTGTCGATGGCGTAGCGTGCATCGTGACCCAAGCGGTCTGTAACGTATGTGACGAGGTCAAGACTGTGTCCTTCGGGGTTGCCAAGCACACGGTCAACAGTCTTAATCATCACCTTTATCAAATCGATATTCTTCCATTCGTTGAAACCGCCTATGTTGTAAGTCTCGGCTATCTTGCCGTTGTGGAAGATGATATCTATTGCTCTTGCGTGATCCTCTACATAAAGCCAATCTCGTACGTTTTCTCCTTTTCCATACACAGGAAGCGGCTTGCGATGACGAATATTATTGATAAACAATGGTATCAGTTTTTCAGGGAATTGATAAGGTCCATAGTTGTTTGAGCAGTTTGTTACAATAGTCGGCATTCCGTATGTGTCGTGATATGTTCTTACAAAATGATCGCTGCTTGCTTTTGCTGCCGAGTATGGTGAGTGTGGGTTATATTTTGTCGTTTCACAGAAAAACTCATCGCCGTATGCTTTGTGTCCTTCCGATGAAGCAACTGTCTTAAATGGTGGCTCAATTCCTTCGGGGTGATTCATTTCCAAAGCACCATATACCTCATCAGTCGAAATGTGATAGAATCTTTTGCCTTCGTATTTCTCTGGTAATGATTCCCAATATAGTTTCGCTGCTTGAAGAAGTGACAGCGTTCCCATTACGTTTGTTTTTGCAAAAGTAAATGGATCTTTTATGCTTCTATCTACATGACTTTCTGCCGCAAGGTGAATTATCGCATCAACCTTTTCGTCTTGCATAAGTTGATAAAACGCTTCAAAATCGCATATATCCATCTTTACGAATTTGTAATTTAGTTTATCTTCCACATCTTTAAGATTTGCCAAATTACCTGCGTATGTAAGTTTATCAAGATTTATGATATTGTATTCTGGATATTTATTTACAAATAACCTTACCACATGCGAGCCAATAAACCCTGCTCCTCCTGTTATTACTATATTGCGTTTTGTCATATTTTTGCGACCACAAGACAACTAGACCATAAGTCTACAAGTTATTCTTACTTTGTAGGGAATCTATAAGTCTTTTTATTCCTGTGGAAATTTGTTTAATTTGATATTGAATTTCTATTCTTTCTTCTGGTGAACAATAGTTAAAATCTTCACACAGATACAACATTGATCTTACTTCTGAACAACTACCTTTCGCAATATTGAGAAAATTAACAAATTTAGCATCACTTCCAGATTCCAAACCTTCTGCAATATTATTCATAATTGATACAGATGCTCTCTGAATTTGATCTTTGAATCCATAATCTCGACAATTTTGCATAATAGAATAAATCCTATTTATAACCTTTCGTGACTCTCTCCAAATAAATAAATTTTCAATACACCTATCCATTCACTCGTTGTCTCGTTGTCTTATAGACTTCTATTATCTCTTAAAATCATCTATGACTTGCAAAAGATACTGTCCATACTGATTCTTAATCATTGGTTGAGCTAATTCTCTCATTTTTTCTTCACTTATCCAACCTTTTCTATACGCAATTCCTTCAAGGCATGCTATCTTTAAGCCTTGTCTTTTTTCAATTACTTCCACAAAAGTTGAGGCTTCTGAAAGAGAATCATGTGTTCCTGTGTCAAGCCACGCAAACCCACGTCCAAGTGTTTGAACTTTAAGTTGTTTATCTTCCAAAAATCTTTGGTTTACAGTTGTTATTTCAAGCTCTCCTCTTGCCGATGGCTTAATGCTTTTTGCTACTTCTACAACTTTGTTAGGATAAAAATACAATCCGGGAACTGCATAATTAGATTTTGGATTTGTTGGTTTTTCTTCCAATGACAAACAATTACCTTCCGAATCAAATTCTGCTACTCCATATCTTTCAGGATCTGCTACCCAATATCCAAATATTGTTGCTTTATTATCTTCTTCTGCAGCCTTAACTGCCTCTCTTAACATTTTACTAAACCCTGCTCCATAGAAGATATTATCTCCTAAAACCATACAAACATTATCTTTTCCTATAAACCCTTCTGCTATTATAAAAGCTTGTGCAAGTCCATCTGGTGAAGGTTGTTCTGCGTATGAGAAATTCACTCCATAATCCGAACCATCTCCAAGCAATCTTTTAAACCCTGGTAAATCGTGTGGAGTTGATATTATCAATATATCTCTTATCCCTGCCAACATCAAAACAGATATTGGATAGTATATCATTGGCTTGTCGTAAATAGGCAACATCTGCTTACTTACGCCTTTTGTAATTGGATACAATCTTGTTCCACTTCCCCCTGCCAATACTATACCTTTCATATCTTAATCCCTTTTAAAAATATCTCTTGTATAAACTTTATCTGCAACATCGTCAAGACAAGTATCATATCTATTTGCAATTATTGCTTGACTTTGTTGCTTAAACTCGTCTATATCGTTTACTATTTTGCTTCCAAAGAATGTACTTCCGTTTTCAAGCGTTGGCTCATATATTATTATAGTCGCACCTTTGGCCTTCACTCTTTTCATTACACCTTGAATAGAACTTTGACGGAAGTTATCGGAATTTGATTTCATTGTAAGGCGATAAACTCCTATCACGCATTCTCTTTCTTCTTGTGGATTGTAATCTCCTCTATTGTAATAATCATAATAACCTGCCATCTTCAAAACTTGATCTGCAATAAAATCTTTTCGAGTGCGATTACTTTCTACTATGGCTGACATCATATTTTGTGGAACATCTGCATAGTTTGCCAATAATTGTTTTGTGTCTTTTGGCAAGCAATAACCGCCATAGCCAAATGATGGATTGTTATAATGATTTCCTATTCTTGGATCAAGGCAAACACCTTCTATTATATGTTGTGTATTTAAGTCTTTAAGTTCTGCGTAAGTATCTAACTCATTAAAATAACTAACTCTTAAAGCTAAATACGTATTTGCAAAAAGCTTCACAGCTTCTGCCTCAGTGCTTCCCATATAAAGCATAGGCACGTCTTTGTCTATTGCTCCTTGTCTTATAAGTTCTGCAAATTGTCTAGCCTTTGCTTCTAATTCTTTATCCTCTTGGTCATATCCAACTATGATTCTTGAAGGGTAAAGATTATCATAAAGAGCCTTGCTTTCTCTTAAAAACTCTGGTGCGAAGATTATTCTGTTTGTGTTAAACTTTTTACGAACGCCTTCTGTATATCCAACAGGTATGGTACTCTTTATTACCATTATTGCTGTAGGATTTACTTTTAGGACTTTCTCTATCACGTCTTCAACCGCAGAAGTATCGAAAAAGTTTTTGTGAATATCATAACTCGTTGGCGTTGCTATTACTACAAATTCTGCATCTTTGTATCCATTTTCCCAATCCAAAGTCGCCTTTAATTGAAGGGGCTTTGTAGCCAAGTATTCTTCGATATAATTATCTTGAATAGGAGATTGTTTTCTGTTTATTAAATCTACTCTTTCCGTAACTATATCAACCGCAGTTACATCATTATGTTGTGCCAATAGAGTTGCTATTGACAAACCTACATATCCTGTTCCTGCTACTGCGATTTTCATAATATTAAACAACAGAAATAAAAAATTATGATTTTATAGAAAGAATATACTCTTAGCTCCTCGATTTTCTTATAAGTCTCTGAAAATCAAGCTTAAATCAAAGGTTTTTCGTTTTATATTCTTAGTTTGATAAGCCATTATCACTTGCAAATATAAAACATTTCTTAGGATTACAAAAATTTTCCTAAGAAATATTTTCATAATCCTAAGATTTAATATTTTTTTCTTTACATTTTTTTCTTTATCACTAACCAATTGGTTTGCAAATGGGAACTTTTCCAATTACGCCCTATTCTAATGAGATTATTTTCTTGATTTCTATACCAGCCTTCACTCCATGAACCCATATCTAAATAGATTGCTTGTTCATATCCTAACTCTATTAATGCTTTTATAAACTCATCAATCGTTATTCTGTCAAGTGTTTCTATTATATGTGTTTGTTGATCTTTTTGTGCTAAGGCTCTGCGAAATGTTGCTCTGTTTTTGAAAATTTCGCATTGTTTTCCTTCTCCGTTTTCAACAAGATGCATTTGTTGAAAATAATCTCCTTTTTCTTGTACGGCTTTTTGGATTGATAGATTTTTATTTTGTTCTAAAGATTCTATTTTTACTTCATCTCCTATTATTAGACAATAAGCTGTTTCTGCATCTGTTGGATAGATTTTCTTCTTTCCGTTTGACACACTTGTACCTACCACATGCTCTGGTCGTTTTGAAGTAAAGGCAGCTACAACACTCAACAATAAATCATTGTTATTTGTATCGGGCTTTATTCTTTGAAAATGATATTGTGCATTTTCTGGTACATATCTTACGAAGGCACAATTCATTGTATCTATTTGATAATACAATGTATCTATATTTAATTTACCTTCTTGTGCTTTAGGGCTTGTAAATATAGATAACAAAACTATAATTAAAGGTATTATCTTTTTTAACATAAATAACTAAGCCTTACCTATAGGACTGATTTGTTCGTATGGTATATTTTGAACTGGTTCTGAAATTTTACCGTTCACCATTTCGTATCTACTAATGTTTTCTTGTAGTGCAGCAAGCAATTTCTTTGCATGGATTGGTGCTAATATTACTCTGCTTTTCACTTGTGGCTTAGGTACTCCTGGCATTAGTTGTATAAAATCTAAAACAAACTCTGTTTGCGAGTGTTGTACTAATTGCAAATTACTATACACACCCGCAGCCATATCAGGTGTTAATTCTATATCTATTTGTCCTTGTTTTTTATTATTTTCTGCTGACATATTACCTTATATTACAAAAAAAAGGACGCTACGAAAAAGACTTTTTTACGCAACGTCCTTAGTTTAAAATTTTATTTTATTTATTGTTTTGATTTATTTGCAGGTTTTCTTCCTCTCTTTACAGGTTGAATTGTTGCTTCTTTTTGTTTTTCAATTTGACTCTTGTTTGCTACAATTCCATCTTTGTATTCTAACAAACCTGTTCCTGCTGGAATTAAATGCCCTACTAAAACATTTTCCTTCATACCCAACAAATAGTCTGTTTTTGCATTGATTGCTGCTTCTGTAAGAACTTTTGTTGTTTCTTGGAACGATGCTGCTGACAAATAACTCTTAGTTTGTAAAGAAGCTCTTGTAATACCTTGCAAAACCTGGCGTGCTGTTGCTGGCTTTGCGTCTCTTGCTTGGATTTGAACTTTATCTTTTCTCTTCAAGCTTGAGTTTTCATCTCTCAACTCTCTTGCCGTGATTGGCTGTCCGTTTTCGTATTTATCGCTATCGCCTTTATCTTCAACAACCTTCATACCGAACATCTTGTCGTTTTCTTCTTGGAAGTCAAGTTTATTAACCATTTCTCCCTCTAAGAAGTTTGTATCGCCTGGATCCTCGATTTCCACTTTTCTCATCATCTGTCTTACGATAACTTCAAAGTGTTTATCATTAATCTTAACACCTTGCAAACGATATACTTCTTGTACTTCATTTACTATGTACTCTTGAACCTTCATTGGGCCTTTGATTGCAAGAATATCTGCTGGTGTAATAGCTCCTTCACTTAATGGAGTTCCTGCTTTTACATAGTCATTTTCTTGTGCTAAAATTTGTTTTGTTGTAGGTATTAGATAAGCGCGAGTTTCGCCTGTCTTGCTTGTTATAATTACCTCTCTGTTTCCTCTTTTCAATTTCTTGTTCAAAGTAACTACACCATCTATTTCCGCAACTACAGCTGGATCAGAAGGGTTTCTTGCTTCAAACAATTCTGTTACTCTTGGCAAACCTCCAGTGATGTCGCCTGCTTTACCAAATGAACGAGGAATTTTAACAAGAGATGTTCCTTGTTTTATCTTTGTTCCATCTTCTACAATTAAGTGCGCTCCAACAGGAATATCGTATGTTTTTAATATTTCTCCATTTGTAGCAACTATGCTGATAGATGGATTTTTAGATTTTTGTCTTGCTTCTATTATTACTTTATCTTGAAGTCCTGTTTGATCGTCCGATTCTACTCTATAAGTTATACCTTCTATTATATTTTCAAATTGAACTTTTCCAGATACTTCTGAAAGTATTACTGCATTATATGGATCCCATTCAGCTATTAAATCATTCTTTTTCACCTCTACATTATTATCAAAGAACAATTTAGCTCCGTATGGAATATTTCCAGAAGACAATACAACGTGAGTCTTAGGATCTACTATTCTCATTTCAGCAGAACGTCCTATAACAACATTGAATTTATTACCATCTTCTTCGTAAGGTACTGCTCTCAATTCATCAATTTGTAGTAAGCCTTCATATTTTGCAGTAAGTTTAGAACTTGTTCCTATATTTCCACCAGCTACCCCTCCGACGTGGAATGTACGAAGTGTAAGCTGAGTTCCTGGTTCTCCAATTGACTGAGCTGCTATAACTCCAACGGCTTCTCCTTTTTGAACAAGTTTAGCTGTTGCCAAGTTACGTCCATAACATTTTGCACAAACTCCTCTCTTACTTTCACAAGTAAGTACTGAACGAATTTCTACTTCTTCTATTGGAGATTCTTCTATTTTCTTACATATTTCTTCTGTAAGTTCTTCTCCTGCTTTTGCAATGATTTCGCCAGTTTGAGGGTGAATTACATCATGAACACTTACTCTACCAAGTATTCTATCATATAGTGATTGAACAACATCTTCGTTTTTCTTTAACGCAGTTGTAGGGATACCTCTTAATGTTCCACAATCCTCTTCTGTAATAATAACATCGTGAGCAACATCGACCAATCTTCTTGTCAAATATCCAGCATCGGCTGTCTTCAACGCAGTATCGGCCAAACCTTTTCTCGCACCGTGAGTAGAGATAAAGTACTCTAACACTGTCAAACCTTCTTTAAAGTTAGAGATAATAGGGTTTTCAATAATTTCTGCTCCTGTAGAACCTGATTTTTGAGGTTTTGCCATCAAACCTCTCATACCTGTAAGCTGACGAATTTGCTCTTTACTACCACGGGCTCCTGAATCCAACATCATATACACAGGATTAAATCCTTGTCTATCCTCTGAGATATGCTTCATAACTACGTCTGTTAATCTTCTATTTGTGTCTGTCCAAATATCAATTACTTGGTTGTAACGTTCGTTATTAGTGATAAGACCCATTTGATAGTTCATCATAACTTCATCAACTGATGCGTTTGCTTCGCTTATCATTTCTATCTTTTCTTCTGGTACTAAAACGTCTCCTAAGTTGAAAGATAAACCTCCTGTAAACGCCATCTTGTATCCTAAGTCTTTGATATCATCTAAGAATTGTGCAGTTTTTGCAGTTCCGCACACTTTTAAAACATCTCCAATGATATCTCTCAACATGCTTTTCTTCAAAACAACATTGATAAAGCCGTATTCTTCTGGTACAACTTTGTTGAAAAGAACTCTACCTACTGTTGTTTCTATTATTTCTGTTGTTTTTTCTCCGTCTTTTTCTACTACTCTTCTTAATTTGATGTTAGCGTGAAGATCTACAGCCTTTTCGTTATATGCTATTTGAACTTCTTCTGAAGAATAGAATGTTTTACCTTCACCTTTTACTGTAATTGTATCATCAGAAACTTTTCCTTTTGTCATATAATACAATCCAAGCACCATATCTTGTGAAGGCACTGTGATAGGTGAACCATTTGCAGGGTTCAATATGTTGTGTGATGCCAACATCAACATTTGAGCCTCCAATATCGCTGCATTTCCAAGTGGAACGTGAACCGCCATTTGGTCACCATCAAAGTCCGCGTTGAACGCAGCACAAACAAGAGGGTGTAATCTAATAGCTTTACCTTCTACTAAACGAGGTTGGAAAGCTTGAATACCCAAACGGTGAAGAGTTGGTGCACGGTTTAATAATACAGGGTGTCCTTTTAATATATTTTCTAAGATTTCTAATACAACAGGCTCTCTTCTATCAACTATTCTTTTTGCAGACTTAACCGTTTTTACCAAACCTCTTTCTAACATCTTTCTGATGATAAATGGTTTAAATAGTTCTGCTGCCATATCTTTTGGCAATCCACATTCGTGCATTTTTAAATCTGGACCTACCACAATCACAGAACGGCCTGAATAGTCAACACGTTTTCCTAATAAGTTTTGACGGAAACGTCCTTGTTTTCCTTTTAAGAAATCTGATAATGATTTTAATGCTCTGTTTGAATCAGATTTTACAGAACTTACTTTTCTTGAATTATCAAATAAAGAGTCTACAGCTTCTTGTAACATACGTTTTTCATTACGCATAATTACATCTGGAGCTTTTATTTCTATAAGTCTCTTTAATCTATTATTTCTTATGATAACTCTTCTATATAAGTCATTTAAATCTGATGTAGCGAAACGTCCACCATCCAATGGAACAAGAGGTCTTAAATCAGGAGGAATAACAGGTACAACTTGAACTATCATCCATTCTGGTCTATTTTCTATTCTCTTTTGAGATTCTCTAAACGCTTCAACAACGTTCAATCTCTTAAGGGCCTCATGTTTTCTTTGTTGCGAAGTTTCTCTATTTGCTTTGTGTCTTAATTCGTAAGATAATTTATCCAAATCTAACTCTTTAAGAAGAATGTACAAAGCTTCAGCCCCCATTTTAGCAACAAATTTGTTAGGGTCATCATCTGGTAAATACCTATTTTCCATAGGTAATTTCTCAACAATATCAAAATATTCTTCTTCTGTTAAGAAGTCTAATTTTTGTATTTCAAATTGTTGTGCTATACCAGGATTGATTACTATATACTTTTCGTAGTATATAATTTGATCTAATTTTTTACTTTGAATTCCTAATAAAGAGCCTATTTTATTTGGTAAAGAACGGAAAAACCAAATGTGAGCAACTGGGACAACTAATTTTATGTGTCCCATTCTTTCTCTTCTCACTTTCTTTTCTGTTACCTCTACACTACATCTATCACAAACAATTCCTTTGTAACGAATTCTCTTATATTTTCCACAATGACATTCCCAATCCTTTACAGGTCCAAATATCTTTTCACAAAACAAACCATCTCTTTCAGGTTTGTATGTTCTATAGTTTATTGTTTCTGGTTTCAAAACCTCACCTCTCGATCTCTCTTCAATAGATTGAGGAGAGGCAAGACTTATTGTCATTGAATTGAATGCGCTATTTATTTGATTTTCTTTTTTGATTGCCATATTCTTTAATGTTAAAATGTTGGATAATCGCGAGGTTAATCAAAAGATACCTCTAAATTCAAACCTCTTAATTCATGTATTAAAACATTAAATGATTCAGGAATACCAGGTGTAGGCATATTATCTCCTTTCACTATAGCTTCATAAGCTTTTGCTCTTCCTACAACATCATCTGATTTTACTGTTAAAATTTCTTGTAAAACATGTGATGCGCCAAAAGCTTCTAATGCCCAAACTTCCATTTCCCCAAATCTTTGTCCTCCGAACTGAGCTTTACCTCCAAGAGGTTGTTGTGTAATTAATGAGTAAGGTCCAATACTTCTCGCGTGCATCTTATCATCAATCATATGGTGAAGTTTCAACATATAAACATATCCAACTGTTGCTGGTTGGTCAAACACTTCTCCAGTTTCTCCATCTCTTAAATAGCATTTACCATTATGAGGGAGACCTGCTTTATCCATAAATTCATTTACTTCTTCCAATGTTGCACCATCAAAAATAGGTGTTTGGAATCTTAAATTCAATTCATGTCCAGCCCAACCTAAAACGGTTTCAAATATCTGACCTAAGTTCATACGAGATGGCACCCCTAGCGGATTCAATACAATATCCACAGGTTTTCCATTATCTAAGAATGGCATATCTTCTTCTCTTACAATCTTAGCTACAATACCCTTGTTACCGTGACGACCAGCCATCTTGTCTCCGACTTTCAATTTTCTCTTCTTAGCGATATAAATTTTAGCCATTTGAACAATTCCTGATGGTAAATCATCTCCAATTGTACAAGCATATATTTGACGAGCAAGTGTTCCTTGAATTTCTCTACATTTTATATTATAATTATTTAACATCTCCTTAACTAATTCATTAGTTTCAATATCAGTTGTCCAATCACTAGATGCTAAATTATTATAATCTATAGAAAGTAATAATTTTTGATTAAACTTAGTCTTCTTAGGTATATATTCTTCTCCGTATGTAGAATAAACACCTGCAGATATTTTACCTGTAAGTAATACGAATAATTTATCTATAAACTTAGTTTTTAGTTCTTTTTCTTCTAACTCGTATTTTTCTTTTAGTTCGCGTACTATTTCATTATCTCTTTGACGAGATTTTTTATCTTTTATAAAACGAGTAAATAACTTCTTATCAATTACAACTCCACTTATTGAAGGCGGAACTTTTAAAGAAGCATCTTTAACATCTCCTGCCTTATCTCCGAAAATAGCTCGAAGTAATTTTTCTTCAGGAGTTGGATCAGATTCTCCTTTAGGAGTAATTTTACCAACTAAAATATCCCCTTCTTTAACTTCAGCACCAATTCTTATCATACCATTTTCATCAAGATCTTTGGTAGCCTCTGTACTAACATTTGGAATATCTCTAGTTAGTTCTTCCAATCCACGTTTTGTCTCTCTAACTTCTGTAATAAATTCTTCAACGTGAACAGAAGTAAATATATCCTCTTTTACAACTTTTTCAGATATAACAATAGCATCCTCGTAGTTATAACCTTTCCATGGCATGAAAGCAACTTGTAAATTTCTTCCAAGCGCCAAAACACCATCTTTTGTAGCATAACCTTCACAAAGCACTTGTCCTTTAACAACTTTATCGCCTTTATTTACAATAGGTCTTAAATTAATTGATGTACTTTGATTTGTACGTTGGAATTTAGTAAGTTTATATACTTTTGTATCATCATCAAAACTTACTATTCTTTCATTTTCATCTCTATCGTAACGAATTACTATCTCTCTAGCATCAACAAATTCTACTATACCGTCTCCTTCTGCATGAAGCAACACCCTTGAATCACAAGCAACAGAAGGCTCTATACCTGTTCCAACAATAGGTATTTCTGGATTTAACAATGGCACAGCTTGACGCATCATGTTTGAACCCATCAATGCTCTGTTCGCATCATTATGTTCTAAGAAAGGAATTAAAGATGCAGCTATTGAAGCAATTTGATTGGAAGCAACGTCCATCAAATCAACTTTTTCAGGAGAAACAATAGGGAAATCCGCCATTTGACGAGTTTTAATCCTATCCCCTACAAAGCAATTCTTTTCATCAATATCTGTTGCTGCTTGCGCTACAATTTTATCTTCTTCTTCCTCTGCTGTTAAATAAACAGCTCCCTCTTCTATTAAAACTTTTCCGTCCTTTACCTTATAGTATGGCGTTTCAATAAATCCTAAATTATTTATTTTCGCAAATACACTCAAAGAAGAAATTAAACCAATATTAGGACCTTCTGGAGTTTCAATTGTACACAAACGTCCATAATGAGTATAGTGAACATCTCGAACCTCAAAACCTGCTCTTTCTCTTGACAATCCACCAGGACCTAATGCAGAAATTCTTCTTTTATGTGTTATCTCAGACAAAGGATTTGTCTGATCCATAAATTGAGACAATTGATTTGTTCCAAAGAAAGTATTTATAACAGAAGACAATGTTTTTGCATTAATCAAATCTGTTGGTGTAAACACTTCATTGTCTCTCACATTCATACGCTCACGAATAGTACGAGACATTCTAGAAAGTCCTACTCCAAATTGAGCTGACAATTGTTCTCCAACAGTTCTTACTCTACGGTTGCTTAAGTGGTCAATATCATCAACCTCTGTCTTAGAATTTATAAGTTCTATTAAGTATTTTATTATAGAAATAATATCTTCTTTTGTTAGGACGCGAATATCATCACTAACATTCAAATTGAGTTTAGTGTTAATTCTATAACGACCAACATCACCTAAATCATATCTCTTATCAGAGAAGAATAATTTTTCAATTATACCTCTTGCAGTTTCTTCATCAGGTGGTTCTGCACTTCTCAATTGCCTATATATATATTCAACAGCCTCCTTGGCATTATTGGCTGTATCTTTTTGTAACGTATTAAATATTATTGAATAATCAGTAGAAGCCGTATCATCATTATGCAACAATATAGTCTTAACGCCTGAATCCAAAATAAGATCTATATGTTCTTGTTCAAGAACGACCTCTCTATCTATAATAGTTTCAGTTCTTTCAATAGAAATAACCGATCCAGTATCTTCATCAACAAAATCTTCAATCCAAGTTCTAACAATACGAGCAGCTAATTTTTTTCCTACAACCTTTTTTAAATTGGCTTTAGTTACCTTAACCTCTTGTGCTAAATCAAAGATTTCTAATATATCTTTATCTGTTAAAAATTTCATTAATGCTTATAATAATGCAATGTCAAAAGTTGATGAAGTAACAGCACAAGGTGCTGATTTAGCTAGAGAAACCTCTCTTACAAGTATAAAAAACACTTTAAGAAATTACGCTAATGGTAGCAATGATTCAAATGGAGGCGCCTACAAACTTCTTGCTGATATTGGAATTTCCACTGGTAAAGCTGATTCTAGCAATATATCAACAGCGTCAACATATAAACTAAAGTTTGATGAAAGCAAATTTTTAAAAGCTCTTGAAGAAAATCCTACTGATAGAGAAGTTTTAATTAAAAATAGTGAAACAAAACAAAAAATAGTATCTATTTATGAAAAATTAGATCAAAAAATAGAAAGTAAAATTCCAGGATATAAAGAAAAAATCAAAGAAGCAACATCT
>CALCUN010000168.1 GCA_937906975.1 uncultured Bacteroidales bacterium
CATTTCTATCATATCCAGCATTTACCGACCAGTCAACATTACAATAGTTTGGATAAAGTCTTTGTGAAGTAGACTTCAATGCCAAACGATATAAATCATAGTTTGGTGTTCCAGGTTTATCATTAACACCCTTCATATATTGGAATATTCCACAAGGGAAAATAGATGTTACTCCATATTTACCAAGACCATGTATTGAAACCTCCAATAGTGCCTTTGTAACCATACGGCCTTCAGGTTCTGTACAAGTACCATAATTTATACTTGAGAACGGGAGTTGATTACCCGAACGCGACTGTAACGTGTTTAAATTGTGATATAGGCCTTCAACTGCTTGATATGTTTCCTTTTTAGTAGAGAATAAAGAACGTTGACGTAATGTATTATCTAATTTCTTATTATCAAATGTAAAATCTGAATCTTCTAAACCTGTTTGTAAATAAAAATCAGTAACCTTATTTGTAACCCAATGGTTTAGTTCATCATGTGTCATTCCCAAAATATCAATTTCATAAAATTCCGGTAATGTTTTCAACCAAGAATTGATATAATGTTTACGGAATGATTTACGTACATAAGGTACCATTGAATGATCAATATGAGATGCTGATACACCACCAAATTGTTGTAATGATTGTATTTGGAAACAAACAGCAACTAATTGCATTGCAGTATTAATTGAAGATGCAGGTCTAACATCTGTTTGTCTTGTTGTAAAACCATTAGCTAATAAATGATCAATTGGTTCTGTTAAACAATTATGCATTCCGGATGCATATGAATCTAAATCCGTCTACCATATATATTTCTATATATAACTGACTATATCATCATCCTATAAATTAGGATGTTGCGCACTTCGAATAGTATTAATCTCTATTCTACCTCCTTACACTCATCAGGAGTAGTCGATACACCTTTATATATTAAGATATACTTGGCACGGTATTTCCAGCTATCCAAACTTTGGACCTTAGGTTCTCTTAGTCAGCTTATTCGTGAGTTGATTCATTTCTCCTTATTTCTCGGGAAAACTTAATCCCAACTGATACCGTTAGCAGATAAATATTTTATCTACACCCCTTTAACATGGGTTCACGCAATTATTCAAAATGTATTACTACATTAGGCCACAATTTTCTTATGGACATAAATTATATTATCTTCGTGATTTTTTCTTGCCTTTTTAGACATCATTTTTAATGCTTCGTTTTTACATACAACTCTTCCAGCTTCCCCAATACGTCCACCAAATGACATTTCATCTAAGTTGGCGTTTTGATTCTCAATATTTGTACCATTAAGTTTCGCTTGAATTTGTTTAATCAAATCAGATTTATTTTCGCGAATCTCTGCATGACGATTACGATAAAGAATAAATGATTCTGCAACCTCATACTTATTTCGTTTAATAAATTCCTTTTGTATAATGTCTTGAATTTCTTCTACTGAAATAATATCTTTCTTTGTAAAATATTTGTCAAATGTTTCTTTAAGTTGTTCAATAAATTTTTCAGGAATTTCTTGATTTGCCTTTATGCTATATTGAATCCAATCCACTTCTTTTTTATAGGAAAGCCTTTCTATGATTTGAGGATAATAAGAAGGATTATAGTAAGTAGCCATTGTGCAATCTTGTTCAAAGCCCTCTACAAGCATTCCTTCTTTATCCATATCTGTAAAGCCCATTGGACCTACGATTTCTGTCAATCCCTCACTCCTACCCCAGTTTTCAACCGCTTCTAAAAGCTTTTGACAAACTATGTCTTCATTTATGAAATCTAACCAACCAAATCTGATTCTTTTTTCTTTCCAAATCTCGTTTGATTTATGATTTATCATTCCTACAATCCTACCTACCACTTCTGAGCCTTTATATGCCAAGAAGATTTTAAAATCACAAAATTCCAAAGCAGGGTTTTTCTTTTTGTCAAAGGTGGTTTTTTCGTCCATTATCAAAGAAGGAACCCATTTCTTATCGTTTTTGAAAAGTTTATAAGGAAAATTTAAAAACTCTTTAAAGCCTTTCTCGTCTATAACAGCCTTTACAGTGATGGTATTCATAATATTCTTATTTTATTATATCGTATTTACGGAATGTTTTATGTAATTTATCTATTGCTTCTTCTACTTGCTCTTTTGTATGCGTAGCCATAAGAGAAAATCTTATTAAAGTATCTTCCGGAGAACAAGCAGGAGGAATCACAGGGTTAATAAATATTCCATTATCATAAAGCTCTCTTGTAATAAGGAACGTTTTATCCATATCTCTTACATAGAGAGGAATTATCGGAGTAGAGGTATTTCCAATTTCAAAGCCCAATTCTCTAAATGCTTTTAAAGCATAATCTGTTATCTTCCACAAATTCTCTATTCTTTCTGGCTCTTGTTTTATTACATCTAAGGCTGCTATTACGCTTGCAGTAGCCGCAGGAGATATAGAGGCAGAAAAAATGTATGGACGTGAGTGATGTTTCAAAAAATTGATAGTTTCAGCATCGGTTGCTATAAATCCTCCTATTGTTGCTAAGGATTTAGAGAAAGTTCCCATTATCAAATCCACTTTCTCTGTCAAACCATACTCAGAACATAAGCCTCTCCCCTCTTTTCCAAAGATTCCTAACGAATGAGCTTCATCTACATAAACAGAAGCATTGTACTTTTCTGCCAATTGAGTAATTTTATGCAAATCTGCTACGTCTCCTTCCATTGAAAACACACTATCGGTTACTATTAACTTTATACTATCGTATGGAATCTTTTTAAGCACAGTTTCTAACGAAGACATATCGTTGTGTTTATAACGATGAGACGAAGCAAACGAAAGACGGCGTCCTTCTACTATAGAGGCATGATTCAATTCATCACAAATAATATGATCATTCCTTCCCATAATTGTAGGAATCACACCTATATTTGAGTGAAATCCCGTAGAAAAAACTATTGCCTTTTCTTTACCAACATAATCCGCAAGTTTTTCTTCCAATTCTATGTGAATATCTAAGGTTCCATTTAAAAACGGAGAACCAGCACAACCTGTACCATATTTTTTTATTGCTTCAATACTTGCTTCTTTTATTTTAGGGTGATTTGTTAGCCCTAAATAACTATTAGAACCAAACATCAAGACTTTTTCTCCTCGCATTATCACTTCGGTGTCTTGCTCGCTTGAAATAGGTCTAAAATATGGATAAATACCTAACTCTTTTACTCTTTGCGGTTCGTTGTATAAGGATAATTTTTTACGTAATTGCTTCATATCTATTATTTTCTCGTTAGTTTTTCTTTAATTTTATCAAATAATTGACTGCAACCTATTCTGAAATTATTGTTATCAAAATTTGAACTTATGAAATATTTATACAAATTAGTATATTGAATTGCTTCTTCTATACTTCTTATTCCTCCCGCTACTTTTAAGCCTTTCAAAACACCTGTTTTCTTATAATATTGCCTAATTGCAAGCAACATTACTACACTTGAATAAACATCTGCTCCTTTTTCTATTTTTCCTGTCGAGGTTTTGATGAAGTCTGCTCCATTTTCTAAGCATAAGAGCGAGGCTTGGAAAATATTTTCAAGCGAAAGCAACTCCCCTACCTCTAAAATTACTTTCAAAGCTATGGTTTTCTTTGCCGAAGAAAGCAATTCTTTTATTTCTCTTATCTCTTGAGCTGCTTTTTCTTTGTTTTCTTCAAAAAATAAACCTCTATTTATGCAAATATCTACTTCATCTGCATTGTTTTCTATTGCATATTTGATTTCTTCTTTCTTTACAACAAGCGGAACTTGAGAATGTGGAAATCCTGCCGCAACAACAACCGATTTTATTTTATTATCTGGTTTGTAGTCATTGATTTGAGAAAGATATGGCGAAAAACAACATATCCCTCCTACGTAATAATCATCTGATTTACAATTAAATCCACTATTTCTTACGAATTGACTAATTGTTTTTTCGTTATCGGTTGATTTTAAAGAAGTTAAATCTAAATATTGTATTACATTCAATAAATCATCTTCGGTATAAGAGGACAAATTATTAGACACAATCAACTGATTTATAGATTTTTCAAACTCATCTACTCTCCCATTATATATAAACTCCAATAATTTATCTTCGTTTTCGATTTGATTTATCTCTTTCATTGTTTTTTATTTTTCTCTTGTTGAATTTGATTAAATGTCCTTGTTGCAAATTGTGGTATTTGCAGTTGTTTTCTTGTAGTTTTAGGCATTATTCTACGAAGTAAATACCTTTTAAACCAGGCTTTTAAGTTCATATTCTTATCTCTTAGAAAGAATTTTCTCAAGCTAAGAAATAAGAAATTATCATCATAATCTAATATTTTGTTTTCATAGAAATATTTTCTGTTCTCTATTATTAAATCTGGTATTGAAAGATTTACAGGACAAACCTTGGAACAATTTCCACAAAGTAAACAGTTATAAGTCAAATGTTTATGATTATCAAAATTTTCTAAAAAAGTTAGTGTTACGTTTGCAATAGGTCCTGTTAATTTATTGTTATATGGTTTGTCTTTTATCGTTTGATAAACCGGGCAAACCCTACTACAAGCTCCACAATCAATACAAAATAAAGCCTTTCTTTGTTCTTTGAGTGATAATAAGTTACTTCGTCCGTTATCTACTATGAAAACATGTATTTGTTCATTATTTTCCGATTGATTTGGTGTAAAAATATTAGATAAATACGGAAATGAATTATTGTTTTTATAGATAGAAAAAATATGTGTAAATACATCAATATCAGATATATTACAAATAAATTTATTAATAGGTACAACAAATATTTTTGTTTTAGAATCTAAAAACAATTCCATTTCAAACGAAGATTCAAACACAGAAAACAAACTACCACTATCAACTATACCAAGATAAGGTTCGTGAATAGTACAAAGATTTTCCTTAGAAAAAGCTGCTATTGCTTCATTTTTTAATATGTTTTTTAGATCTAATTGTTCTGTAAAATTAGAAGAAAAAGCATTAACAGCCTTTATTTTTTTCTTTGTTAAAAGATTTGATAGCCTTTCTGTAAAATCCTCGTAGGATAAACACCAATCAATAGTTGCTTTATTAGAAATAAGATTTTTTTCAAACAATAATAAGTTATCAACTATATTATCGAGAAATTTTTTCCTAATCCTATGAGCCTCTACCCTAAGTTTTTCTACATCATCAAAGACCGAGTGAACTATTTTATCAACATTAAATAATTCAAAATCAGAATTATCGATATTTTTACTACAACTGCGTAAAAATTTCTTATATTCACTCGTATTCATCAAAGAAAAACTATTTAATAGGTATCTTTTCTACTCTTTTTTGGTGTCTTCCTCCTTCAAATTCAGTATTTAAATAAGCCTCTACTATTGAAAGTGCTTTTTCTTTTGATATAAAACGAGCTGGTAATGATATAATGTTTGCATTATTGTGTTGTTTTGCCAACTGAGCTATCTCCTCTTCCCAGCAAAGTGCACATCTAACATTAGGATACTTGTTTGCAACCATAGAAACTCCGTTAGCACTTCCACACATTATGATACCAAAAGGATAATTTCCTTCATTAATTTCTTTTGCCAAAGGGTGAATCATATCAGGATAATCCACAGAATCAGCAGTGTAAGTTCCAAAATCTTTAATTTCCAATCCCCTTTCTTCAAGTGTTGATTTAAGAAATTCTTTTAATTCAAATCCGGCATGATCACAAGCCAAAGGAATAATATTGCTCATATCTTAAAAATTTATTTACTATAATCTCGCAAAGATAACATTTTTTTGAAAATTATTTACGTAGTTTATTAAAATATTTCTTTGAAAAAATAAATTTTTTCTTTGGAAAAATAAAAGATTTCTTAGAAAAATTTAACAAAAACATTTCAACAATTTTTTTGTTAATTAGTCGTGAAAAACCGTTTTGTATCTGCTAATAATTATCTCATTGTTAATATTTCAGTATTAATTAACAAGAAAATAAACACATTATTAACAGAAAATAAGTCTTGGTTTAAAAAAAACTTATTAACAGAAATGTATTTTTAATAAATTGTTAATAAATCGGATAATTTACTGATATATAAAATCTTAAAATGTAGATAAATTCTATTGTTTTGTTAATAAAAAGGCGTATATTTGCAGTAATTTTTTTGCGAAATTTTTTTTCAACAAAATTAACAGAGCTATTATAAAAACATTATAAATAAAAAATATAATAATTATGGATAAGAACGCTTTTTTTGAAAAAGTAGAGAAACTAAAAAAAGAAAAAAATATAGTAATATTAGCACACTATTATTGTTTACCTGAAATTCAAGAATGTGCTGATTATGTGGGAGATAGTTTGAATTTAGCACAAATTGCCAAAGATACAACAGCAGATATTATTCTTTTATGTGGAGTTCACTTTATGGGAGAAACCGCAAAGATATTAAACCCAAATAAAAAAGTGATAATTCCTGATTTTAACGCAGGTTGCTCACTTGCAGACTCTTGTAAATACGATGAATTTAAGGCTTTTAAACAACAATATCCTGACCATATTGTAATATCTTACATCAACTGTTCTGCTCAAATAAAGACTCTTTCTGATATAATATGTACTTCTGGAAATGCAGAGCAAATAATTAAATCTTTACCTGAAAATCAGAAGATTATCTTCGCACCAGACAGAAATTTAGGCGGATATATCAACCGTATTACTAATAGAGAAATGGTTTTATGGAACGGAAGTTGCGAAGTTCACGAGTTATTAACATCAGAATATGTGAAAGAGTTAAAAAACAAATACTCTGGTTATACCCTAATAGCACATCCAGAATGTAATGACTCTGTTTTACAACTTGCAGACTTTGTTGGCTCAACTCAAGCTATGATAAAATTTGTGAAAAACTCTGAAAACGATAAATTCTTAGTTGCAACAGAATCGGGAATTACTCATAAATTAAAACAAGATAATCCAAACAAAGAATTTGTTGTAGTTACACCAAACGAAAAAGTAACTTGCAACGATTGTCGCCACATGAAATTAAATACAATGGAAAAAGTTATTGAAGTAATGGAGACTTTGGATAACGAAATCATACTTTCTGAAGATTTAATCAAAGATGCGGAAAAACCAATCTTAAAAATGTTAGAAATTTCAAAAAGCTTAGGAATTATTTAAAAATAGTCAATTTTCGGAAAAAAAGAGATGGTTCATTTTTTTGATATTTTTAAGTTTTAAATAATAGATTAACAATAAGTTATAGTGATATTTTTACTAAATTTTACTACTTTTAAGCCCAAATGCTTCAAAAAAAATTAACAAGCCCATCAATTGACTTGATTTTTTGAAAATATAGAGGTTTAAAATTTGAGTTATGAAAAAGATTTCTTTGACTTTTTTAATCTTGTTCTTATTTGCATCAAATTTCTCTTTACATTCTCAAAATAAAAAAATGCTTTTTGAGAGTTTGAGTTTGAAAGATAAAGTTTGGGCTTTGAAAAATATTAACACAATTAAGAAATCATTAAAAATATCAAATACTGTTTTAATCACAATTGATAGTTTATCAAAAAAAGATAAAGATTTTTATAACCGAAATATAGAGTCTGGAAAATGTGATGCGTTCCGACATGTTTTATGGATGTATAAACTTTCTCAAAACATAGGAACAGAAAAAGCAAGACGGATAGGAAAAATTTATGAAAACTATAACGAATATGTTTTCAAAAAGAATCCAAATTCGGGTTATGATTTAGCTTCTATGAATATGGATTTGTATAACAATGAGGTAGGAATATATCTTTTTTTGAAACAAGGTGAGATAGAAAATGAAGAAATACTTTTTTCAAGCATAAAAGAAATTATAGAAAAAGGCTACGTAAAAATAATATCTAAAGATAAGGAATACAGAAACTTAGATAAAAATAATTTAATAATAGAAGAAAAAGAATGGAAAGGAAAATGGGAAAATCAACGTCATTTAATAAATTCAAATTCAGCGATTTGCGAATAGGGATTTTAACGTTATTATTGATAATTAGCACATTAGCTTCTGCACAGTCATATAAGTATGCAATTTATTGTAAAGATACATTAGCAAGTCAATATATGGCAGGTAGAGCTTATGTAGATAATGGTGATAAAAAGGCAGCTACATTTATAAGAAACGAATTAAAGGAAAGCGGAGTAAAGCTTTTAGGAGAAAATGGCTTTCAAAAACTTAACTTTCCTATAAATAATATTATGGATTTAAAGCTTTCATGTTCTGAGACTAAGGAAGATTTAAAAATAGGTGAGGATTATTTAGTTTTTGGCTCATCTCCTTCTGCTAATATCGTGTTAGAAAATATTAAACCATTAGTTTTCAATACTAAAAAGGAGATTGAAGAGGTAAAAGTTAAGAAATTACAAGATAAAGTGTTGTTATTCAATACTCAAAGCTTGTCTTATTCTGATATAATCTTGTTTTTAAGAGGGTTAAAAAAAGAAAATGTTACTCCGCAATTAGCTGTAATCCAAGGATATGATAAGATACCATATTATACTGGTCGTTCGCTTATGGATTTTCCTATCTTACAATTAAAAGCCAATCCAATAAAAAAGAAAATTAAACATTTGTCATTAGAAATCAAGAGTGAATTTATTCCTTCTTATGAGTCGCAAAATGTTTGGGGTATTGTAGAGGGTACAAAACATAAAGATAGTTGTTTTGCCTTTATTGCACATTACGATCACTTAGGAAAGGTTGGAGATGTTCATTTTCCAGGAGCAAATGACAATGCAAGCGGAGTTGCAGTTCTTTTAGATTTAGCAAAATATTATGCAAAAAATCCTGCAGAACATTCAGTTGTTTTCATATTTGCAACAGGGGAGGAGATAGGTCTTTTAGGTTCTAAATTTGCTGCGGAAAATCCTTATGTGGAATTAGATAAAATAAAATTTTTATTTAACTTGGATATGTGTGGAACGGGAGCTACAGGTGTGGCTGTTATAAATGGATTAAAAGAACCAAAGGCTGGAAAATTATTACAAGATATAAATGAAGAATATCAATGGTTTATAAAAGTATTTCTTGGAGAAGAGTCTTGTAATAGTGATCATTGTCATTTTGTTCAAAAAGGTGTTCCAGCACATTTCCTATTTACTTACGGTTGTGAGTACAATGAATATCACACTATTTATGATAATGGAATAAATCTACCATTTACAAAACATATTGACTTTTGTAATCTATTAAAAGAGTTTGTTAGAAGATATTAGGCTTAGATTTTTTAAAATTTTAAATATATTTTGTAATTTTGCCCAAAGAAATAAAATAATAAATATATAAGAATATGGAATTTAGAGAAGCTATTTTAGAAGGTATTCCTGATTACTTGCCTGAGTTGCAAGAGTATGATAATTCAGTTAGTCATGCGCCAAAGAGAAAAGAGATTTTAACTAACAAAGAAAAGAAATTAGCATTAAAAAATGCACTAAGATATTTCGATCCTAAGTTTCACGCTGTATTAGCTAAAGAATTTGCAGAAGAATTAGAAAAATACGGTCGTATTTACATGTATCGCTATCGCCCAACTTACAAAATGTATGCAAGAGGCATAGAAGAATATCCTGCAAAGTGTGAACAAGCTGCAGCAATTATGTTAATGATTCAAAATAACTTAGATCCAGCAGTTGCACAACACCCTCACGAACTTATAACCTATGGAGGAAACGGAGCAGTCTTTCAAAACTGGGCACAATATCGCCTTACAATGAAATATCTTTCTGAAATGACAGAAGAACAAACACTTGTAATGTATTCAGGTCACCCAATGGGATTATATCCTTCACATAAAGATGCACCAAGAGTAGTTGTAACAAATGGAATGGTTATTCCAAATTATTCAAAACCTGATGATTGGGAAAAATTCAATGCTTTAGGAGTTAGTCAATATGGACAAATGACAGCAGGTAGCTATATGTATATAGGACCTCAAGGAATTGTTCACGGAACTACAATTACAGTTTTAAATGCTGGTAGAAAAATTGGTGGAGATGGTCTTGGCGGAAAATTATTCGTTACAGCAGGTTTAGGAGGTATGAGTGGAGCTCAACCAAAAGCAGGAAACATTGCAGGTTGCGTGTCAATCACAGCAGAAGTCAATCCAGCAGCTACAAATAAACGTCATTCACAAAAATGGGTTGATGAAGTATATTCTGATTTAGATGCTTTAATGGCAAGAGTTCAACAAGCTCGTGAAAATAAAGAAGTTGTATCATTTGCTTATCAAGGAAACGTAGTTGATTTGTGGGAATATCTTGTAGAACACAATATTTCTGTAGATTTAGGCTCAGACCAAACTTCATTACACAATCCTTGGGCAGGCGGATACTATCCTGTAGGAGTTTCTTTTGAGGAAGCACAAGAACGCATCCGAAAAGGACAGCGTGATCCTTGGCTCCGACGGCTGGCTATACTACGGCTCCACCTTGGACGATTACACCGGGCAAAATCCCATGACTGACCGGGAGCTGTCCGCTGCCGCCCGGAATCTTGAACTGATGGCGCAGTACTGCACGGAAAACGGTAAGCAGTTCACATTTATGATCTGCCCCAACAAAAACTCCCTTTATGCTGACCACATGCCTAATTTCGGCACAGTCAGCGCAGAACGCAATGCGCAGAAGCTGCTGACTATGGTTCAAAACGTGAACTGCGTTGACCTGTTCCGCGCATTCGCAAACGAAGATGAAATTCTCTATTTCCAGACGGATTCCCACTGGAACAGCCGTGGTGCTGCCCTTGGTGCTGATTTGATCAACGCATCCTTTGGTAAGGAAAGTCACTATTTTGACGGAAAATTCCAAAGTTCCGCAGACTATACGGGCGATTTATTTGAGATGCTCTACCCCGCATTTGAGGGAAACGAAGTTCAGCCGGTTTATGTCGATGCGCTGGAATTTACCTTCTCCGGCAGAGCCACCCGCCCGGACAGCATCACCTTGCAGACATCTTCCGAATCTGACGGCTCACTGCTTGCATATCGGGATTCCTTCGGCAATCTGTTATACCCCTACTTGGCAGACAATTTTGGATCAAGCTGTTTTTCCCGGGCAGTGCGTTATGACCTGACCCAGCCGGGTGACTTTGTTCTGATCGAGCTGGTGGAGCGCAATATCTCCTATCTGTATACCAATCTGCCGGTGATGCCTGCCCCCCAGCGGGAAGTTCGTCTTCCGGAAGCGGCCGGCAC
>CALCUN010000169.1 GCA_937906975.1 uncultured Bacteroidales bacterium
TAGAAACCTTCACTGTAAAAGTAGAACCTTTTCCTGAAATCACCTTAACAGGAGCGACAAAACTTTGTATGGGGGAACAAGCAAACATAACAGCAACAGACGCCACAGGGGCAACGGTTGCAATGCAATGGTCTTTTGTTCAACCAAACGAAAACACAGTAATAACAAACCCATCTACATCACCAGTACTTACTTTCACGCCTACTTGCGACACAACTGTTTACTTATTTGCAGAAACTGCTCAGGGTTGCTTTGCTTGGAAGAGTATAGATATATATATTACTAATCCAGTGGCAAAAATCTCACGAACAAAAATCTGTGAAGGAGAATCAGTAACCCTAACAGGTAGTTCAGCAGAAACATATAGCTGGGAAGCAGAGCCAGCAGATGCTTCACTTTCTCACAACAATCAATCAACCTCATCTGTTACAGCAACCCCAGCACAAAGTACAACCTACACAATGCGAGGTTATGGAGAAACAGGTTGTTTTACAGAAAGAACAGTTTCAGTAACAGTATTACCATATCCAACACCTGTTATATCATATTCACCTGGATATGTAGATGTAGATGATCCTACATTAGCTTTAAGAGACGAGTCTTTAAATTCAGCAAGTTCACTTTGGACATTCTCAGATGGTTCAACATCTAATGCACGCTCATTAAACCATAGATTTAACGATGTAAGTGGCGAGTCAGTCTATATTCACTTGGAAACAGCAAATGAATTAGGTTGTTCAGATACTACATCAGTAACAGTACCTATTGAATTGTTTGCAGTATGGGTGCCAAACGCATTCACACCTAATGGAGACGGAGTAAATGATTTGTTCTACTTTATCAGTCTTAATCAATTAGAAGACGTAACCTTTGAAATATTCAATAGATACGGAGAAAAAATCCACTCTGCAAGCGCAAAAACATTAGATTCTTCTCTACAAGATGAACTAATAGAAACATTTGCTTGGGACGGCACTTACAAAGGAAACAAAGTTCCAATAGGCACATACATTTACCGCCTAACATACAAGCGACTTGGCAACACAAGAGTTTATGATACAACAGGTACAATCAATGTTGTACAATAAAAAATAATAATATAATGTATTTATAAATTTGTTTGTTATTTCTATAACATAGTTATTTAATTTACAACTTATTTTTCTTTGCTTTTTGAAATTTTTTCTTTGCTTTTTGAAATTTTTTCTTTGAAAAATTTTAAAAAAGCAAAGAGTTTTTTATAGCGTTCTTTTTCGCTATAATTTATTAAAAGACATCAGTTATTTATTACTATATATATGTATTTCTTTTTGGAATGATTGGCTTTTAGTATTTAACTATTTTATTCTAACTCTTACTCCCCACATTCCAGGGTAGGTTTCTTTTTCAAAACTGAATGAACGTATGATTTCTACTCCAAGGGAATTGAAGATATTGTCTAATCCTATGCCGACTTCATGGTAAGGAAGGTATTGTCCTGTGAGACTTTTATGATAGAGAAATAGGGTGGTTTTGGTTTGTTTTAGTGCTAAGTTTAGTTGTGCAAAGGTTTGAAGGTATTGTTTGTGATAGGTTGTGCGTCCATATTGCAATAGGTTGAATCCATAAATAGAGCTTACTAAGGAGTTTGTCATATTTGGAGTTAGCAATAGGTATGGGTTGGCGCTTCCAAAGATTTTTCCTCCTGTGAGTCTTAGGTCTAAGGCAATGTTTTTGGTTAGAAAGATTCTTCTTTGTGAGGTTAGGTGTATTTCTTGGTATTTTCTTTCTACGTTGGCAAGTGGTATGTTGTAGGAGTAGGTAAGGGAAATTTTAGTGGGTAGAGAGTAGAGCTTTCCTTGGAAGTTTTCGGGTGTTTTTCTTGCTTTCTTTCTTTCGGGTTGCCATGCGAGGTTTCCTTCTGCTATTATGTATTGTATTGGGCTTTGAATTAGTTGGATTATTTCTTTGTCTTTGTAGTGTAGGCGTGAGTAGTAGTTTCGATAGTGTAGTGCTGGGGTGATGCTGATTGCGTTAGGAAATTCGTGGAAGTATTTTAGGGTTGCTTTTTTTTGAAAGGCAAGGGAAAAGTTTGTCCATGTGGAGAGGGAGTATTGTATTTTGTCGTAATCGGCAAGGTATGGCATATAGGTGTTGTCATAGTAGGCAAGGGATAGGGTTTTCGCTCCAAAGGAGTAGAGGGAGGAGGCTTTTTTTGCAAAGTTGTATCCTATGCTTGCTCCGTATTTGAATTGTTTGTCAGTGGTTCCGTATGCTAAGAGCCATTCAAATGAGAAGCGTTTTGAGAGTTTTTGATTGGTTTTCCCACTTACTCTTAGTCTTACGCCTTCTATGGGGTTGTAACTTAGGAAGTTTTCGCATGGTCCAAGGTCTACTACTCCTAAGGTGAAATAGGTGTTGTTGAGTAGGTTGTCTATTTTGTTTTGAAGTAGAAGTCTTCCTATTCTTTCTATTTCTGCTTCGCTTAGGGGTGTGTAGGAGTATTGTGCTTTTGTGTTTAGGGTTAAGATTGTAAGGGTTATAAGAATGATTATTTTTTTCATATTTTTTGGTTTTAAATGTTATCACTTGCAAGTACTGCGGTTGAGAAGGCGATTTGTAGGTTGAATCCTCCTGTGTCGGCGTCAATGTCAATTTCTTCTCCAACGAAATATAGTCCCTTTATTTTTTTGCTTTCCATTGTGAGTGGGTTGATTTCGTTTAGTGAGATTCCTCCTTGTGTTATGATTGCTTCGTCCCAACCCATATCGCCTATTATTTCTTCTTTATGGTTTTTTAAATAGGTAAGGATTGCTTGTGCAAGGGGTGTTTTATTGTTTTGTTTTTCTTCTTTATACCATCGTTTGAAGTCAAAGCATACTTCTTTTGGTAACCATGCTCTTACTATGTTTTCTACGCTCATGCCTTGTCTTTCTTTGAGTGTGGTGGTGATTTCTTCTAATAGTGTTTTTTCGTTTATTTTTGGTTTTAGGTCTATTTGTAGATAGAGTTGTTCTTTGTAGAGCAGGTGTGCTATTTTGCGTGAGAGGCGTAGGATTGCTGGTCCTGAAAATCCATATTCGTCAAGGGTTATGTCTCCGTTTTCTTGTGCTATGACTTGGTTATTGTGAAGGATTTTTACGTTTGTGTTTTTTATTAGGTAGTTTTGTAGGTTTTCATGGTGTCCTCTTTGGGTGCGTAGTCCTACAAGGGCAGGGTAGAGTGGTGTGATTGTGTGTCCGCATTTTTTTGCTAAGTGGTAGGCGTCTCCTTCGCTGCCTGTTTGTGGATAGGTCTTTCCTCCTGCGGCAAGGATTATTTTGTCGCAATAGTATTCTTTGCCTTCAAGGGTTTTTACGCCTTTTATTTGATTGTTTTTTATTATGAGTGAGTTTACTGTTTGTGAGAAGTAAATGTCGGTTAGTGGAGAGTTTTCTATTTGTTGTATTAGGGCAAGGAATATGTCAAGGCTTTTCCCGCTTTTAGGATATATTCTTCTGCCTCTTTCTTCTATTAATTCTACTCCAAGGTCTTGGAAAAGTTTTATTGTGTCTTTGTTAGAAAAATGCTTTAAAGAAGGAATAATATCGCGTTTGTCGCTTCTTACTGAAGAGCAATGTGAAAGAAATTCGTCTAAGGAAAGTGTGTTTGTTAGGTTGCAACGTCCTTTTCCTGTAAGGCGTAGCTTCATTCCTGCTTGTTTCTTTTTTTCTAAAAGTAATACTCTTTTGTTTCTTGATTGTAGAAATAGGGTAGCAAGCAATCCTGAAGCGCCTGCCCCTATTACAATGCAATCATATTTATTTCTTTTGGTCATATCCGAAGTTTTGTAAATCTCTTTCGCTATTTCTCCAGTCTTTCTTTACTTTGACAAATAATTCTAAGAAACATTTTTTAGAAGTGAACTCTTCAATATCTTTTCTTGCCTCGATTCCAATTTTTTTGATTTGTTCTCCTCCGTGTCCTATGATGATTCTTTTTTGACTCTCTCTTTCGGTAAAGATAACTGCTCTAATTCTATTTAGATTCTCGCCTTCAAGGTATTCTTCTACCATAACTTCGGTTGAATATGGTATTTCTTTTTCGTAGCGTAGTAGGATTTTTTCACGAATGATTTCGCTAACTAAAAATCTCATGCTTTTGTCTGTCAGCATGTCCTTGTCGTAATAGGCAGGTGAAGAAGGTAGGTTTTCTTTTACGAGCTCCATTACTCTTTCTACGCCAATTTTGTGAAGGGCTGAGCATGGTACTACTTCTGCTTTTGGAATTTCTGCTTTCCAATAGTTAATTATTTCTTGCACCTTTTCTTGTGTTGCATTATCTACTTTGTTTATTACAACAATTGTTGGAGTTTTGCTTTGTTTTATCTTGTTTAAGATTTCGTTGTTTTTGAGTGTTTCTCCTAGGTCAGTAACTACAAGAAATACATCTGCGTCTGTGATTGCTCCTTCTACTTGTTGAAGCATACATTGTTGTAGTTTATAGTGAGGATTTAATATTCCAGGAGTGTCAGAGAATACTATTTGAAAGTCTTCTCCGCTTACAACTCCTAATATTCTGTGTCTTGTGGTTTGGCTTTTACGAGTTATTATACTAATCTTTTCTCCTACTAAGGCATTCATAAGAGTTGATTTGCCTACGTTTGGATTTCCTATTATGTTTACAAAACCTGCTTTATGACTCATGGCTTTTATTTTTATGATTCTTAAATTATACCTTCTGTTATTAAATCATGAAGGTGTATTATTCCTAAATATTTATTGTTTTCGTCTGTAACAATTAATTGTGTTATGTGATTCTCTTGCATTATAGTGAATGCTTCAACTGCAAAGGCATCTGCTTGTATGCGTTTTGGATTTTGTGTCATTATTTGTTCGGCTGTTTGAGATTTTGTGTCAATAAAATCTTTGTTATTTAACATTCTTCTCAAATCTCCATCAGTTATTATTCCTAATATGTTGTCATTTTCGGCAACTACTGCACATCCTAATCGTTTACTTGTGATTTCCATTAGCGTTTCAGTAAGAGGAGTTTTTGGCGCAACGCATGGCTTTTCATTTTTTACATATAAATCACTTACCTTTAAATATAGACGTTTTCCGAGGCTACCTCCTGGGTGGTATTTCGCAAAATCCTCTGACGTAAAGTTCTTACAATATAATAAAGCAACGGCAAGGGCATCTCCCATTACGAGTTGTGCTGTTGTGCTTGAAGTTGGTGCAAGGTTGTTAGGACAAGCTTCTTTTTCTACTGTACAATTTAAAATATAATCTGCCGATTTTGCTAAGTAAGAGTCGGTATTTCCTACCATTGCTATGAGTTTGTTTCCCCTTGCTTTAACAAGTGGTGTTAATACTTTGATTTCTGGTGTGTTTCCGCTTTTTGATATACATATTACTATGTCATCGGGTTGTATTATACCTAAATCTCCGTGAATTGCTTCGGCAGCGTGCATAAATATTGCAGGTGTGCCTGTGGAATTTAAGGTTGCGACAATTTTATTGCCTATTATAGCACTTTTCCCAATGCCACTGATTATTAATCTTCCTTTGCTATTAAAGATTTCCTTTACTGCTGATACAAATTCATTATCAATGTAATTTAAAAGGTTTTCTATGCAGAGGCTTTCTTTTTTGATAGTTTCTTTTGCTATCTCTAAAATTTCAAAATCACTTTTCACAATTTTATTTTTTTTAAAAACATTTGTTCAATATAAAAAAATGTAGTACCTTTACATATTCAAATTTACGTTTGTAAAGTAACTAAATTAAGCAGCAAAGTTACACATTATTATTGAATAATACTCGTTGTATGGAGAGTTGTGAAAGTAATAAAATGCAAAGAGAAATAAATTCGGCACTAAAAAATTTGTTCGGATTTGATAAATTTAAAGGAAATCAACAACAAATTATAGAAAAATTGTTGGAGGGTAATGATGTTTTTGTCATTAAACCAACAGGTGGTGGAAAGAGTTTGTGTTATCAACTTCCAGCCTTGATTTCTGATGGTACAGCAATAGTGATTTCACCTCTGATTTCTTTAATGAAAAATCAAGTGGATTTTCTTAAAGGCATGATAATGGATCCCGCTGTTGCTCATTTTCTCAATTCAACTTTAAATAAGCAAGAAATTTTACAGGTAAAAAATGATTTGCTTTCGGGTAAGACAAAATTGTTGTATGTAGCACCTGAGTCTTTAACCAAACAAGAAAATATAGATCTATTAAAGAGTATAAAAATTAGCTTTTATGCAATAGACGAAGCGCATTGTATTAGTGAATGGGGGCATGATTTTCGTCCAGAGTATAGAAGAATACGTCCAATCATTGATGCGATAGATGCGAATGTGCCATTGATTGCATTAACCGCGACAGCCACTCCAAAGGTTCAGCAAGATATTTTGAAAACTTTGGAAATGAACGATGCAAAAGTTTTCATTAGTAGTTTTAATAGAACAAATCTCTATTATGAAATAAGGCTAAAACCAAAAGATGAAAAACTTCTAAACAAAGAAATCATAAAATTTATTAATCAAAACCGAGGTAAGAGTGGTATTATATACTGTTTGAGCAGGAAAAAGGTAGAAGAATTAACAGAAACCTTGGTAATAAATGGTATAAAGGCACTTCCTTATCATGCTGGTTTGGATTCTTCTGTTAGAGCAGCTAATCAGGATATGTTTATTAAGGAAGATATTGATGTTATCGTAGCAACGATAGCATTTGGTATGGGAATTGATAAGCCTGATGTAAGATATGTTATTCACTACGATATGCCGAAAAGTTTAGAGGGCTATTATCAAGAGACAGGACGTGCTGGAAGAGACGAAGGTGAGGGACAATGTATTGCCTTTTACTCTGAGAGAGATATGGAAAAGTTAGAAAAATTTCTAAACGACAAACCTGTTTCTGAAAGAGAGATAACACAACAATTAATAGATGAAACAATTTCTTATGCTGAGACTTCGCAATGTAGAAGAAAGCTATTGTTAAAATATTTTGGAGAAGACTACACACAAGACAACTGCGGAAATTGCGATAACTGCTTGCACCCAAAACCACAAGTAGAAGCCTCAGAAGAAATAGTGGATTTTTTAGAAGTAGTTGAACAAACAAAACAACAATACAAGTCAAATTATTTGATAGATGTTGTAATGGGAGAATTAACTCCGAATGTAAAAACCAACAGACACCATAAAATAGAATGTTTTGGCATAGGAAAAGATAAGCCTATAACATTTTGGAAAGCGGTTTCAAAGACATGTGTAATTAATAACTTTTTAAGAAAAGATATTGAGCGATATGGAGAATTGAAACTAACGCAATTAGGACTCGATTACAAAGAAAAACCATATCCAATAAAGATTGCATGTGATAGAAACTTTACAGAAGATGAAACTGAGTTTACAGAAGAATTTGTTCCTATATCTTCTGCAGAATCGACCACCGATCCAGAATTATATAACTTGCTAAAGAGCATCAGAAAAAAGATAGCAGAAAAAGAAAAACTACCACCATACGTAATTTTTGAAGACAGGTCTTTGATAGATATGTGTATTCAATACCCTATTAAGGAAGAAGAATTAAAAAACATAATAGGAGTAGGAGCATCTAAGGCAAAAAAATACGGAGATGAGTTTCTTGAAGCCATAAAGACGTATGTAGAAGCAAAAGACATAACAAGACCACAAGATTTAGTTATAAAATCACTAATAAATAAGTCTTCAGGATTAAAATACTTTATAATACGTAGCATAGACAAAAAACTACCATTAGAAGATATAGCAATATCAAAAAATATGGAAGTAGATGAATTGCTAACAGAAATAGAAAGTATTGTATCTTCGGGAACAAAAATAGATTTAAGCTATTGCATAGATGAATATATAGACCAATATCATCAAGACGAAATAAGCGAAGTATTAAGAGAGATGGAAACAGATGATATTGATGAGGTGCTTGAAGAATTAGGCGAAGACGAATACACAAGAGAAGAAGTAAGGCTAATGAGAATACAATTCCTATCAAAATACGGACATTAAAATGGAAAAAATCATAAACTTTGAGGGATTAAACAGAGCTTTAAGAAGAAAAAAACAAGCAGAAAAAATAATAATCCTTGACTCTAACACCTATGATCATTGTCTTGCAACACTAATTGGCGAGGTTGAAAGTCTATGTGATGCACAAATAATAGAAATAGAGCCAGGAGAAGAAAACAAAACATTAGAAACCTATACCACCGTTATACAAACCCTCATAGAACAAGGCTCCGATAAAAACGCTCAATTGATTGCCTTAGGCGGAGGCATGATAACAGATTTAGTATCTTTTGTTGGAGCAACCTATAAACGAGGAATTGACACCTATCTTGTACCTACCACACTTCTTGCAATGATTGACGCTACCATTGGCGGAAAATGTGCAATCAATTTTGGAGAAGTAAAAAATCAAATAGGCACTTTCGTTAAAAAAGCTACCATTTGCGTAGAGCCAAGTCTTTTAGAAACACTTTCGGAGCGTCAAATCCTAAACGGAGTAGCCGAAATGCTAAAAATAGCCCTTGTTTCCGATGCAGAATTATTTGAAAAAATGATAAAATTCACTCCACAAGAAATAGGAAACAACCAAGAATTTATAAATAAATCCATAAGTCTTAAACAAGAAATCGTAAAAAAAGATCCCTTTGACAAGAATTACCGACACATACTTAACTTTGGGCATACAATAGGCCACGCCTTAGAAAGTATTGCAATGAAAAAAGGAGAAGACCTCTTGCATGGCCAAGCCGTTGCAAGCGGAATATATTACACACTCTCACTTTGCGAAAATCTATCCAAAGAAACAATTGCCAAAATCAAAGATTATATCAAACAATACTACACAATCCAAAAAGTAAACGACACTTTGGAGCTATTTAACTATATGAATAGCGACAAGAAAACAATTAATAATGAATATAAGTTTGTATTGTTAAATTCAATAGGTGAAGCAACTATTTCAAATCAAGTAACAAGACAACAAATAGAATCAATAATTAAATAACAAAGAGTATGAAAAAAGTATTATTAGTTTTAGCAGTAATCTTTATGTGCTTTACATCAAAAGCACAACAATTCACAAATTCAAGTTTTGAAACATGGGCAGCTAATATGCCACAAGGTTGGAGTTCATTAGGATTTATGGGAATGAATCTTTGTGAAGTCTCAAAATCTACCGATGCCAACACAGGAGACTATGCAGTTAAAGTAGCGCCTAAAATGTTGCCTTCGTCAATTGCAACAATGATGCAAGTAGAATCCTTTGCTATACCGGGATTCCTTACAAATGGTACAATAAACTTTGAACTTCTATTGGAATTATTAGCTCAAAGCGATACTACTATGGGTGAAATGGATTATATGAATCTATTAACAAATCTTATAACAGGAGGATTACAAATAGAAGAAAGTAATCAACCAAGTACAATAAATGGTTATTACAAATTTAATTATCAAGAAGAAACCGAAACTGCATACGACTATTTTGAAATGACAGCATTACTATTCGGAGAAGTAGAAGGAATAAGAACAATAGTAGGATTAGGAGCTTTTTACAGCGATGACGTATTTGCAAAGACAGAAGGCTATCAACAATTTGAAATGCCGATATATTATGTCTCTCAACAACCAGCAAATGAAGTAATATATCTTGCAATAGTTGGTTGTGAAGAAACCAGAACAGCAAACTTCCCTGAATTATACTTAGATGATATAATGATAAACTATGAATCTTCATTAGAAGATGTTGCAAATACACAAGAAATATCAGTATATCCAAACCCATCAAATGGAAAACTTCGTATTAATTGCGAAAACAACTCTCATATACAAATAGTAAATCCATTAGGACAAGTAGTAAAGGAAATAAACAACTACACTCCAAATTCTGTTATAGAAATAGAACAATCTGGAATTTATTTCGTAAAAGTGGGCGGAAGAAAAGCAACAAAATTGATTGTTAAATAATGAAATTTTACAAAGCAATAATATTGTTAGGTTTGATAGGCACTCTTGTAAGTTGTGTAGGAGGTTATTCCTTTACAGGAGCGTCTATCTCACCTGATGTTCATACATATCAAGTTGAACCATTTGCCAATCGTGCAAGCATAGTACAAGCAACTCTTGCATCAGACTTGACCAACGATTTGGTAAGTAAAATTAACTCATCAACCAATTTATTACAAGTACATTCTAATGCAGACCTTGTATTCAAAGGTACAATAACAGGATATAGCATAACGCCAACCTCAATAGGAGCAAATGATAGAGCTGCTAAAAACCGTTTGACTATAACAATAAGAATCACATTTGAAAACACAAAAAATCCTAAAGAGAATTATCAAACACAATTCAGTAGATTTAGGGACTATGATAGCAATTTCTCACTTTCAGAAGTTGAAGAAAGTTTAATAAATGAAATAAGCGAAGAATTAGTAGAAGACATATTCAACAAATCATTTGTAAATTGGTAACAAACAAATGCAACATCAAAAGACCATAAATATCATTGGTTGGATAATAGCAGCAATCAGCACATTACTTTACACCTTTACTCTCTATCCTACTATATCTTTTTGGGACGGAGCAGAGTTTGTTGCAACCTCTTCTACACTTCAAATACCTCATCCACCAGGAGCACCTTTCTATCAATTATTAGGAGCAATTTTTTCAGCCTTTGGATTAATTGATACAGCCTATGTAGCAAAAGGCATAGGATTTCTTTCTGCCTTAAGTGGAGGATTAAGCGTTATGATGTTGTATCATATATTGGATTATACTTATAATCAATGCATATATGATTCAATATTTTTTTATCAATTTATTAGCTTTGCTTATTATATACATCATAAATTCTCTGCCTTTAGTTATTTGTCGCTCTTTTTCTGCCGTACCTCTTATTATTTTTATCATATACAAATTAAAAATAATGATAGAGATGCTTTTATAGAACAAGAATTAATTGATAATTTTATGCCAGGTCCGTTTACTATAATTTTAAAAAAGAAAAATATTATTTCAGATAATTGTAAAAAAAGATTTTGTTGGAAAAATTATTGGGATAATGAAATAAATGAAATATTTGAAGAATTTAAAAAACAATATAGATCTGAAGAAGAAGCATGGTTTTGTTTATTACATGATATAGAACCTTATAAATGTGAAGTTTGTGGAAATTTAGCAAAATTTAATGGTACAATTAAATCTAAAATATTAGGTTATAATACAACTTGCGAAAATTGTACTCCAAATTTAGCACCAAATAAATTAAAAATTTATCATAATTCTATTTCTAAAAGAAC
>CALCUN010000170.1 GCA_937906975.1 uncultured Bacteroidales bacterium
AAAAGGCATCCAATATTTTATAATAACAATATCGGGTTTTTCTTTCTTTATTTTTCTGCCAAGGCTAATCCAATTAAAAGGATTAACAGAATTGACACAGCGTTCTATGGGAAAATTATTTGTGTTTTCGCTTGAAGAAAATTGTGTTTTGCCTGGGAAAAGTATTGAGGGATATTGCAAAGTGAAAGTTTTGATTTCTACTTCTTCTCCTTCGCTTTGAAATTGCGAGATCAGTCTTTCGTTAAACGAGGCTAAGCCTCCGCGGTATGGATATGCAGTCCCTATTAGTGTTATTTTCATTCCTATTGTCTCTTTTTCGCTATGAAAATGTGATGCTCTATATTGATATTTTCTTTTTTCGCTATTGCAAATCTTTCCAACTCTTGCTCTGAAAGGGTTTCAACAAATTTGTTTTCTTCTACCTCAAATCCTGCCTTTTCTAAAAGAGTCGCATAATCTTTTCCAAATTCTCTTACATGGTCTTTTTGTCCAAAGTGTTTTTCTCTTTCTTCTGGACTTGTTATGCTTGCATCTTCGTATGTGGTTTCTCTGTTTGGATTGATAGGACTTAGCAACACTGCCCAACCGTTTGGTTTTAGTACACGTTTTATTTCACTTAGTGCTTTTGGAAGGTCGTTTACGTGTTCAAGTATGTGATTTGCCATAAGAATATCAAAGCTGTTATCTTCCAAAGGCATATTTTCTATGTTTAAGTGAATGTCTGCCCAAGGCGATTCTAAGTCTGCTGTTTTGTAATCAAGATTTGGCAATTTTTTAAACAAAGGAATAAAACACATCTCAGGTGCTATGTGTAAGAAAGAGCGTTTTTCTTCAAATAAATTGGTTTCTTTCTTAAAATAAAGCCACAAAAGGCGGTGTCTTTCTAAGGATAAGCAATTTGGACACAAGGCATTTTCTCTTGAAATAACGTATCCGTAAGGTAAAAACTTGCGATAATGTTTCCCACACACAGGACACTCTTTTTTGTTGCCCAAATAAAATAACTTTGCAAAGATTTTAAATACTAAAACTAACTTTTGTAAGTATTTTCGTGGTACTTTTTGTAAAAAAAACTTGATAATCTTTTTCATTTCTTTGTTGCTTGTTTGCAAAAATACTAAGATTTTAAAGATTTTCTGTTATTTTCTTTATGAATTTCCACTTTACGAAAAATTCTTTGGCAATTATTCTAAATAATGTATAGACAGGAATTGCAAAAATCATACCTAAAATTCCTCCTACTTCGCCTGCCATTAGTATAACTAAGAATATTTCTAACGGGTGAGCCTTTACACTTTTTGAATAAATGAGAGGTTGAAGAATAAAGTCGTCTATAAGTTTTACAACAGCAAAAACGCTAACGAATTTAATGGTTATCGGAATTATATCAAGAGTTGGGTCTGCTCCAAGATAACTTGTAAGACAAACCATAAGACCTACTACCCCTCCAATCAACACTCCAATATATGGAAGTATGACCATAACTCCACAAATTGTAGCAATCAAAATCACATTCTTTAATCCCACTAAATAAAAGCCCAAAGATAAAATGGCAATCATTATCACAATTTCGGAAAATATGCCTAAAAAATATCTACTTATAAGAGAGCGTGAGGAAGATATGATTTTGTGAATTTCATCTAAGTATAAATCGGGTGTAACTGCGTTTATGAATTTATTTACAAGGTTATTGTCTTTTAGAAAGAAAAAGGTTATGAAAAGAACTATGAAAGTTCCCATCACGATGTTGCTTGTTAGATTTATAGTTGCGTCAGCTATGTTGGTAATGTTAAGAGTGTTTAAGGCCTCTAATATATATGAAGAAACAAGTGTTTCTAAATTTTTATCAGGTGGTAGTAATTGATATTCAAATAGGAAATTTTCTATTTTGTTTATTGGCTCTGCGTAATAATCTGCGATTTTGTAAACGTCAAGATTTGCAAATTCCATTGCTTGGCTAATGAATAGGGGAACAATGATGTAACCCAAGAGTGTGAAGATTGAAACAAGAGAAAGGAGTGTTAGAATGGTGGTTATTGTTCTTGAAAAATGGAATTTCCCTATGTGGAATTTTTGTAATAGATTTTGAATTGGAGTGCCCATAAAGGCAAGAATCAAGGCTAAAAGAATGCAAACTACAAGAAAACGAAAGTACCACATTAAGAAAATAACTAATGCTATTATGGAAAGCGAAAATATCCATTTCGCAATGTATGGAAATTGAAATTTATCGTTGTTCATGGTTTTGTATTTTAATTATTCATTATCTTCTATCAACCATTCTGCAAAAGAAGTCTCTGTTTCGTAAAGCTTTATTTTAGCAAGTTTGATGCCTTCTGGTAAAACCTTGGTTATCCTGTCGTGAAATTCCATGATAAGGTTTTCACATGTTGGCTGGCAATCAAAGATTATCATTTTAGTATCGGTTTCTTTTAAAGCTTTTGCGAATTTGCTGTTTTTATCTAAAACAACGGCATGATCAAAATCGTTTATGATGCTATTTTCCACAAGTTCTTTCACCTTTTTAAAGTCTAACACCATTCCTGAACTATTGTTTTGTGGATTTTTTACATATTCTCCTATTACGGTAATGAATAATTTGTAAGAATGTCCGTGAAGATTTCTGCACAAACCTTGATATTGATCAAGTGCATGGGACATTTCAAATCTAAATTCCTTTGTTAATCTGATTTTCATTTGGCAAAGGTACTATTTTTTCTTTGTTTTAATAAGAAAATGTTATTTTTTCGTAACTTTGCAAGCCTATGGACAGTAACAGATTACAAAAAGTAGCCCGCTTAATACAGAAAGATATGGGCGAGATTCTGAGATATGAATCTAAAAACCTATTTAAGGGAGCGATGATAACGGTAACAAAAGTTAGAGTATCATCGGATTTATCAATAGCTAAGATATATATTAGTATTTTCGCACTTGCGGGTGTGAAAACAGAGGAAGTTTATGAGTTGGTAAAGGCTAATAAATCTGCTTTACGCAATAAACTTGCAATAATGGAAAGAAATCAGTTGAGAATCATACCTGATTTGTCTTTCTTTATAGATGATAGTTTGGATTATAGCGAGAATATTGATAGGTTGTTAAAATCTTAAAAATAATATCAAGATGCGTTTTGGCTTCTTCATAGCGATGAGATATCTTTTCTCGAAAAAGGACCTTAAAGTTATTAATATAATATCTTTAATTTCTCTTATCGGTGTGGGAGTCGTAACAATGGCATTGCTTATTGTGCTTTCTGTTTTCAATGGCTTTACTTGTTTGGCATCGGATATGTTGAGCTATTCTAATCCCGACTTGATAATTCTTCCAAGCAAAGGGAAGGTTATAGATGTTGAGCAAATAGATGTTAAACAAATAGAATCTCTTTCACAACTACAGGCTTGTACGCCTGTTGTCAAAGAGTCGGTTTTGATTTCTTTTGAAAACGCTCAAAGTATTGTTGATATGTATGGAGTGGAAGAGGAGTTTTTTAGAATTTCCAATATAGATACAACTATGCAGATAGGAAATACTTCTCTTTATACTAAGGAAAAGGCAAATTGTATTTTGGGTTATTCTTTGATGTTGCAGATGTCGCTTTATCAAGGTGCGGAAAAAATGAATATTCCTATACAATTTTGCATTCCAAAGAAGAATCCGACAAATGTTATAGTGCCTGAGGATAATTTAAACATAGATAAAGCTTTGTTTTCTGCAAGTTTTTTGACTAAAAGCGATATAGATAATAATGTTGCAATAGTTCCTTTGTCTTTTGCTCAAAATCTAATGGAGCTTTCTTCAAATCAAGTAAGTAGTCTTAATATAAAGCTTAAAGATTTAAAGAAAACAAAGCAAGTAAAAGCCGAAATAGAAAAACTAATCCCTGAAAACTATGTTGTAAAGGATAGATTGGAACAAGATCCTGTTTATTATAAGGTGGTAAAGGCAGAAAAATTGGCGGTATATATAATTTTGGGATTTATTATCTTTATTGCAAGTTTCAATATAATGGGGGCGTTATCGCTTCTGATTATGACAAAGAAAAAAGATATAATGATTTTAAGAACAATGGGTGCAACAAAAAGAGATATTCGCAAAATATTTTTCACAACAGGGGTTATGATGAGTGTAATAGGAATGTTATGTGGACTAATCTTAGGAATAATATTTTGTTTGCTACAACAACACTTTGGAATCATTAAAATGGGGGCTTCTTACATAGTGGAAAGTTTCCCAATCAAAATATACTTTACAGATATTGTAGCAATATTACTCATGGTTGTTACAATATCTTGTTTGTGTACAGGATTGATGTCAAGAAAGATTAAATTTAACAAATAGAAATAAAGAAGAATTATGATAGAGAATACAAAAAAATTAGTAGTTTACAATACGCTTAGTAGAAATAAAGAAGAGTTTCAAGCAATTAACTCTCCTTTTGTGGGAATGTATGTTTGCGGACCAACAGTTTATGGAGATGCTCACTTAGGACACGCAAGAGCTGCATTAACTTTTGATACTGTTTTTCGTTTTCTTAAATATTTAGATTACAAGGTAAGATATGTAAGAAATATAACTGATGTTGGACACTTGGAAAACGATGCTGATAGTGGCGAAGATAAGATTGCAAAAAAAGCAAGATTAGAACAATTAGAGCCAATGGAAGTAGCTCAATACTTCACTCAAAGATACCTTGAAGCAATGGACTCAATGAATATTTTGCGTCCAAGTATTCAACCAACCGCAACAGGACATATAATTGACCAAATTCAGATTGTAGAAAAATTATTAGAAAATGGTTACGCTTATATAAGCAATGGCAGTGTTTATTTCGATGTTTTGAAATACAATAACGACACTCACAAATACGGAATTTTGTCTAATAGAGTTATTGACGAAATGATAGCAAATACTCGTGAGCTTGACGGACAAGAAGAAAAGAGAAATCCTGCTGACTTTGCACTTTGGAAAAAATCCTCACCAGAACACATTATGCGTTGGCCATCTCCTTGGAGCGATGGTTTTCCTGGCTGGCATTTGGAGTGTACTGCAATGAGCAGAAAGTATCTTGGAGAACAATTTGACATACATGGCGGAGGTTTAGACTTACTTTTTCCTCACCACGAAAGCGAAATTGCACAATCAATATGTGCTTTTGGAAAAGAACCTGCGAAATATTGGTTGCATAACAATATGATAACAATCGGAGGTCAAAAGATGGGAAAAAGTCTTGGTAACTTCATAACTTTAAATGAGTTCTTTACAGGTAATCACCCTAAATTAGATAAGGCTTACAGCCCAATGACAATTCGTTTCTTTATCTTACAAGCTCACTATCGTTCAACATTAGATTTTTCTAATGAGGCACTTTCTGCAGCTGAAAAGGGAATGAAAAAATTATTTGAAACACAAAAAAATATCAATAGCCTTCCAACTTCTGACAAAACAAGCGTAGATTTTAATGCAGTATTTACAAAATGTATTGAAGCAATGTGCGATGATTTCAATACACCAGTTGTAATTGCAAATATGTTTGAAATCTCACGTTTAGTAAATCTAATCTCTGACAAAAAAGAAACAATCACAGAAGCTGACAAAGCTCAATTAAAAGAAAACTTTGAAATCATATTCAGTGAAATTCTTGGTATGAAGAGCGAACAAAGCGACAATACTAGCAATATAATTGATGGATTGATGAGTATAATTGCTGAAATGAGAGCAGATGCAAGAGCAAATAAAGATTGGGCAAAGAGCGATATGATAAGAGATAGATTAGCCTCAGTAGGAATTACAATCAAAGACGGAAAAGAGGGAGCAAAATGGGAAATAAATTAAACATATTAGTAATATTTGCGTTGATTTTGTGTTTTGCTTCTTGCAAAGAAGCTACAGAAGAAACTACAATTACGCAAATAGATTACACAAAAGTAGAAATCCCAACTTTTAATGCGGATTCGGCATATTCTTATGTAAAGGCACAATGCGATTTTGGCCCACGTATACCTAAGAGCAAAGCCTCACAACTTTGTGGTGATTATTTAATAAACTTTATGAAGCAATATGCCGATACAGTCTATGTGCAAAATTTCTCATCTTCGCTTTGGGACGGAACAAGTGTTGAAGGAAGAAACATTATTGCTTCTTTCAATCCTGAAGCCTTAGATAGAGTAGTTTTAGCAGCACATTGGGATAGCAGACTATGGGCTGATGAAGACCCTAATGAAGAAAACCACAAAAAAGCTATAGATGGAGCAAACGATGGTGCAAGTGGAGTAGGTGTTTTAATGGAAATCGCAAGAGTATTTCGCCAAAAACAAAACACACAAGGCGTAGATATTATATTTTTTGACCTTGAAGACCAAGGCACTCCTTCATGGGCGGAAAGCGATGTGGAGGATCAAAGTGATTGGTGTTTAGGTTCTCAATATTGGAGCAAGACTCCTCACTATCCTTTCTATACTGCAAACTATGGAATATTGCTTGATATGGTTGGATACAAGAATCTACGTTTTACAAAAGAAGGTTTATCTATGCACTATGCAGCTTCTATTATGAATAAGGTGTGGGATATTGCCTCTGCAAAGGGATATTCTAATATATTCATAAACGAAAATACTTATCCTATAATGGATGATCATCATTGGGTGAATCTTAATGCAAGAATCCCTATGATAGATATTGTACAAAACGATCCGACATGTAGTTTCTTTCCTTTCTGGCATACAGTGCAAGATAATATGGAAAATATCAGTAAAGAAAGTTTAAGAATTGTAGGAGAAGTTTGTTTAATTACAATATTCTCAAATCAATAGGCGTTTCTAATATATGAAAAGACGCATATCCATAATCTTAGGCTTAATAAGCATTAGTTTTCTCTTTAGCTCATGTGAAGAGCCTTATGATTATGGATATGTAAACTTTTATATAGATCCCGATAGTGCCGAATACTTTAATTTAAATTACGGAAATCGTGGTTGGGAATACTTCCAAGGAGGATATAGAGGCGTAGTTATTTTTAGAAAGAATTGGAACGAATTTATAGCCTTTGAACGTAGTTGCGTAGCACAAGATTGTACTGGACGCCTTGAAGTAGATACAACAAATAACGTGCTTCTACACTGTCCAAACTGCGATTCCAAATACATATACTACGATGGCTCTCCGTTAGAGGGTAGTAAATCTAAACGAATGCTTTATACTTATTGTAGTTTCTTTGATGGCTCATATCTATGGGTAAGCAATTGCAGATAGAATATGTACGGAATAATCACATACCTAAGAAACAAACTTTTTGATTGCGGAATTTTAAAACAACAATCCCACAACGTAAAAATAATATCTGTAGGAAATCTCCGTGTAGGAGGTACAGGTAAAACCCCTTTCGTAGAATATCTCATCAAAAGCCTAAGTCCTAATTTCAATTTAGCAATATTGAGCAGAGGATATGGCAGAAAAACCAAAGGATACATTAAATTACAACCTAATCACTCAGTCTCAGAGGTAGGAGATGAGCCTTTGTTGCTTTATAAACGCAACCCAAATACTCTTGTAGCAGTATGTGAAGATAGAAACAAAGGAGTAAAAAACCTGCTCAAAGACTCCCCAAATACAAATCTAATAATATTAGATGATGCCTATCAACACCGCTACATAAATAGAGACATAAATATACTACTCACTGAATACAACCGACCATTCTTTAAAGACAGAGTTATACCCTTTGGACGATTAAGAGAATATCGTAAAGGATTTAAACGAGCCGACTATATAGTAATCACAAAGTGTCCTCCATTAAATCAAAATCAAAAACAAAACTTTGTAAACAAACTAAAAGCACAACCAAATCAAAAAATCTTTTTCTCAAACATAGTATATAAAGAACCATATTACATAAAAGATAAAAATAAGAAAATAAACTTATCAGATTATAAAGTAATACTCTTTACAGGCATAGCAAACAACCAACATATAGTAGAATATCTAAACTCAATCACTAAGGTAATAAATACAATAACCTTCCCAGATCATCATAACTTTACAATCAAAGATAAAGAAGCGATAAAAAAACTCTATGATGATAACTCATTAAATAAAACCATACTTTTAACAACAGAAAAAGACGCAATGCGATTGCAAGATTTAGAAACCGAAATCTATGTCTTGCCAATAGACATAGAAGTTCACCAATATGGAAAAGAAAACCCTTTAATAGAAAAAACAATACAAGAAGATGTTAGATAAAATCAAAGAAACAGCAGAATATCTTTCGCAATACGCCACACAATGCGAAGTAGGAATAATATTAGGAAGCGGATTAAACAATTTCGTTGATAACTTAAAAATAGAACATTCTATACCTTATTCAGAAATTCCACATTTTCCACAATCCACAGTAAAAGGACATAAAGGAATGTTGATTTTTGGTGAAATAAGTAATAAAAAAGTAATTTGTATGCAAGGACGCTTTCACTACTACGAAGGCTACACAATGCAAGAAGTAACATTCCCAATTAGAGTTATGAAATCCTTAGGCGTACACACCCTTATAGTAACCAATGCTTCAGGAGGAGTAAACCCAAACTATGAAGTAGGTGATATAATGCTAATAAAAGACCACATAAACCTTATGCCAAATCCACTCATTGGGCGAAATGACGAAAGACTTGGCGTAAGATTTCCATCTATGACAAACATATATAATCCTACACTAAGACAATATGCAAAAGAAATAGCAGAAAAAAATAATATAAAACTACAAGAAGGAGTATATGTTGGTACAACAGGACCAAGTTTTGAGACTCCAGCAGAATATAAATTCTTCCGCACAATCGGAGGCGACACTGTGGGAATGAGTACCGTGCCAGAAGTAATCGTAGCCTCACACTCTCAAATGCAAGTTTTTGGAATGTCTGTTATAAGCAATGTATTCAAAGAAGAAAGTCAAGAAGAATGCACTCACGAAGAAGTTTTGGAAGGTGTAGCCAAAGCAGGAAATAAGATGAACACCATAGTTCAAGAATTAATTACAAGAATTAGTTAAATAAAACAAAGAGATAAAAAAATAAGGCTAAGTTTCTTTTGAGAAATTTAGCCTTATTTTTTATTTTAATATCTTCTTCCTCCCGTATAATAACGCCTTTGATTTTTGTGCTTAGTAGGTATTTTGAAACTTACTCCGCCAGAAAGATCGGCAGTCGAAATCCATCCGTTAATTCTACTGTCAATTACTTCTGAATTACTCAAAGAACTAACAGCGTTATTAGAAAATGCTATGTTCCCTTCTAAATAAATAGAAAAACCCTTATATCTGACAACTTGTAAAAGAATACCTCCATTAAAAGCAGGAGTAGAATATTGTACTTTAACATCTTTTTGTCTAAATGTTGCAACTCCTGCACCAAAAACAATGGTTGGATTTTCACAAATACCAAAATTTTTTCTCTTAGGTCTAGTTTCCCATAAATTAGTTAAATTTACAAGTAAATCAACGCTAGTGTGAATAAGTGGATCCATTGAAACAGTAAGTCCTGGGATGTTTTTTGGGTTGCTCATTGCCTCTCCTTCTTTTAAAGTCAATCTTGCTCCTAATACAGGAGTAAAATGGTATCCCACAGAAAATTTTCCCATACATTTGGGCTTAAATCCATCACATATATATGGTAGTTTTTGAATCAAACTCAAACCACGGGTACCTCCTCCTGCGGAAAATTCTATACTACTGCTAAATCTATTTGCTGCTTTAAAGTTTCTTCTTCCTTTTTGGGCTGAAAGCGTGCATAATACGCATATTAGTACGGCAAATATAATAAACTTCTTCATAAATACAATTCTTTATTTTTATCTTGGTGTGCAAAGGTATAACTTTTTTTAATAACTGCAAAAGAAATCTTTGCTTTGTTTTAGAAAATTATAAAGGTATCATAATGGTATTATAATCGTATCGTAATGGTATTACAATCGTATCGTAATGCTATTACTTTCGGAGGATAAATTTCTAAGCAAATATTTGAAAAAAATAAGTCTAAGAAAAAATATTTTTTTTCAAAGAAAGAAAAAATTTATTCAAAGAAAAAATCTTCGGAAAAATTGACTAAGAAAATTTGTTTGCGTGCTCGGGTTACGGCTGTGTAGAGCCAACGGAAATATTCTTTGTTTTCGGCTTCCAAGGCAGGAACTTCGTTCAGCACAAAGGCGGTGTGCCAATCGCCTCCTTGGGCTTTGTGGCAGGTAATGGCTTTTGAGAATTTTACTTGTAAGGCATTGAAGTATTTATCTTCTTTTACAGACTTGTGTACAAGGGCTTTGTTGTTGCAATCTTGTTGATAATAAGAGAAAATGGCCTCATAGAGTTGTCTTTCTTTTTCTTGTGAAAGGTGGGCTTGCTTATCGGTTAGTGTATCAAGCATTATGGTTAGTTCAATTCGTATTTCGCTTTCGTTAATCTTGGCTTCTATGTTGGCAAAGTTGAATCCGAATTTTTCTTCGTAGGAAAAGATGTTTGTAATCTCAATAATATCTCCGTTTGCTATGAAGTCGGAGTATTCATCTTCTGTATTCCAATAATAATTGTTGCGAATAGACATTAGTTTTTCGCCAATATCTATTATGTTTTCTTTTTCTAAAATTCTGTTTCTAATGTATTGATTGAGTTGATTGGCGGCAAAGTTGCTTCTTGTTACGACTACAACTTCTTTTTCGCCGATTTGTCGGTACTGGTTTACGAGTGTATCTTCAAAGTCTATGGATTCTATTCTGCGAAAGTCTTTATGGTTTTGTGTTTTAAAGATTGGTAGTTGCGTTTTGTTCTCTATTGCCCAGCGAATGTTTGCTGCGTTTTTCAAAATCCCTGATTTTAAGGCTTGTCTTACTACTTGGGTTAGTTGATAATAGCCTATTGGTTCGGCAAATCTTTGATTTAGATAGTCGGCATCAAGAGCGAAGGATTCTCTACTGCCAACGGGTGGGAGTTGGGCTTTGTCTCCAAGAAGTATTATTTTGTTTTTGACTCCGTTTTTAACGTATGAGAATAGGTCTGTTAGTAAATTGTCGCCTTCTCCTATCATTGAGGCTTCGTCAATTATGTAAAGGGTGTGGTGATTCTTGTTTTCTTTTAGTTTAAGGCATATATTTGAATAATAATCTGTTTGAGTGTAGTAGATTTTTTTGTGAATTGTGTAGGCTTGTTGCAAGGAACGATTGCTTAATACTTTGGCTGCTCGTC
>CALCUN010000171.1 GCA_937906975.1 uncultured Bacteroidales bacterium
ACTCGTGTTCCATCAAAAAGACGCTTGGCACTCCGTAAGAATAGAAACTATAAGAATCTGATGCGTAATTGTTTTCTGTTGTTGTATTGTATTCTAATATGGAATAATCTTCTGAAAAATCGATTGCCATTTGAGTAAGCACCTCGCTACCATCGTAGGTTATGATATCGAAAACATAATCCGTAGAATCGCTTGTACAATAACCTATCATATCAAGATTGATTACTGCTTTTATGTCTTCTTGCCAAATAGGTGTTGAAATTTTCTCTATTCTGTCCCAACTACCTCTTAGCCCTTGTTCTTCTGCTGCAAAGAAGTTTATCACTAAGGTTTTGATTGGTTGAATATTGTTTTGATGATAAATTCTTGCAATCTCCAATAATGCTGCTACTCCACTTGCGTTGTCGTCTGCTCCTGGGGCAAAATTAAAATAATCCTCAAATCCCTCCATATCGGAACGAGAATCGTAATGAGCCATTAGGTGAATTGTTGTATCCTTTGCCCACAATCCTTGTTTTTCTCCTATGACATTGTATTGCCAAAGCGTGTCTGCTGCTGTTGGAAACCAACCTGTTTGTAAAAGAAAAGAATCTAAAACAACTTCAAAGCCATAATCTTCTAAACGTGTTTTGAGATATTCCGCTACTTCTTTCCTATTTGGACTGTATGCGTAACGTGTGGAAAAGGATTGTAAGTCTATTACGTTTTGTTGTAAACTATCTTGATTTATTTTGTTTGTTAGGTTTAAAATCTCTGTGTTTTGAGAGTGTAAATCAAAGAAACACATCACTAAACCAAAGAAAAATAACACTATTTTCTTCATTTTTCTACTTCAATTTTAAGAATATTTTTTGTTTTATTACTTATGCGAAATCTATCGTCTATTCTCTCTGATACCAACCAAACAATTTTTTCTTCACTACAAAGAATCCATTGACTTTCCTTGTCTAAAAGAGAATATTTATTTGAGGTGAAATAATCGCTTAGTTTCTTTTCTTTCTTCATTCCAAAAGGCACGAAACTATCTCCTTGTCTCCATTTTCTAAGTATGAGAGGGAATTTCAACAAATCAGCATCTAACATCGCTATGTTTTTATCCTTTGAAATATTTATAAACTTCAAATCTCTCAATAACTCAATCTGCATTTTCAAAGGGTAAATCAAAGATGATTGACAATTATCTATAAGAAAGAAATCGTTAGTTGTATTATTCTTTATCACATCTATGAAAATATACTGCCTATCCTTTACAAGACGATGGGTTTTAGAGAAGAATTGTTTACCTGAAATTTCATCAAGACAAGATAATATATCGTTAATATTTGTTTCGTTAAATCCATATTCCGACAATATTTCATAAAGATATATCTTCATAGGATTTAATTGCTTTAACTTTGATATATTTATTTTGATTACCTCTTGCTCTGTTTCAATTATTTCTTTTTTTGTTTTCTCTATCTCTCTACGGAAAATAAATTCTGTATCGTTTAGGTATTCTATATCTTTTTTAAGGGCAAATTCAAAATTAGGGTTTATCTCTCGCAATACAGGAAAAAGATTATGACGAATTTTATTACGAGTAAATTTTGTTTCTGAATTAGTGGAGTCCTCAACGTATGAGATATTATTCTGCTTGGCGTAAGAGAGTATTTCTTCTCTTGTTGCAAAAAGCAGAGGACGAATGATTTTATCGTTTTTTACCTTTATTCCATGTAGTCCTGCTATACCTGTACCTCTTAAAAGATTGATAAAAAATGTCTCTATCGAATCATCTAAATGGTGTGCTGTACAAAGACAAGTAAACCCTTCGCTTTCTAAAAGAGAATTAAACCAATTATAACGTAAATCCCTTGCTGCCATTTCCAAAGAGAGTTTATTCTCTTTCATATATTGGTAGGTGTCAAATTCTTTTACGAAAAGAGGAATATTATTCTCCTTCGCCCAAGAGCGAACAAAGGCCTCATCTCTATTGCTTTCCTCATCTCTTAAATGAAAATTACAATGTGCTAAACTAATCTTATAATTTGCTCTACACATCAAGTGTGATAAAACGACAGAATCCACACCGCCACTTAGGGCAATGAGGATTCTATCATCTTTTGAAAACAAATTATTATCGCTTACAAAGGATTCAAATTTTTCTAACATTTTTATAATTTTCTAAAAATAAAATCTGTCATCAAAGTATAAAGATGGTATCTTGTGTTACCGCCATATATACTGTGGTTTTTGTTTGGATAGAAAAATTGTTCAAATTGTTTATTCGCTTTTATCAATGCTGTTGTTAAATCCACAGCGTTTTGAACATGAACATTGTCATCTGCTGTTCCATGTATTAAAAGATAATTTCCTTTCAATTTATCAACGTGATTGATTGGAGAGTTTTCGTCATATCCTTTTGGATTTTCTTGTGGAGTACGCATAAAGCGTTCTGTATATACGTTGTCGTAATATCTCCATGTAGTAACAGGTGCTACTGCTATAGCGGTTTTGAAATAATCTGCTCCTTTTGTGATACAAAGTGTGGACATATAACCACCATAACTCCAACCAAAGATTCCAATACGTTCTTTGTCAATAAAATCTAATGAACCGAAGTATTTTGCTGCTTCTATTTGGTCTTCTGTTTCATATTTTCCAAGTTCCATGTAAGTACACTTCTTAAATTCCTCACCTCTCATTCCTGTACCACGTCCATCAACACAAGCAACTACATATCCCTTTTGTGCTAACATACGAAACCACATATAATCTGAAAATCTGCTTTGAGAATTTAACACCTCTTGACTTCCAGGTCCACCATAAACATACATTAACAAAGGATATTTCTTACCAGCTTCCATATTGCTTGGTTTTATTATCCAATAATTCAATTCTGTTCCTTGAGAGGTTTTAAATTTAGCAAATTCTTTTCTTTCTGTTCCATATTTTGCCAACAATTCTTTTTGTTCTTTGTTATCTTCCAAAACAATCAACACTTTTCCTTTGTTGTTGTTGATTGTATATTGAGTTGGAGTGTCAGTATTTGAGAAAGTAGAAATATAATACTCACCATTTGCTGAGAAATCTGCTGAATATGTACCTGTTTCTCCTGATATTTTTTTGATATTCTTTTTCTGTTTCATTTATTCTATAAATTACAGTATTTACATCCTTTGGGTCTGTTATGCTAAAATGTTTTCCTTGTGCATTTTGCATTTTTTTTACAAATTCAGAAAGTGTTCCGTTGATTGGGACTCCTTTAAATTTTAAGTGTTCTGAATTTTGGGCAACAGAAACAAGTGTCGCCAACGTGAGGCAAATTGAAATTAAAAATTTTTTCATGATAAATATGTTTTTTTAGTTTAAAAAATAAATTTATATCAGTGCAAATATAATAAAATTTTTCTTTCGAGCCATGAGAAGTGTTATTTTCTCTCCAAAATGGGTATTTGTGCTGATGGAGTGGTGTAAATATCTGCATATTGCATAAATATCGGTTTTTTGTGGCTGATGCGAAGGCTGAAAAGGCTATAAAAGCTACTCTATGTGAGGTTTATCTATCTGTCGTGGGTGTTGTGTTTGATATCAAAAATGCGAAAAAAACAGCCTCGATGCAGGATCGGGGCTGTTTTTTTGTTGTGAAATTTGAATTTTATTATGGTGATTGTTTATGTATTTTATATTATAGCACATTTAAAAAATTTTTTTAAATTTTGTAAAATTAAACCATTTTTAAACATAAATTATATATAATCAA
>CALCUN010000172.1 GCA_937906975.1 uncultured Bacteroidales bacterium
GACAAGTAGCTGCCATGTGCATTGTTATTTCTTCTGAATCTGTTACTTCTAATTCGCCCCATTTACCATCTCTGTAATAGCAACGAACGTTGTAGTCTGTTTTGAAGTAACCAAATGGTAGGTTTTTCCAATCTATGTTTTGCATTTCTTTATGTTTTTATTGTTATTTTTGGCAAAGGTAGGTATTTATTTTTAATTGACCTATTCTACGGCTTCAAATTTTAAGAATTTTTCTTTAAATTCTTGTGGAATTTCGGCTGAGGCTTGTGTTTTTGCATCAAATCCTGCAAGTATTGTCTTGCAAGTGCCTTTTATTTCTCCTGAATCCGTGATTAATCTTTGGTGCATTGTCATGGATTTTGTCCCAAACTTAACAAGTTTTGTTTCTACATATAGTTTTTCTCCTTGTAGTATGGGTTTGAAAAAGTTGTTTTCGGTGTTTACTATCACAACTATGGTTTTGTTCCAATCAAACACTCCTCCATTTACTGCTTCAAAGTAGTTTATTCTTCCAAGGTCGTAATATTGTGCTTGGTAGCTATTGTTTACGTGGTTTAATACGTCTAAATCGCTGAACCTTATTTGGATTGGTAAGCGAAATTTATAGTTATCGTTTTCTGGTCTTATTATATCCATTCTTTTTTTTTTGCAAAGATAGGGGTTTTTTGTACTTTTGCAAACTCATTTTAGCAATAATTTATTGTATTTTGAAAGTATTAAGTTTTGAGGATTTAAAAAGTTTTGAGCAACGACCTGCTGTTTCTATTGGTATGTTTGATGGCGTACACAATGGTCATCTTTTGTTGATTGAGCAGTTGATTCAAGAGGCTAAGGATTTGAATACTTGTTCTATGGTTATCACTTTTGATTGCCACCCAAGACAGGTTATTTCCAATAATGAGAATGAGGTTAGTATTCTTCAAACTTCTAATCAACGTTTAAGGAGTTTGTCTAAGAGTGGTGTGGATTATTTGGTGATTCTACATTTCACTAAGGAGATTGCTATGCTTGAGGCTTCGGAATTTTTAGACTTGGTTATTGAAAAGATTAATCCTCAAACCTTATTGCTTGGTTATGATAATCGTTTTGGTAGAAAGGGCTCTTCGGAGTTTGAGGATATTCTTCAAAAAGGGGAATATAGAAACATTAAGATTAAGCGTACTAAGGCTTGTCTTTGGCATAATGAAAAGGAAATCTCTTCTACTCAAATTAGAAAGGCATTAGAGAAGGGTGATATAAAGTCGGCTAATCAAATGTTGGGATATGATTACAGCATTGAGGGAAAAGTGGTGCATGGATATAAGATTGGTAGAAATCTTGGCTTTCCTACTGCAAATATAAAGCCTTCTAACAATAAGCTTATCCCACCTGAGGGAGTTTATGCTGTTAGATGTGAGGTTGATGATTTGATTTACAAAGGTGTCTTATCAATAGGAAAAAGAGAAACCTTAGAAAAAAATAAAAAAGCCATAGAGTTACATATTTTTTCCTTTGAAAGAGAAATTTATTCCAAAGAGATAATTATTTTTTTTAAAGCGTTTTTGAGAGAACAAAAGAAGTTCCCTTCTGTTGATGAACTCGTAGCGCAAATAAAAAAGGATTGTGAGAATGCAAAGAATATTCTTTCTGATTATTAGTTTATTTCTCACAAATCTTTCCTTTTCTCAATCTTATTGTTACAAGTCTTTACAAGAGGCTTTAAAAGAAAAAGATTGTGTGAGGTGTCTTAATCTTTCTAAACAAAGATTAAAGCAAGTGCCAAGTGAGGTGTATGAATTTTCTAAGTTAGAGAAATTAATTTTAACTAAGAATAAAATAAATCATATACCTGATTCGTTATCTTCCTTACAGCACTTACGATATTTGGATATTGCTTCCAATTACATTGACTCACTTCCCCCTACTCTATCCGCTTTACCAATGGATACTCTCATTATGTGGGATAACCCTATTTATGAACTACCAAAGGAGTTGAGTAAATGGAATTTACGCTATCTTGACCTAAGGGCTATACAGATGAATAAAGAAGAACAAAATAATATAAAATTACTCTTCCCTAAAGCAAGGATAAGAATGGATCACCCTTGTAATTGTGGAAGGTAACAAAGACTTTTAAAAGATATGAAAATAGCAATATATCAAGCAGACACAAAAGACAACGCAATAGAAGAAAATTTAGAAAGATACAAAAAAGCCATACAGGGTTTAGAGCCTCAAACTGATTTGTTAATCTTTCCAGAAATGTTCAACACAGGCTTTACCATAGACACCGAGTATGCAGAGGATATGCAAGGAAAATCACTTGCATTCTTAAAACAAATTGCACAAGAAAAAGACATAGCCGTAGAGGGTAGTATTTTGATAAAAGAGAATGAGAAGTATGTAAACAGACACTTCTTTGTAACAAAAGATAAGGTAGAGTACTATGACAAGGCACATCTTTTCTGTCTTTCAAAAGAACCAAAAGTAGTTACAAGAGGTGATAAACAATTAATAGTTGAGTATAAAGGTTGGAGAATTAAACTTTTAACTTGCTATGATTTAAGATTTCCTACTTGGGCTCGAAACCACTATTCAGAAGAGAAAGGATTTGATTACGATATTTTAGTTTACGTTGCAAGTTGGGCAGATGACAGAATTAGTCATTGGGAAATGCTTTTGCCAGCCAGAGCAATAGAAAATCACGCCTACGTAATGGGGGTTAATCGTTGTGGAATAGACAAGAAAGACTACACTTACAAAGGAGCTTCCATAGCAATAGATTTTCAAGGTGAAACAATGGCAAGAGCAACCGATGATAAAGAAGAAATTATCTATGCAAGCCTTGATAAAGACGCCTTAAAGACTTACAGAGAAAAATTTCCTGTTTGCTTAGATTGGGACGATTAGTTTTTTTACTATATTTGCAAAAAATTATTAATTATATGAAAAGATTTTTTGTTTTTTATCTTTCTTTCTTTGCATTTGCTCTTGCTAATGCTCAAGATATTCCTAATATGACAAAGGATTATGATTTGTCGGGATACCCTTCTACAGTTCGTTATATGAAGTTTGAATCGGACTCTGCATTGAAATCTCAACGCACAAGCTTTATTGATGATTATCAATTGGAGTTTAACAACATCAGACAATTAACTCATAGAGTGAACTTCATAGATGGAAAAAAGGATAGATTTATAGATTATCAGTATGACAACAATAAACAATTGGTTAAAAAGACTTTGATGGAGGCTAATAACAAAATTGTTGCTGTTACTACATACGAATACAACTATTTAGGACGTTTGGCTAAGGCCGTTGAGATAGAATATCCTCAAAGCCGTGGTGGTGCAAATACTATTATGAGAACAGAGGAGTTCTTTTACAATGCAAAGGGATTTTTAAGTAAATACACTATGGATTCTCAAAACGAGAGAGAGAATAAAACGATTGAGTATTTCTATGGCCCACAAGACAGTTTGATTCACACAATTTCTACTTTTCATTTCACAAAAAACGTAGATAAGGTTACATATAAAAGAGATTACAAACACGATGTGATTGAAAAGATTTACGTTAGAAATGACAAACAAACAAGAAGAGAAACCTTTGAACGTGATGACAAAGGCTTGGTTGTGAAAAAAGAAGTCTTTAACGCAAAGGATAAAAAACTTCTTACCTATACATACGAATATGATGTACATAACTATATGATTTCTGAGGTTGCGGTAAACGATAGAGGTGTAAAAACCATAGAATACTACTATCAATATGAAAAAGATAAATACTTCAACTGGACAAAACGTATTACCTTTGACTCTTGGACAGAGAAATATACAGAAATCAGAAAGATAGAATACTTAGATAAAGAATATTGGTACGAAGACTTAAAAGACGCAGACACTAAGCGAGTAATTCGCGAGAATTAGTAAGAGCGGCTTGAGTAGGGTTTTCATCGGAAAGCATTTTTGCAATCTCTACAACCCTTTCTTCGTAAGTTAATAGAGTGATGTGGGAAAAGGTTTGATTTCCCACATCATTTTTATATACCTTAAATTGATTTTCTGCTTTGGCAGCAATTTGTGGCAAATGGGTTATTGCTATTATTTGACGATTTTCCGACATAGTTTTCATTATCTGTGCAACCTTTGAGGCAATATCACCAGATATTCCACTATCTATTTCATCAAAAATAAGAGTTGGCATATTGTCTTTTTCAAGATGAATAGCCTTTAAAGCAAGCATTAATCTTGACAACTCTCCTCCTGAGGCTACTTTATTAAGAGTGCGATATTGTGTTGTGAGTGTTTTGTTGGCATTGAAAAGAAACTCAACCTCTCCTGCTGTCTTATTGATTGATTCAGGTTTTGTTATCTCTATTTTTAAAACCGCATTTTTCATTCCCATAGATTCAAAAAGCGGAAGAAGTTCTTTTTCTATTTTTTGTGCAGCCTCTTGTCTTTGAATATATATTGTTTCTATCAGAAGAGTGAGTTCTTCTAATATTTGGTTTTGTCTTTCTTCTAAGTGTTTTATCTCAAATTCCAAATCAGAGGTTTGGTTTATCTGATTGGATAGGTTTTCTTTTATTTGTAGAAGTTCCGATACGGTTTCTACATTGTGTTTGTTTTGTAGTTTAAAGATAAGGTCTAAACGTTGAGTATTAGCCTCTAAGAGTTGAGGATCATAGTTTATCTTTTCATTAAAGTCTTGTAATTCACAGAATATGTCTTTTAATTCAATGAATGCCGATTCGGTGCGAGAATACAGTTCTTTGGTAGTTTTGTTTAGGCTTTCTATTTTAGAGAGTTTGTTTTTAATTTCATAAAGATTAGTAATGACAGAAGGATAGTCTTCGGTTTCAAAAAGAGAGAGTGAACTTTCGATTTGTGTTTTTATGTTTTCTGCATTTGACATCAAATCCACACTTTCTTGCAACTCTTCTTGTTCTCCTTCTTTTAAGTTTGCTTTCTCTAATTCTTCATATAAAAAGG
>CALCUN010000173.1 GCA_937906975.1 uncultured Bacteroidales bacterium
TTGACCATTAGAGCAATTTTGACTAAAAATATCATGAATTTTGACCATTAGGCCGTATATTGCATAAAAAAGTACGTTTTTTATGCAGTACAGAATAAATATTGCATAAAAACAGAAAAATAAAACAAGCTTTTAGAAAAATATTTCGAGGAAATAATCTCTTAAAATGAGGAAATATTTTGAGAAAAAGAGATAATATTATAATACAATTAAGAACTATCGCTAATCTCTAATCTTTGTTGAAAACTTACAATAAGGATAATTAGAACAACTTATAAAATTACCATATTTACCCTTTCGTTCTACTAATCTTCCTCTACATTTTGGACACATTCCTTTTGCTATCAAATCTTGTTTATTTGCAAGTTCTTGCTTTACATTATAAATATGTTTTTGCTTTTGACTTTCATCTTTAATAGAATAGGATTTTAAAACAACTGACAATCTATTTACAATTTCATCATGTAATTTAGGTATCTTTTGAGAAAGGATATAATCTTTCAATTCTGAAAAATACATCACATTTCTATAGGTTTCACACTTCAATGTCGCTCTATCGTGAAAGGCAACTATTGGAAAATAGAATCTTTCATCTATTCCAAAAATAGATTGTAAAGTTTTTAGGTGTGCATAGTTTTGTTTTAAAGGATTTCTTAATTGATATTTGTTTTCATATATAGTTTGAGTCCAATAATCCGAAGTATCATTCCCAAAAATCCAACCCGTATAATTCTTTGTTTCTATTATAAAGACTCCATATCGCGAAATAATGACGTGATCTATTTGAGTAGAATAGCCTTTTATTTCTAAATAAATATCATTAAAAACAACATAGTCCTTAGGCAAAGTTTTTAAAATAGAAGCTACACTTTCTTCACCTATTTCTCCTAAAACCTTTGCATAAGAACTATAAGTTGTCTTTTTTCTCCTTTTCTTTGGTGCTTTATTACTACGAGATGTAGTTCGTAAAAAAAGAACAAAGATAAAAAATACTAATAATAGTAAAATAACCATTATAAATATACTTTTTATTCATTCATCAACTGCACAATAGGCACAGTTTTCCAATTTTCTGATTTTGTTTGATATTACTAATGCATATTATTTACTTAAATATTAAACATAATAAACCCCAATAGCATTAAAAGAATCAATATTGCAAACAATACAAACAAAATAACAGTAATCAAACACAATACTTTTGCTGCTACAAGCATTCCATTCCCTTTATATAATTCTGGATATTGCTTATATTTTGACAATCCCTTATTTGCTTGATACAAACCAATAAATCCTAAAATCACACCTATTACAGCATTAAACAATAGTAAAGAAAGTATTCCTAAAACCAAAGAAGAAACCGAATAAGGAGGTGTTTGTTTTATCCCATTATACGTTAGCGTCTCTTCAATCTTTTCCTCTTTATTCTCTATTTTTGTTTTATCAGTATATTTTTGAGCTTCTTCTTTTTTTAACCTTTCCTCTTCAACTTTTTTATTTTCCTTTTCAGAATATTGTCGCCATTCTGACCAACTATTTTTTTCCATAATACTTATATAATTTAATAAATACGCCATACCCCTTCTTTTCCATCTTGGCTCCATTGCACTTGCCAACATCTGCCATCTATTCTATCTAATAAAATAAAGTTATACATATTTTGTGTTTTATACAAAACAAACCTTCCACAAATATAATTTCCATCATACACTCGATCAGAAGTATCTAAAATAGTTTGGAAAGCATTACTTGAACTTTTTATAGAATATTGTACTTGCCATAATTTACCTGTTCTTGTATCCAATTTAATAAATGTCCACATGTTATCCGTTGGATATAGTTCAAAACAAGGCTCTCTTAATTGTTGCAAATAGATATCAAAATATTCAAACATAATACTATCTTTTTCTGTAAATATTTCTTTTGTTTGTTTTGTTGTTTGTGCAAATGCTCCTGCTGAGAGTAAGCATAATGCAACTAATGTAAATAATCTTTTCATTTTATATGTTTTAAATGTTTATTTTCAAGAATAAAACCACTCTACAAAGATAAAAAAATTTAATCTAACTCAAAGAAAAAAAATAATATTTCTAAGAAAAAGAAAATTTTTCCTTTGAGATATTTTTACGATTCTTTGCTTTTTTTTAGAGTAAGCCGTGTTGTTGTAAAAGGTTTTTTAGGTAGGATATTTCGGCTTCTTGTTCTGAGATTTTGTTTTTCAGGATTTGAATTTGATTTTCTTGGTCTTGACGATAGTTTGTGCGAGCTTTGTACATTCTTTCTTTTATGCCTCCTTTTGAAACAAAATCTTTTTCCAAGGTAATCAAGTAATGATTGAGCATTGCGTCTGTCATATACGACAAAGTTAAGGCAATATTTGCCATTTCTTCATCGCTCCAAATTTCAAAATAGGTTTTATAGTCTTCTACTTGGTTATGCTTTTTGCAAAAGGCTTGCATATTTGCATAACGTTTGTGTTGATTTGTCCATATTTGCAAATTGCGTGATTTTATGTAGTCTTTGTAGTCTTCTCTTAATTCTTGCAATGATGCTCTTGCTACATTTAAGAGTTTTATCTGCATTTCCGAAGAAGCAACTCCGTCTTCCATCCCTTCTATTATGTTTTGTTTTCCACTTCTTGCAGCTTGTAGCATTTGATCAACGGTACGGTCGCCATATTTTGGAAGAAATCGTTGGCAAAAGGTAAATGTGAGATGATAAAGCACTTCTGATTTTTGGTAGAAGTATGAATCTCGCCAAGGAAATTGACGTTTTAGGATTTGCTGATTCATGATTGCGAGTTTTTTTTATTATTAAAATAGTACCTATAGGAACTATAGTAACTATAGGTACTATTCTCTATCTCTATAACAAGTTTTAGCTAATTGTTCCGCCAGGTTTGATTGGTTTTTCTGGCGAGATGAAGCTTAGAGAGCCGTCAAGGTTTTCTGCCATTAGTATCATTCCTTGACTTTCTATGCCTTTTAGTGCTTTTGGTGCTAGGTTTACTAATACAGATACTTGTTTTCCTATGATTTCTTCTGGTTTGTAGTATTCTGCTATGCCGCTTACTATGGTGCGTTGGTCAATTCCTGTGTCTATTGTTAGTTTTAATAGTTTTTTTGTTTTTGCTACTTTTTCGGCTGCAAGGATTGTTCCTACTCTTATATCCATTTTTGCAAAATCATCGTATTCTATATTTGCTTTTTGTGGCTCTACTGTGGCAGAGGCTAATTCGTTTGCTTTTTTTGTTTGTTGTAGTTTTTCTAATTGTGCTTCTATTTGTTTGTCGTCTATTTGTTCAAACAATAATTGTGCTGGATTGATTTGTTTTCCTTCGCTTAATAGTTCTGAATTGCCTGCTTCGTACCAGAATGCTAAGTCTTGGTTTAACATTTCTCTTAGTTTTTGTGCTGAGAATGGCAGGAATGGTTCCGATAGTAAGGCAAGGTTTGCACATATTTGTAATGAAATATTCAAAACTGTTGCTGTGCGTGCTTCATCTGTCTTTATTGTTTTCCAAGGCTCGTTTTCTGTTAGGTATTTATTTCCAAGACGTGCAAGATTCATTAGTTCGTTTAATGCTTCACGGAAACGGTATTGTTCTATGCTACGTCCTATTTTTTCAGGGTATTGTTTTATTTGTTCTATTGTTTGAATGTCAAGTTCGTTTAGTGTGCCTCTTTGTGGAACTTTGCCTTCAAAATATTTATGTGTTAGAACTATTGTACGGTTTACGAAGTTTCCAAATATTGCTACAAGTTCTGAGTTGTTGCGTGTTTGGAAATCTTTCCATGTGAAGTCGTTATCTTTTGTTTCTGGTGCGTTTGCACAAAGTACATACTTCAATACATCTTGTTTTCCTGGGAAATCTTTTAGGTATTCGTGTAACCATACTGCCCAATTACGAGAGGTTGAAATTTTATCGCCTTCAAGGTTTAAGAACTCATTGGCTGGTACGTTTTCTGGCAAGATATATGAGCCTTCTGCTTTAAGCATTGCTGGGAATATAATGCAATGGAATACGATATTGTCTTTTCCGATGAAGTGTACAAGCTTTGTGTCTTTTTCTTTCCACCATTTTCCCCAATTATCAGGGTGTAGTTCTTTTGTGTTTGAGATATATCCTATTGGAGCATCAAACCATACGTATAATACTTTGCCTTCGGCTCCTTCTACAGGGACTTTCACTCCCCAATCTAAATCGCGTGTTACGGCTCTTGCTTGTAAGCCTTGGTCTATCCAGCTTTTGCATTGTCCATATACGTTTGTTTTCCATTCAGGGTGCGATTCCAATATCCATTCTCTCATAAAGGTTTCGTATTCTTCAAGTGGAAGATACCAATGTTTTGTTTCTTTTAATTGTGGTTCGTTTCCTGAAAGTGTAGATTTTGGATTGATAAGGTCTGTTGCAGAAAGGCTTGTGCCACATGCTTCACATTGATCGCCGTATGCTTTTTCGTTTCCGCAATGTGGGCAAGTACCTATTATATATCGGTCTGCAAGGAAAGTATTTGTTGCTTCGTCATAGTATTGTTGTGATACTTTTTCAACAAATTTTCCTTTTTCGTAAAGGTCTTTAAAGAATGCTGATGCGGTTTCTTTATGTGTTTGAGAAGATGTACGAGAATAAATATCAAATGATATTCCTAATTCTTGAAATGATTGTTTTATTATTCCGTGATAGCGATCTACTATGTCTTGTGGTGTAACGCCTTCGTTTTTTGCTTTGATTGTGATTGGTACTCCGTGCTCATCGCTTCCTCCTATAAAGAGTACTTCTTCGTTCATCATTCTTAAATATCTTACATAAATGTCTGCTGGCACGTAAACTCCTGCTAAGTGTCCTATGTGCACAGGCCCATTAGCGTATGGCAAGGCTGTGGTTACGCAGTATCTATTAAATTTATTGTCTGTTTCTATATATTTCATTGTTGTATGTGTTTTATTGTTCGTCTTCTATGTTTTGTTCTTCTATTATATATAATGGTCTATTGCGAACATCATTATTGATTCTCGCAATGTATTCTCCTATTATTCCTATGGTGATTAGTTGTACTCCTCCTATGAAAAGTACACTTATTATTAATGATGTCCAACCTGAAACGGAGGAATCAAATATAAAATGTGAAAGTAGTGCATATATTATGGCTAAAAGAGCGATTATTGCTGATATTATGCCTATTGCAGATGCCATTTTTAGGGGTTTATCGCTGAATGCTGTTATGCCGTCTAAGGCTAAACGTATCATTTTTTTAAGTGGGTAATTTGTTTTGCCATATATGCGAGCATCTCTATGGTATTCTACAAAGGTTTGTTTGTATCCTATCCACGAAATTTGACCGCGAAGATATTTTGACTTTTCTGGCATATTTTTTAATTGCTTTACCACAACTTTGTCTATTAATCGGAAATCTCCTACATCAACAGGGATTTCTATGCTTGTCATTGCGGCTAATATTCTGTAAAAAATCTTTGCTGTCGCTTTCTTAAACCAAGTCTCCCCTTCTCTTGTTTTTCTTCTTGCATAGACTACTTTGTAGCCTTCTTTGTATTTTTCATACATTTCAAGGATTAGCTCCGGTGGGTCTTGAAGGTCTGCGTCTATTATCACAACTGCATTGCCTTTGCAAAGATCTATGCCTGCACTGACAGCAATTTGATGTCCAAAATTCCTTGAAAAACTTATGTATTTTACGTGTGAGTCTTCTTGTGCTATGGTTTTGATTACAGAAAGTGTGTTATCCTTACTGCTATCGTTTATGAAAATGATTTCATAGTTTGGATTTATTTGTGAAAGTACCTTTGTGAGTCTTTCATATATCAATGGAACATTTTTTTCCTCGTTGTAACTTGGTACTATTGCTGATATTTCCATATTTTTTCAAAAAAAATTCTTCTCAATAGCGTAGATTTCTAAACACTATTGAGAAGAATTATATGTTTTCTTAAAATTTAAGAATTGTTTTATTCATTAACAATTAGTTTGTTTACGAATGTTTTTTCTTTGTCAGAAGATATTGTTTTAACTAAGTATAATCCTGATTCCATTCCTTGTAAGTCTATTGTTTGGCTTGTAGATTTTACAACAAATGAGCTTAATACTCTTCCTTGCATATCAATTATTTCTACCAAGCTTCCAATTTCTGCATTGTTTAACGAAACTGAGCTTGTAGCAGGGTTAGGGAATAATGTTGGTTGGTTATTTTCTGCTTCATTTAAACCAGAAACTAATGTAGTGAAAGGAACAATTGTCATTTCTCCCCATTGTTCCGCAGCGTTTTGTCCTATTGCAAAAGCATAGTATTCTACTCCTGGTTCAAGATCAAGCCATTCCCAAACATCTGTTTCATATAACCAATAAGGTTGTGCTACTAACATAGTCATCAAAGAATCTTGTCCAATTTCATCTAATAATGCTTTTTCAACTAAACCATCTAAAAATCTAGAAGTTTGATCGTTTGGAGTAGCTGTCATAATAACAGAAGTTTCTGTTATATTTGATAATTCTATTGTAACAACGCTTGCTCCTTCTCCGCCTGCTTGTGGAGTAGTACATGTAGTCATAAGCACTTCTGATGTATCTGTTGCATTAACTGCTACAACATAAACAATATAATCTGTATTTGGAGCCATATCTGTCCAAGTGTAAGTTGTATCTGATTCAACTCCTATTGACCATGAAATAACTAAATCTCTTAATGGCATACCAAACATTTGAACCCATTGATCCATTCCTCCAACTACATCAGCTAAGATATGATACTTTGTACAATTTTCATCCATATCAAAAGATGCTGTAATTGTTGTTGGTGTTAAATTTTCGATTGTTGTTGTTACACTTGGAGTTTGTGCAAAAGCACACACGCTAAACACAAGTGATAATGCTAATGTTAATAATTTTCTCATACTTTTCTTTCTTTTTTTTATTTAATTAAGGTTTTGATTTCTTCTATTATTTTACCAGCTAATTTATTTGCAGATTCTAAATCCTTGCTTTCAGAATAAATTCTTATAATTGGTTCTGTATTACTTTTTCTTAAATGAACCCATTCTTTTTCTATGTTAATCTTAACGCCATCTATGGTTGAAACCTCATAATCTTTGTACTTTTCAGCCATTTGCTCTAAGATATAATCTACATTCATATCCTTTGTAAGTTCTATCTTGTTTTTAGAGATTTCATAGTTTGGATATGTTGCTCTAAGTTCTGAACATTTCATTTTGCTTTTTGCAAGTAGAGTTAAGAAAAGTGCAATTCCCACCAAGGCATCACGACCATAGTGAATTTCTGGATAAATTATTCCTCCGTTTCCTTCTCCTCCTATTACTGCATTGTGCTTTTTCATCATTTCAACCACGTTTACCTCTCCTACAGCAGAAGCAAAATATTGTTGATTCTTAGCTTCGGTAACATCTCTCAATGCTCTTGTTGAAGACATATTAGAAACGGTTGCGCCAGGTGTGTGTTTTAAAACATAATCTGCAATAGATACCAATGTGTATTCTTCAACAAATGGTTGTCCGTTTTCACTTACTATTGCCAATCTATCAACATCTGGGTCCACAATAAAGCCTACATCACATTTTTTCTCTACAACTTCATTGCAGATTTGAGTAATATTTTCTGGAAGTGGCTCTGGGTTATGAGGAAATACGCCTGTTGGCTCATCGTTCAAAGCAACAATTTCATTAACTCCCAATGCCTTTAACAATTTGTTAAGCACAAATCCTCCTGTTGAGCAAACCGCATCGAAAGCAACTCTAAAATTAGCTTGTTTTATCGCTTCTACATCAACAAGTTTTAGAGCCAATACTTTTTCTATGTGTTTATCAACAGTAGTATCGTCAGTTACGCATTTACCTAATTGAGTTACTTCTGCAAAAAGGTAGTTATCCTCATCTGCTATTTCTAAAACTCTTTTTCCTTCGCTTGCTGAAATAAATTCTCCTTTGTTATTTAAGAATTTTAGTGCGTTCCATTGCATTGGATTATGACTTGCAGTAAGGATTATACCAGCATCGGCCTTTAAATCTGTAACTGCAACCTCTACTGTTGGGGTTGTAGAAAGTCCTGTATCGATTACATCTACTCCCATGCCCATTAAAGTTCCTACAACAAGGTGAGAAACCATTTCTCCTGAGACTCTTGCATCTCTTCCTAAAACAATAGTAATTTTATCCTTACCATAAAGCTCTTTTATAAAAGAAGCAAATGCTGCTGTAAACTTTACGGTATCAATAGGCGAAAGTCCTTCTGATACTTTACCACCTATTGTTCCTCTAAATCCTGAAATTGATTTTATTAATGCCATAATAATTCCTTTTTATCGTGCAAAGATAAGATTTTTTCACGTAAGACAAACACTCTTTATCTATTTGATTACCTTAAAGTTTATTTCATTGTTTGCCACAAGCATTTCAATCTTCATATTCTCAGAGACCGAACCATTTATTAAAAACATTGATAATCTATTTGTTACATACTTTTGAATAGTACGTTTTACAGGTCTTGCACCCAGTTCAATATCATATCCTTTTTCAGCTAAAAAATCCACACTTTCAGCCTTTAAAACCAATTCTATATTCTTATATTTCAACATCTGCTTCAAATTTTCTAATTGCAAGCCTACAATCTCTCTAATTTGAGCCTTCATTAAAGGTTTAAAGACAACAATTTCATCAATTCTGTTTAAAAATTCAGGACGCACGCTTTTTTTCATCACACTCATTATTTCCCTTTTCACTTCCTCCCATTTAGAAATCAAAGCCTCCTTATCCTTCTCCAAATACTCTTGAAGAATATTAGAACCAATGTTAGAAGTCATTATTATTATAGTATTCTTAAAATCAACCACACGTCCCTTATTGTCAGTCAAACGTCCATCTTCCAAAACCTGCAACAAAATATTAAATACATCAGGGTGAGCCTTTTCAATCTCGTCCAAAAGAATTATAGAATAAGGTTTTCTTCTCACAGCCTCAGTAAGCAAACCACTTTCCTCGTAACCAACATACCCAGGAGGCGCTCCAATCAAACGAGATACAGTATGTCTTTCTTGATACTCGCTCATATCAATCCTTATCATTAAATCGTCCTTATCAAACAACTGCTCAGCCAAAGCTTTTGCTAATTCGGTTTTACCAACACCTGTGCTACCAAGAAAAGCAAAAGAACCAATAGGACGTCTCTTATCATTCAATCCCGAACGACTACGTCTAATAGAATCAGACACAGCTTTGATTGCCTCTTCTTGTCCTATCACTCTACGATTCAAAGCCTTTTCCAAATTCAACAACTTATCCTTTTCACTTTCCATCATTTTAGCCAAAGGAATACCTGTCCAACGAGAAACAACCTCTGCAATATGATTATAATCTACCTCTTCTGTAATCAAAGCCCCTGAGACTTGAAGTTCTTTTAATTGATTCTTATAATTTTCCAAATCTGTCTCAGCTTGTTTTATCTTTCCATAACGAAGTTGTGCTACTTTTCCATAATCACCCTCCATTTCCGCTTTACTTGCCTCGAACTTATAGGTCTCAATCTTTTTAACCTCACCTTGAATCGCATCAACAATTTTCTTTTGTGCCAACCACTTTTCTTTTAATAAGTCTCTGTCTTTTTTTAACGTATCAATCTGCAACGAAAGTTCCTCTACCTTTTTCTCATCTTTTTCTTTCTTGATTGCAACTCGTTCAATCTCCAACTGCATAAGCTTTCTTTCCAACTCATCTAACTCCTCAGGAGAAGAATCTATTTCCATACGAAGTTTAGCCGCAGCCTCATCAATCAAATCTATTGCTTTATCTGGCAAAAACCTATTTGTAATATAACGATTCGACATCTCAGCTGCCGCAACTATAGCCGCATCCTTTATTCTCACGTGATGATGCACTTCATATCTTTCTTTTAATCCACGAAGTATGCTAATTGTATCCTCAACACTTGGTTCGTCTATCATTACCATTTGAAAACGTCTTTCCAAGGCTTTATCTTTTTCAAAATATTTTTGATATTCGTTTAGCGTTGTAGCACCTATTGCTCTAAGTTCTCCACGAGCCAAGGCAGGCTTTAAGAGATTTGCCGCATCCATCGCACCCTCACCCGCTCCTGCTCCAACTAAGGTGTGTATTTCATCAATAAAAAGAATTATTTCTCCATTTGAAGCTATCAATTCATTGATAACCCCCTTTAATCTCTCCTCAAACTCTCCTTTATACTTAGCCCCTGCAATCAAAGCTCCCATATCCAAAGAGTAAATCAACTTATCCTTTAAATTTTCTGGTACATCTTTCTTAAAAATTCTTTGAGCCAATCCTTCTGCAATCGCAGTTTTTCCAACACCTGGCTCTCCCACCAAAACAGGATTATTCTTTGTTCTACGAGAAAGGATTTGTAGAACTCTACGTATTTGTTCATCTCGTCCAATCACGGGATCTAATTTCCCATCTCTTGCCTCTGCAATGAGATTATGTGCAAAACGATTAAGATTGTCTAATTTTAATTTTGTTGTTTCCATATTTTATTGTTTTAAATTTCACAGATATAACAGAAAAAAACGTTCCGAGTTCTCAAAAACGACAAATTGTCATAATATTGCTTTAGATAAAAAAAATATTTCTTAGAGAAAGTGTAACATTTTCTTTGACTTATTTGTCTATTATTATGATATAAATTATTATTTTTGCCTTAAATATAAAATAAAACAAACAATCACTATGAAACATTTAAGAAAATACGCCTTATTATTGCTTCTTGTTTTTTGCAATCAACAAGCTTTTTCACAATATGAAATAAAATTAGAAATATCTGAAAGCAAGGACACAGCTCTTATTTTAGGACATTATTATCTTGACAAGACTTACGCCTTAGATACCGCATGGAATAAAAACAACACTTTCACTTTCAAATCCAAGGACAAGAAATTAGAAAGTGGCATTTACTTTTTTAGCGATTTAAAGGGAAGATTTGTTGAGGTAATGATAGATAACGAAGAAAAAATCAAGCTAAAAACAAAGGATGCTAATTGGAATGAATTTATGCAGGTGAAAACCGGTAGCAAAGAATTGAAAGCATATTTTGAATACATGCAACACACCGAGCGAGTTCAGCAAAAAGCAAAAGAATTAATGGATAAAAAAGTTACAAAAGAGGTTTATGACAAAGAAATCAAAGCATTAAGCCTTGTAAACGATAGCATAAAACAAGCATTCATTGAAAAATATCCTGATTACTTACTTTCAAAAGTCTTTAACGCAACAAAACCGATAACAGTTCCCGATTTTGAAATGCCAACAAAAGAAGATGGCACAGCCGACTCAGCAAAATGGAATGCACAACGTTGGTATTATTATAAAAATCACTACTTCGACAACATAGACCTTTCTTGTGCAGGATTGTTACGCACACCTAAAATGATTTTTCATCAAAACTACAATCGCTATTGGGACGAGGTAATGAAATATGAAAGAACAGATTCAATAATTGAATACGCCCACAAAGTGATTGCAAAAGCAAAAGATTCAAAAGGCATGAAACGTTTTTTGATTCACAACATAACAGAACGCTATCTTCAAAGTCCATATATGGGACACGACAAAATATATGTAGAACTAATAAAAGCCTATTACGAAACAGGCATTGCCGATTGGGTTTCACCCTCAGACATAGATAAAAACGTAGAAAGAGCACACAAATGGGAAAACATATTGTTAGGAAAACACGTACCAGACTTAGCATGTATGGATTCAGCAAACGTATGGCATAGTACAAAGGATTGCGATAAAGACTACAAAATCATACTCTTTTGGTCGCCAGGTTGTGGACACTGTTCAATAGAAGTTCCTAAATACGACAAATTCTATAAAGAAAAGAAAGATATTTATTCAGTAGAGATATTTGCAATAAACACAGAAAGCGACCTTGAGGCTTGGAAAAAATTCATAAAAGAAAAAGACCTACAATGGATAAACCTTAATGGATTGGTTGCAAACTATGATTGGAGAGAATATTTCGACATAGAAAAAACACCAATTATGTTTATCTTGGATAAAGACAACAAAATAGTTGCAAAAAATGTACCTGCTGACAACATAGAACAAATAATAAAAGCCTTAAAAGAAGGAAGATTTAACTATTAAACAAATAAAACATGAAAAAACATATAATTGCCTTTATTTTTTCATTAATTGCAATATTACCCCTTTGCTCTCAAACCACGCATTATAGAGTTACTCTTTGGATTCACCAAATAGAAGATTCAACTATTTATATACATTCTTCTTATGGCGAGAAAGAGCGTTTTCTTTTAGACTCTTTGCAAATACAACGCGATGGTAGTTTTATTTTGGAGGGAGATTTTCGACAAGGAATCGTTGTTGTATCAAATAAATATCAAAAATACTTTTCCTTTATCTTAGACAAAAATCCTGTTTTCTCAATAGACATGTATCCAGACGGCTATTTTGAGGTAACAGGCTGTAAGGAAAATGCGCTATATCTTGAATATCAAAAGCGAAACAAAGAACTAAAACAATTAACCAGAGGATACGAAAATCAAATCAAACAATATCCTGAAAACAAAGACTCTCTTATTGACCTTATAAAAAAGGCTAATACAATTTTTAACCAATATCAAGATTCGTTTTTTAAGAACAATCCTAACAATCTAATGACTTCGCTTTTAAAGTCAATGCAAAATCCAACTCCTAATCCTAATTTTTTTGAACGAGGCAAATTAATAAAAGGAAAAGAATTAGAATACGCATACGATTGTCGCATAAGATATTGGGAAAACTTTGATTTCAAGGACCAAAGACTGATTTCCACACCTTATTTTTATAAGAAATTCAAAACCTATATTGAAAAAATCACAATGCAAACCGCCGATTCTGTTTATAGAGCAATGGAAGATTTTATCAATATAGCACAACGAAAAGGCGATACTATATATTCAAAATACATAGTTAATCTTTATTTAGAAAAACTACCTTTAATGCCATTTTCTTTTAATGAAAATCTCTATGTTCAAATAGTTGAAAATCTCCTCAACAAAGGAAGATGTCCTTGGTTAAGTCTTAGCGAAATTGAAACTCACAATATAAACACCGAAGCAATAAAACCATTTCTTCCTGGCAATAAATTTCCAAATATAAACGGACTTTATGATACAAAGGCTAAATACACCATTGTTCATTTCCATTCTTCTACTTGTGAGAGTTGCAAAAAAAATATTGAAAACTTAATTGATTTCTACAATAACGACTCAAAGAAATACGATGCTAAGATAATATCTATCAATGTTGGAGAAAAAACCGACAAGCCAATGTATCCTTGGGCAAATTTAGATATTGAACCTCAAATATTAAAGCAAAAATACGGTATAGACATAATACGTACTCCAGAGGTCTATATTTTGGATAGCGAAAAGAAGGTTTTAAACAAGACTGTCATCTATTCCCATATCAAAAAAGCGATAGAGGATTGGGAAATCTTTTAATCAAAAATATTCATCTGCTTTGGCTTGAAAAGTTCTAATTGATTTTCAGCCTCAGTCTTTACTGGCTCAACATTTTCTACAAGAAAATCGTGCAAAATCTTTTTAATTGCACGTTTAGGCGTAGATTTGTTTGACAAACAATACTTTACAAGTAATTTTTCGTCCTTTTGCGATAGAGCAATCTTTATATTTTTAGATTTTTGTTTTTTCATTTCTGAAAATTTTCTCAACTTTGTACATCAAAGTGCGAAAATACAAAAAAATAATGGAACTTTATAAAAATCTAAAAGACAATTCAGATAATTTTTTCTTAATGGCAGGACCTTGTGTTGTAGAAAACGAGCAAATGCCCTTTGAAATATGTGAGAGATTAAAAGAAATATGTGAGAGATTAAATATAAAACTAATTTTTAAAGCCTCATATAGAAAAGCAAATCGTTCAAGAATAGATTCTTTCAGCGGAATTGGCGATGAAAAAGCGTTGAAAATTCTTGGAGAAATAAGAGAAAAATATCAATTACCCGTAGTTACCGACATTCATTCAGCACAAGAGGCTGAAATGGCAGCAGAATATGTAGATATATTGCAAATTCCTGCCTTTCTTTGCAGACAAACCGATTTGCTTCTTGCAGCAGCGAATACGAACAAAATAATAAATATAAAGAAAGGACAGTTTCTTTCTGCTCAATCAATGAAACACGTTGCGGATAAGGTGAAATCTGCCAATAATGAAAAGATTATCCTAACCGATAGAGGCACAATGTTTGGTTATCAAGATTTAATTGTAGATTTTCGCTCAATTCCTATTATGCAGTCTTTTGATTATCCTGTTGTAATGGACATTACTCATTCTCTTCAACAGCCTAATCAATCGGAAGGCGTAAGCGGTGGTTTGCCTCAAATGATAGAAACTATTGCAAAGGCTGCAATCGCAGTTGGAGCTAATGGAATCTTTATGGAAACTCACCCAAATCCAGCTCAAGCCCTTAGTGATGGAAAAAATATGTTAGCATTAGACCAAGTAGAAGTGCTTTTAGAAAAATTAGTAAAAATCAGAAAATCTTTATTTTAAGACCCCGAAAATTTTTTCTTAGCTTTAGAATTTTTTTTCTTAGCTTTAGAAAATTTTTTCTTTGATTTAAAAAATGTAATGACCCCAAAAGTTTGGACAAAAAAACGAAAGGGGAACAATGTATAAGA
>CALCUN010000174.1 GCA_937906975.1 uncultured Bacteroidales bacterium
CGAAAACGGCAAACGCCTTCACACACAAAATTCCTATTACCTTGAAGAAGGCGAAGGCTATCATAAGAAAAAAGTACTATCTTGCCTTAAAGATTGGACACCAAAAGCAATAAAAGGAATAAAAGAATAAGAGCGAAAAAAAAGTCTAAGGAAACGCAAAATAAAGCAAAGAAAAAAATTTTTTTTTCTTTGCTTTATTTTATTTTTTCTTAGAGATATTTTTCTTATTCTTTTTTAACGTTTTTTAGGATTAGAAGATTAAGTGGGTTTGATTCAAATCCGCTTATGTTTTTTTGTACAAATCGCAATACTTGGTCGTAATACAAAACCACTATCGGACTTTCTTCTATTATTATGGCGTTCATTTTTTTGTATAAGGCGATTCGCTTTTCGTAATCTGTCTCTAAGATTGATTCTTCATAGAGTCTGTCATATTCTTTTGAAGAGAAATGAGTGTAATTTGAGCCTTTTGGGCAATGATTCTTGCTATAAAAAAGCGAAAGATAGTTTTCTGCATCGGGATAATCGGCAATCCATGAGCCACGAAACCATTGTGTTTTGCCTTGTGCTATATGCTCACGCAAAGCAGCAGGAGGATTAACATCTATCTTTACCTTTATTCCTAAAAGTCCTAATTGTTGTTGAATATATTTACATAAATCAAGATAAGTTGCCGTTGTGGAAAGTGTAATTTCTTGCATTCCTTCTCCATTTGGGTAACCTGCCTCTTGCAATAGCTGTTTGCTTTTTTGGGGATTGTATTTGTATGAATTTATTGTGGAATCAAATCCTGCTAAACCTACGGGAATGATTCCAAATTCACCTGGATAGCCAACGTTATTACGCATATATTTTATCATCTTCTCTCGAGAGAATCCGTAATTTATGGCTTGGCGTACTCTTTTGTCTTTTAATGGATTGTTTTCATCGTTTAAGTCCATTTTAAAGCCAAGATATTCTGTGTTTAAGTAGGGTTGTGTTATTAGATTTATCTTATCCTTATACTTAGGCTGTAATTTTCCGCTACGTGTTAAGATTTCGTCTTTATAATTTGGGTCTATGCCCGAAATAAAGTCGATGTTTCCTTTGACAAATTCCAAGAAAACGGATTGTTTATCGACTATAAAACTAATGGCTACGGCATCTAAATATGGGAGTCTTTCTCCTGTGGAATCGGTTTCAAAGTAGTCTTCATTTTTTACAAGTACCAATTTGACATTTTCTTTCCACATTTTGAATTTAAAAGGTCCTGTACCTATAGGGTGCTTTCTGAAATCTTCTTTGTAATGTTCTACTATTTCTTTTGGCACAACGCTTGCGTAAGGCATCGTAAGTATTCCAAGAAATGGTGAAAAGGGTTGTTTTAATCGCACAATGAATGTGCTATCGTTTGGTGCAAGAAAACTGTATTCTTCATTTTTTTGCTCTACGTTTTCAAAAAAAGCTGCCCCCGGCGACATTGTTTTTTTATCTACTACCCTATTTAAACTATATACGAAATCCTCTGCAACAACTCTACGTTTGCCATTTTTGAAAAGCGAATGTGGGTGAAAATATACGTCATCTCGTAAATGGAATGTGTACTCTAATCCGTCATTTGACACCTCCCATGATTTGGCTATTGAGGGGATAATATTTAATTCATTATCCATTTGCACCAAGCCGTTATATAGTTGCAGATCTGCCCATATCATTGCTTGGTCTTTTGCGTATGCTGGGTCTAAGGAGTGAATATTTGCTGCTTCGTTATAACGAAAAACTTTCTTGTCCGCATTAGGATTCTTGCTTGTGCAAGAACTTAATACAAGGACAAGAAAGTTTATTATAAAGTATGTTTTAAAATTAAATTTCAAATGTTTTATTTCTTTATTTGTAAGAAATTCTTTCCGTAAACACCTTGTGTCTTTGCTATTGATATGAAAGCATTTGGGTCTATCGCTTTTACCAATCGCATTATTTCAACTTTGTCTTTCTTTTGTGCGATTACCAATAGGACTTTTTGGTCTTTTTTACTGTACCAGCCCCATCCGTTTAATAATGTTACGCCTCGTTTTACTTCATTGCCTATTGCGTCTGCTATTTCATTACTCATTTGAGACATAATAGTGATTTGATAGGTTTGTTTCTCACCTTCAACAATGAAGTCTATTGAATATGTAAATACTCCTAAGCAAACAAAACAATATACTAATTCTTCAATTCCGTTACCCATTATAATAGTTGATGCAATAACGCATGTATCTACTATCATTATCACATATCCTGGGCTGACGTTTTTGTATTTTGTTACAATTAGCGCAATAATATCACTACCTCCTGAGTTTCCTCCATTAATAAAACACAATCCAATTCCTAATCCCGATAAAACTCCTCCCAATATTGCTTTTGTAATCATTTCCATGTTTTCAAATCTGAATTGTTCCATATTTTGAACCTCTAAGACTTGTTGGAAAAATATCAAAAACAAGGAAGCTGCTCCCATTCCTATGATTGTGTTTATTGCAAACTTACCTCCAAGGATTCTATAGCCTATTAACAATAATATTGCATTGATTGAGAAGTTTGTTATACCCATTGGTATTCCTGTAAGGTAATAAATAACTGATGAAAGTCCGACTACGCCTCCTCCAATTATCTTAGAAGGCACAAGAAATACGCTCCATGAAAAACAATACATTGATATTCCTAAAAGAATTAGGAGGTATTTTACTACCATCTTCCATATTGGAGTTTTTGTCATTAGATTTACTTTATTCATATCTTTATTTTCTTTTTATTTTAAAAAAATTTTTATCTCGCAAACATAAGAGTTAATCTCTCTGGTATTTCGTCCATATTTAGATTCTTCGCAACTATGTTCCCTTTTGAATCAATAAGTATATTTTGTGGGATATAGGTCATTTCAAATAGCTTAACAATTACGCTACTCCAACGTTTCAAATCTGAAAGATTAACCCAATTCATTTTTTCTACTGCAATAGTATTCTTCCATGCCATTTTTGAATCGTCAAGTGAAACACTCACTATTTCTAATCCGTCTTTTCTAAATTTCTTGTAAAGCATTCTTAAATCTTTTATTTGCATTAGAGATTTATTGTCCCATGATGCCCAAAAATGTATTAGGGTGTATTTGTTTTTTTGTGCTATATCCATTATAGATACAGGTTCTGAGTTTGTGTTTTCAAGAGTGAAGTTTCTAATCTTTTCTCCTACTTGTTCTTCTTTATCCAATTCTAAAATATGTCTGCCAAGCAAATCGTATTGGTACATTTTTTTTGCTTCGCCTTCAAGAGTTGAATAAATTTCTTTTAATTCTGAGGTTTTTAAATAAGGTGCTAAGTAAGCTGTTACGATGAATGGAGAATAAACACTTGATTTGTTATCTAAAACATAATTCATTAAACATTGCATTGGGTTCTTTTGGCGATTACAGTTATTGGCTATTTGCAAAAACTCGTCATTTGAAGAAGAACCTTTTATAGATATTTTATCTAAGTTCTCATATTTTCCACTGATTTCAATGTTTTCGTTATTCATAAAGAAGGAAATCTCTCCCATGCTTGAAGGTAGTGAAATTATTGCCATACATGTTCTATCTACCTTGCCAGAAAATTCAAATTGTCCATTGACAACTTTTGATTTTATTTCTTCTTTCTTTCCGTTTTCAAGTAATAATTCTAAGGATATTTTACCCTCTACAATTCCATCTATAGCTCCGCTGATTGTGAAGCCAGATGCAGCTGTTAATTCTTTTAATCTAATTGCTAATTCTTCTGTCGATAGGTTGAAAGCTACTATTTTTCCTTCTTTGTCTATCAAAACATTGCTTGGAACTTCTTTTATCATGTAGGTTTGTGCAGAAGAAGTTTCCCATTTTTTGAAATCACAAAGTTGCAACCAAGGTAATTTATCTTCTCTAATAGCTTTCTCCCACATTGCAGGGTCTTCGTCTAAGGAAACGCTGATAATTTCAAACCCTTTGTTGTTATATTTTGAGTAAATCTTGATTAATTCTGGATTTTGTTCTCTTGATCTCTTGCTCCACGAAGCCCAAAAATCTAAAAGCACATAATCGTGTCTTCTTGTTTCGTCTGTCAATCTGAATGTTTTGTTTTGTGCATCTTTCATTGTGAAATTAGGAGCCTTTCCTCCTATTTTGAGTTGTGTCATCAAGGCTTCTCTTTCTCTTAAATGTCTATAGTGATATGTATTTAAGGCTTCTTCTTTTAAGGTATTAAGTGTGCGGGTTAAGTCTGAATAATTCCACTTGTATGCAAGATAAGAAGCAATTATATCTGGTGAAAAAATATGGGAAGGATTGTTTATAACCCAGTTTTCTAATCTTGATAAATGCACCTCATAGTCTTCCTTTTTCTGTGGTGCAACTATTGAATACCATTCATCGGTTAATTTTGTTCCTTTTATCTTTGTCTTTTTTGGTTCTTGAGGAACAAACACCATCTCTACATTATCTGATGGCGAAAGATATAAACGATATGTTTTTTTACCATTTATAGTTAATAAAGCTGGTATTGGATCTTTTATTTGACCTCTAAAAGAAAATTTTCCATCATCTCCTATTCTTGAACTATCCAATTGTTCATTTCCATCTCTGAAATATGTTCTCAAAGTCGCAAGACCATTTTTACTTCCTTTAACTTGACCATTTATTATATACCCTTGTGCAAAGCTAACAAGAGTAAACAACGACATAAAGGTGAATAAAACTAGTTTTTTCATATTTACCATTATTTATTTAATACTTTAAAGCCCTTTCAAGCTCTCTTTTATTATCTTTTAATTTGATTGTTTCTCGTTTATCGTAAGAATGTTTTCCTTTACAAAGAGCTATTTCAAGTTTTGCAAATCCTCTTTCATCAACATATAATAATGTAGGAATAATTGTAAAGCCCTTCTCCTTGCTCTTATTTTCTAATTTTCTTAATTCGTTTTTCTTTAAAAGCAACTTGCGGATTCTTTTCACCTGATGATTATAATACGAACCAAAACGATATTCTGAAATGTGCATATCGTGAACCCATAATTCCCCTTTGCTAAACATACAATAAGAATCGGAAAGGTTTACCTTACCTTCCCTGATAGATTTTATTTCTGTGCCATATAGAACAATACCTGCCCTAAATGTTTGAACAAAGTAATATTCAAAATTCGCTTTTCTATTCTTTATATCGATAAGATGCTTTTCTTCTAACTGCATAACGTTGCAAAATTAGTAAAAAAACTCGTTTCTTAGACTTTTTTCAAGAAACTTATCGATATTTTAAAGAAATCGCTTTTTTTATTTAAATTTATTTTTCTAAAAATCAATACTTTAAAAAAATAATGTAAAATTTTTCTTAGAGAAAATTTGGTAGTATTAAAAAATGTCGTAATTTTGCACTCGCAAATCAGGGGAATGACCAAGTAGCTCAGCCGGTAGAGCACATCCCTTTTAAGGATGGGGTCCTGGGTTCGAGTCCCAGCTTGGTCACTGATAGTTTAAGGAAAGCCGATTGTGAAAACAGTCGGCTTTTTTGCATATATACGTTCTTATATCTACCTTTGCAAAAAATTATTCTTATGAAAAAATTCTGTTTTTTATCAATTCTTTTGTGTTTGTGGTGTTTAAATATCACAAAAGCACAAAGCCCAAACATAGATGTATTACATTATAATATATCTCTTAATGTAAATAACCTACAAGTAGGAAAACACGTAGGATTTACCGAAATCACATTTCTAATCTTAGATGAAAATCCATCATTTATTGAATTTGATTTAAAAAACCAAACAGTAGATTCTGTTTTTCTAAACGACAATCCAATAGATTTTAGTTATCAAAATAATAAAATTAAGTTTACACCAAGCAATCAATATTTGAGTCTTGACACTCTAAGAGCCAAAATCTACTATCAAGGAGGACAAAACGTAGAGCCTTATAATTGGGGCGGAATCCACTACTCAAATTATATAATCTACACACTTGGAGTAGCATTTCAAGATTTTCCTCATTGTTATGGCCGTAGTTGGTTTGCGTGCAACGACTCTTTCACAGACAAAGCAAAGTTTGATTTTTATATTACCACAAACAGTGATGTAAAAGCCGTATGTTCAGGAAATCTAATCTCGCAAACAGACAACGCAGATAGTAAAACATATCATTGGAGACTTGAACAAAATTCCCCAACCTATTCAGTAGGAATGACAATAGCTAATTTCTCAAAATTAGAAAAAGAAATCATCTCCAACAATCGTAACATACCTTTAAATGTCTATTATTTCTCTGGAGATAGCACAGCAATAGAAGAAAATTTCCGTCATATCGATTCAGCATTTGTTTGCTTAGAAAAAAGTTTTGGCGAATTTAAATTCAACAGAGTTGGATATTGCACAACTCCAAAGGGAAGTATGGAGCATATTGACAACATTAGTCTTGCTCAAACTTTGGCTGCGGATTATTCCCTACAGTCTCAAGCTGTGATTGTACACGAAATGGGACATTCTTGGTTTGGAAATTTAATTACTTGCGCAACTTCTGGCGATATGTGGATAAATGAAGGTTGGACAACCTTTACAGAAAGACTTAGTCTTGAAGCAATTTTTGGAGAAGATGTAGCAAAAGAACATTTTAGAGCCAAAATCGAATCAGTAATTCACGATTTACCTTTTAGCGAAGGACGTTTTGCATTAAGCGGTGTTAGCAGTGAAAACACCTATTCAAGCACCGTTTACGACAAAGGTGCATTGATTGCAATGAGTCTTAAAACCTATATGGGTGATAGCATATTTTACACTAGCGTTCAAAGACTTCTTCAAGATTTTGCTTATTCCAACATAGATTCCTACACACTTCGCGATAGCCTTTCGTCTTATTCTGGAATAGATTTAACAGATTTCTTTAATTATTACGTATTCGATACAATAACTCATCACATCGCAATCAAAAGCTGTGAATTTGAAGAAAATTCTGCGAAAATAAAACTAACCTCTCGCACAGAATTTGACAAAAACTCACCTTGCAGCAATATCAGAATCCCTATTACATTTATGGATTCAACCTTTAACAGACACCAAACAATGATAATAGATAATGGAACAGAAAATGAGCATAATATTTCTTTACCTTTCACTCCTGTTGCTGCATTTTTAGACCTTGACGAAGAGTTTTTTGACCTTACAACCGACAGTTATAAATTTATTTCAGAGCCTGGCAACTATGATTTCAAAAACTCCTATTTCAAAGCACAAGTAAACTCTTGTCAAGACACTATAATGATACGCCCTACCTTGCATTGGGTTGGAGATGAGACGGTAAACGAAATAGAAGGCTTAGATAGATTTTCTCAAAAGCACTATTGGACAATAGAAGGCGTAAATCTTGAAAAAGCAGACATTACAGCAAAATTTTATTTCAAAGTTTCCTATGCAGAAATTGACTTTGACGATAGTTTATTACCAAGCAACTCAAGCAAAGATTCACTAATGCTATTTTATAGAGAAGACGCAACAAAACCATGGTATAGAATAGAGGCAAATTACCCTTCTTCTTCATCTGGATACGTAACAACAAAACTCAGAAAAGGCGATTTCATAATGGCAATTGGCGATAAAAATCTTGTAGGACTAAAAGAGGTTTTACAAAACAATGAAAAGCTAAAAATTTATCCTAACCCTTCAAATGGCGTAATCAACATTTCACACCCTGCCTTTGACAAAGAAGCAACCCTAAACATATATAACGAAAATGGTTCTTTGATTTTTTCAAATAAAGTAAAGAAAAAAATAAATAATTCTTTGATTTATTTAAATATTCCTAAGGGTTTTTATTCCATTGATTTACAATCAGAAAACAAAACAATAAGTAGCAAATTTATTGTAGAGTAAAATTTTTCTCCTCAAAAGTGTAACGTTTTTCACCTTTTGCTTGTCTTTATAGATGAAATGTTACAAGAACAAGAACTAAACAAACTAATCGAATTATGTAAGGCTGGTGATAAGAAAGCACAGCAAGACATATTTAATCTGAAAAAAGACGAACTTTTTGCTATATGTAAACGATACGCATTAAGTTCTTCGGAAGCAGAAGATATGTTTATTGAGGGCTTTACTAAGATTTTTCAATACATTGACACGCTTTCTTACGGCAGTTTTGAGCCTTGGGCAAGACGTGTAATGATAAACACTTGCATAAACACATATCACAAAGAATTAAGACGCAAAACAACTGAAATAACAACCGAGGAATATTCTGAAAACGTAGAAATAGAATCTGATGTTAAGTTTACTCATGATGATTTACAATATTGCTTAGAGCAACTCGGAGATGAACAAAGAATAATATTCAATCTATTTGCAATTGACGATTATAAATCAAAGGAAATTGCAGAAATGCTAAATATAAGCGATGAAAAAGTAAGAACAACTATACACAGAAGCAAAGTAAAACTAAAAAAACTATTAACAGAATTAGACAAAAAAAGGAGTAGGTAATGAAAATAGAAGATTTATTCAAAGAAAAAATGAGCAATGCCAATGTTAAGGCACCAGAAGGCTTGTGGAATAAAATAGAAAGTAATCTAAATCAAATCCCAAGCAACACAAACATCACAAACAATGCCCAAAACATTCTCACAAATGCAAGCTCTACTTTTTCCACAACGCTAAAAGTAATAGCGGTTAGTTGTGGCGTAGGCGCCGCATCAATATGTGGATATTTAATCTACGATAATATGCAAGAAAACCCTACTACTCCAACAACAATATCACAAACCCAAAGCAATACTCCTAAAAATTCTGAAACTATTTTCGACACCACAAAAATAATATTAGAAAAACAAACTCCTATTACAAAACAATCACAAACAAAACCAATTACAACAACAACGCAAACACCTATTGACACCACAATTCTAATAGAACAAACTCCTCAAACCAAACAAGAAACCCTCATTGTTCAACAACCTCAAACAACACCACAGCCAGCACCTGCTCAACCCGCTATTGAAGAAGTAAAACCAATAGAAGAAACACCCGTAATAGAAGAAGAAATCGCTCAAATACAAGAAGAAATATTTGAGCCAAATATTAAGCGACCAAACTTCGTAAGTCCAAACAACGATGGCATAAACGATATATTTAAAATTGAGAATTTAGAATCTTATCCTGATAATGAATTGATTATATTCGACAAAAACGGAAGAATTATCTATCAAGCAAATCCATACAACAATGATTGGGAAGCCGCAAACATTCAACAAGGAACATATTTCTATAAATTGTTAATAAAACAAGGGCAAAACAAAAAAATATTCAACGGAAGCATCACAATAATGTTATAAAATTGTTTTTTTATATTTCTGAAAAACAAAATATTACAAAAAGTCTTTAAAAAAAAACTTAAATTTTATTTTGCATTAAAGGCAATATTCTTAATATTGCAAAAAAATTACAAGTTAAATATGAAAAAAGAGATACAAAAGAAACGTTCAATAATCAGTTATCAAAACTTACCACAAGAAGCCATTGACTTGTTTGAAGAAAAGTACGGAGATGGCTATGCTGATTACGCTCAAAAAATAACTAAACCTGATGGCTCTGCATTATATGTTGTTCCTTTGGAAACAAGTGATGCTATTTACATGGTAAAGGTCGATGTTGTAATAGATTCTAAGTTCTCGGAAGAAGAATTTGACAAAGAAATTTTAGGCACATCGAAAAATGATGACGAAATCGTTAGTGCTCACGCAGAAGAAGACGAAGATGAAAAAGTAGGTCAAGACAAATTCGTTTTAGTTCATGGAGATTATTCAGATGTTGGCGATGTGGCAGATGACGATGACGAAGATGAGGAAGAAGATGAAGATTAATTTTTAATAAATCATAAAAAAAGAGGTGTAAGACTTACACCTCTTTTTTTATTGTCTTAAATCCGCTCAGCCAAATTAAGAAAAACGCTACAAAATGCACACCCTGCTGACGCTCTATTATGGACTCTGTCATCATATACACACATAACATTCCTATTGAAAAAAGAAATATCAATCCTTCCTTATTCCAAAACGGCAAAGAAAAGACAAACAACATCACAATAAAGCACAACCCTCCTATCAACCCTATTGCAACTACTGTTTGTATAAATTGATTATGAGGATTAAGGTAAGAACTAAATTTAACCCCCTTTTCCAAATAAAAATCCTCCATTTCACTTCTCACATCTCCTGTTCCTGCTCCAAAAATAGGATTTCGCTCTATAAGTTCAACAACATTTCCAAAAATGAACCCTCTTAAATGTCCAGAAGCTAATACTTTCCCGTCTTTTTCCTCTGGTTTTTGCACCTCTTCCACAGCATAAGAAAATCTATTACTAATTTCATTAACATAAACAAAAGAAATCACAAAGACAACACTAACACATAAATACGCCAAAGCATTGACTATTTTTTTTCTTATCGCAACTTCGTTTAACAATATCACAACAAAGGCTAAGAACATTGCAATAATTCCAATTCTTGAGTTTAAAAGAACATTAAACAACGACAACAACAACATTATTGCAAGTTTTAATATCATTGCTTTTTTAGAAGACTTTGCCATGTATTTACTTGGCATTCTATATAAAAACAATAGAGAAAAGCTTGTAAACATTGACAAATATGTAGGGTGATATTTCTTTGCTAAATTAACATATAAAATTTCTTTCATACAGAAAACTTCATCGTCAAAAGCGTTAAACAAAGCCTTTGTTAAGCAATAAACTTGCATAACAAGCAATCCTATTAAGAAAGCCAAGAATAATTTCCACAATCTATGTTTTGTGATAGCGTTTTGAGGAAGAAAACAAATTGCAATCGGCAAAAGAATCAGCGGAAGCTTAATCATCAAATCATCAAAACCTGCTTTCAAATCAGCAGTGTAAAACATTCCTATGCAATAAAGCAAATAAAACAGAACTATATAAAGCAAAGGATTTCTCAGACTTAGAATTCGAGAAAAATATGTTTGATTCTTATTAACAAATAGATTTATCGCCAAAACAAGTAATAACAAAAACAAAGATAATGTTTTAAAAAATGGGGGAAGACTAATAGAAAATCCTGCAAACAATAGTATTGGATAAATGGATTTATGAATAAAACTCTTCATATCATTAAGTGTTTGTATTTTCTCTGCAAAATTACAAATTAAATCAAAGAATTAAAAATTTATCTCTTTGATTTATTTTTTTCTTTCTTTGCTTTAGCGTTACAGATTTAAGTATTATTTTTGCCAACCTAAATTTTAAGTTTTGAATTATGAAGAATTGGAAAAATATTTTCATAGCATCTGCTGTTTTTGCATTGCTTTATTTGATAATCTGTGGATTTGGAGCTGGTGCTTCTGGAGATGAATATTTTCATGTAAATCATTCAGAAAATGTTTTCAACTATTACAAAACCTTTGGCGAGGATAAAACTGCAGCAACCCCAACAGACAACAATAACCTGCCTTATTATAGTCAATTACCCGACACTTTCATTCAGCTTATCATAAAAACTTTTGGTATTGACAACTATATGACTTACCGACACTTGCTTTGTAATCTTATTGCTTGGCTTGGTATAATTTTCTCTGCGCTTTTAGCAAAAAAACTCGGCGGTTGGAAAGCTGCAACTATAACTGTAATTTTACTTTTAATATCTCCTCGTTTTATTGGACACTCTTTTAACAATCTTAAAGACATTCCTTTTGCTAGTTTTTCTATTATGTCTATTTATTACATAATAAGATTTTTAGAACATCTACCTAAAATTAAGATTTCTTCTGCAATAATGCTTACAATCTCAATTTTCTTAACTACTTCTGTGCGTGTAGGAGGACTTTTAATGATTGCATATTTTGGATTGTTTGCAACAGTTTACTATATCTACAAAAGACAAATTCTAAAACCTGTTTTTCTTAAAACTCTACTTATCTCTCTTGGCATTTGCGTTGTTTCCTACTTCTTAACCGTACTTGTGTGGCCTTACGCCTTAGAAGGCGTTTTCTCAAATGTCTTTAACGCTTTCTTAAATATGAATAAATTTGAAATTTCCATAAGACAAAACTTTGAAGGCGTAGCTCAATGGTCTGATGACTTACCTTGGTATTATTCTTGTAAGTATATGCTAATCACAATCCCTATTGTAGTACTTGTAGGCTTTGTTTTATCTTTAGTTTTCCTTTATCGCAATCGCAAAAACTGGTTTTTATACTTAGTTTTGCTTTTTGCAACAATTTTCCCTCTTGTTTGGATAACAATAAACAACTCAAATGTTTATGGAGGTTGGAGACATTTAATTTTCATCTACCTACCTTTAGTTATTTTATCCGCTCTTGGAATTTCAACTCTAATAGATTTACTAAAAAACAAATATGTAAAAATAGTTGTTATTGCTTGTTTTGTTACTCTTTCTTTACACCCTATTTCTCATTCAATAAGAAACAATCCTTATCAATATGTTTACTTCAATCAACTCTGTGGTTCAACAAAAGGAGCTTATGGACAATATGAATTAGACTATTATTATCATTCTCTAAGAGAAGCCTCAGAATGGATTATTGATAATGCAAAAAAAGATTCTGCAAATCAAGAAAAAATTATTGTTGCTTGCTGGCACAAACCTATTATAGACTATTATTTTCGTAATGACACAACAAAATTCAAAACAGAATTTGTTCGCTGGAACGAAAGAGGAGAATTTGATTGGGACTATGCAATTTTCTGTAACACGGGAATATATCCTTCACACTTGTTAAAAGGGACCTTCCCTCCTAAAAACACAGTCCATAGCATTGAGATTGATAATTATCCTATATGTATTGTTTTGAAAAGAGAGGATAAAAATGATTTATATGGCACTTGGGAAAGAGATAAAGGCAATTTAGACAAGGCTTTATCGCATTACAAAATTTCTTTAGCAAAAGATAGTTTAAATGAAACCGCTTTGCTTAATTCCTCTCAAGTCTATCTTTACAAAGCACAAGAAGAAGACACCTTATACCTTGAACGTGCAGACTCTTCTCTTGTACTTATAAACAGATTATTAAAATATAATCCAGAGCATGAAAACGCTAATTATTTTAAAGCATACGCTCTACTGATGAAAAACCAAGTTAAAGAATCTTTATTTGTCTTGAATAATCTAATCACTTTATACAATCCTAAATATCCTGCTGCATACGAATTATCTGCAAACATTCTATTTCAATTAGGCGAAATTGAAAATGCAGAAAGCCATTTGCTAAAAATAATTGAATTGGGTATTGCAAGCGAAAACACAGTTGTAATGCTCTTTAAGCTATACGATGCAATGGGTATTGGAGAAAGTGAAAAATATATAAGATTGTATTCACACATGGAAAGATTCCACAGAGAGGCTGGCGATAAAAAAATGGCCGATGAATACTTAGAGGCATTAAATCAAGTAAGCTCTTACTAATTTTGGTAAGTAAGAGCTTGCTTTCTTTGTTTATAATAACATATCTATAAATTCGGGAAGTTCTGTCAAAGGTTTAAAGCCTTTTTCCTGCATATTGTCGGAAATTGTTGTCAGTTCAAAATAAGAAAGCAGTGTTGCACATTCATATTCCCCTATCATCTCTTCAATAAGAGAGTAAACCGCAACAAGCAAATCCTCATCTTCTGTTTCTTTTGCATCTAAGGCAATTTGAAGTCCCAACATTTGCTCATCTTCTTGGTTTTCCATTGGCATAAACCACATTTTCTTACTGCTCAAATGGTAGTTTTCAAAACTAATATTAACATTTGCTCCTTTTCCTTGCTTAAAGGCTACAATATCCCAAAAGTCTAAAACAGGAGATTGTTCATAAAGATTTATCAAGTCTTCAAAATAATCCACATCACCTTCAGCTGTAAGAGTTAATTTACGACCATTTGTGCTCAATTTACCAATTTCCAACGACAATCCTTCGCTATATTGTTTCAAATCACTGTCAATAGAATCTAAAACCTCATCTTTTTCTGCTAGGCTTAAAGAATCTAAATCCATCAACTTATCACTTTTTTCTTTAAAGCGATTCCAAAATTCTTCTATCGTTATTTTCATTTCTATTTGTTTATTTTTGTTTATCTAATCAAGTGAGCTTCTATTTCAAGCCTTACTCCAAATTTTTCTTCTACCTTTTCAATCACAAAATTCGCAAAACTCAAAACTTCTTCTCCTGTTGCCTCTCCGTAATTTACCATTACCAAGGCTTGTTTTGCGTGCATTCCAACACAGTTGTAGCGTTTGCCTTTAAAACCACATTGTTCTATCAACCAAGCTGCCGATAATTTGATAGCATTTGCTTGAGAAAAACTAACTATTTGCGGAAATTCATTTTTTAATTCATTGAATTTTTCTTCGTTTATGGTAGGATTTTTAAAGAATGAGCCTGCATTTGGCAATATTTCAGGATCTGGCAACTTAGAATTACGTATTTCTGTCACCATATCACACATTGACAAAGGCGTAACTTCTTTTACTTTATTTTCCTCCATATAAGAGCGAATTGCTGCATAGTCTAATTTTGGCTGAAAGGCTTTATCTAACAAGAAAACCACCTTATAAATCAACTCTTCTTTGTGAGAGGTTTTCCAACGCGAAAATCTATAATCAAATTCGCAATCCTTATTCATTATTCTGTAATTATCGGAAGTTTTCATATTGTGAACCTCCACCCAAAGTATTCGATCTGCAACCTGCATGCCGTATGCGCCAATATTTTGCACAGGAGAGGCTCCTACTTGTCCTGGAATTGCAGCCAAATTCTCCAAGCCTGAATAGCCATTCAAACAAGCCCAACGCACAAAATCAGCCCAATTCTCACCAGCACTTACCTCCACTGCCACACAATCAACTTCCTCAGAAA
>CALCUN010000175.1 GCA_937906975.1 uncultured Bacteroidales bacterium
TCTACAGGTGCACAGTATGTTATCCTTGGCCACTCTGAGAGAAGGGAGTACTACGGTGAGACCAATGAGAAACTTGTAAAGAAAATCAACTTGGCTCTTGCTGAGGGTCTTGCTCCAATCTACTGCGTTGGCGAGAAACTTGAGGAGAGAGAGGCTGGCAAACACTTTGAGGTTGTTGGCTCACAGGTTAAAGAGGTTCTTTTTGGCCTTTCTGCAGAGCAGATGAAGAATGTTGTTATTGCTTACGAGCCAGTTTGGGCTATCGGTACAGGCAAGACTGCTACCAGTGAGCAGGCTCAGGAGATCCACGCTTTCATCCGCGCAACTTTGGCTGAGCAGTTTGGTGCTTTGGCTGAGGAGATCACTATCCTTTACGGCGGCAGCTGCAAACCTTCAAATGCTAAAGAGCTTTTTGCTCAGAAAGACATTGACGGTGGTTTGATTGGTGGTGCTGCTCTTGTTGCTGATGACTTTGTAGCAATTGCAAAAAGCTTCTAATCACTTAAAACAGATTAAAAAATGAATTACATAGAGGTTGCAATAGAGATTACTCCATATACAGAGGAGAATGCAGAAATTGTAATGGCTATGTTGGATGATATCCCTTTTGAGAGCTTCTCTACGGAGGAGCCTCTCCTTAAGGGTTATATTGGTCAGGATAATTTCAACCAGCAGAACCTTAAGACAGTTTTGAGCTATTTCAATGGAGGTGCTTCCGGATTTGAGGTGTCGTATACTACGTCATTTATCCAGGAGGAGAACTGGAACCAGACCTGGGAGTCTGATTTTGAGCCTATCTTCATTGACGGACTGGTTACAGTAAAGGCACCGTTCCACAAGAATTTGCCTTTGACAAAATACAATATCCGTATTGAGCCTAAGATGGCCTTTGGTACAGGACACCACCAGACAACCACAATGATGGTTAAGGGTTTGCTTGACCTGAACGGAGAGGGAGAGAAGAGTGCGGAGCTTTGTGGTGCAAACGGTCCTTTGGGAGGCTGGAGAAGTGTACGCGGCAAACAGGTGCTTGATATGGGTACCGGTACAGGTGTACTTGCAATCCTTGCTGCCAAAATGAGGGCAAAAAGGGCTGTACATGCAATTGATGTGGATATTGTTGCTGTAAATTCTGCCAAGGAGAATGCCTGGAAAAACAGACTGGCTGAGGCTGTACATACATTGTACGGAGACGGTTCGCTTATTCAGGCAAACAAATATGACCTTATCCTTGCCAATATAAACAGAAATATCCTTATGCAGGATATGGATACCTACTACAGAGGTATGCGCAAAGGGGGAGTGCTTGTATTGAGCGGCTTCTATACAGAAGATATCCCGGTTCTGGAGTCTTGCGCCAGTGAAAAGGGATTCAAGCTTGTTGCAACCAGGGATATTGACAATTGGGCAAGCATAATTTTGCTGAAGGATTAATTTTTTTTGAAATTTTTGTGATTAAAATTTGCATTTGTAAAAATAATCACTACCTTTGCAATCCCAATACGGACCTGCGGGCGTGGCGTAATTGGTAGCCGCGCTAGACTTAGGATCTAGTGCCGAGAGGCGTGGGGGTTCGAGTCCCTTCGCCCGCACTTTTGGAATGACAAAAGGTTTCTGAAAATTCAGAAACCTTTTTTTTATTTATCTTTTTTTAAGCCTTGTTTTATTTTCTTTGTTTAATATAATATCCTTCTTGAATTGCTGCAAAAGTTGCAATTAAACATATTATTGAGAGACTATATTTTAATTCTATAAATTGTATCGTTAAAGGAAGAAGAAACAAAACGAACCCCGTAACCTTATTAAGAATACTATGTACAGATATTAAAGATTTTGTTCTAATAACCCCCCAAATAATATTACTCAATTTGATAACGGCAATTATAATAATCCATATCCACAACCATAGAGGAAGATGAATTGTAGGCAACAATTTATAGCAAACAACTATCATAAAAATAAAATCTGCAACTGTGTCAAATTTTGCTCCAAAACTACTATTACAATTTGTCTTTCTTGCAATAGCTCCATCTATCATATCACTAAAACCACAAAAAAGATATAAGACATAAAATTTTAACGAAAATACAGGGAAGAACAGTAACAAAACACTGCCAAGAATACGACATCCGGTGATAATATTTGCAATTTGCCTTTTCATTTCAAATTATTTGATATGCAAATGTAAAGTTAATTTTAGAAAATCAAAAGGATACCATTTTTTATTAAGCGATTGCTAAAATCTTTCGCATAAATCATACAAAAAAAGCGTTGAATAATTTTCAACGCTTTTTGTTTTTATTTTATTAAGAACGTGTATTCGTCCCAGTGTTTTAAGGCCATGCCTGTTCCTCGTGCGACTGCTCTTAGCGGATCTTCGGCTACGTGAACAGAAAGTTTTGTTTTGTTTTGTAATCTCACGTCTAAGCCTTTCAATAAAGCACCTCCTCCTGCAAGGTATATACCTGTGTGATATATATCTGAGGCTAATTCTGGTGGAGTCATTGCTAAGGCTTCCAAAACTGCACTTTCTACTTTTGCAATACTCTTATCCAAAGCGTGTGCTATTTCTTTGTAATTTACTGAAAGTTCTTTTGGAATACCTGTTAAGACATCTCGTCCTTGAACAGCGAAATCGTCAGGTGGATTTTCCAAATCAGGAATTGCGGCTCCTACTGCTTTCTTTATTCTTTCAGCCATACGTTCTCCAATATGGATATTGTGTTGTTTACGCATATATTCCACAATATCTCTATTAAATTCGTCTCCTGCTATACGGATTGATTTATTGCAAACAATACCTCCTAATGCGATAACGGCAATTTCGCTTGTACCTCCTCCTATATCGATAATCATATTACCTTCTGGCTCCAAGACGTCAATACCTATACCGATTGCAGCAGCCATTGGCTCGTGAATAAGACGAACATCCTTTGCACCTGCTTGCTCTGCGGCATCTCTAACGGCTCTTTCCTCCACGTTTGTAATACCCGAAGGAATACAGATAACCATTCTAAGTGATGGTGGTACGATTGTTTTTCTTAAATTCATCATTTTGATAAGCTCACGAATCATATCGTTAGCCATATCAAAATCTGCAATCACTCCATCTCTCAATGGTCTTATGGTTTTTATGTTTTCGTGTGTCTTACCGTCCATTTGCATAGCACGTTTCCCAACTGCTATGATTTTTTTGGTGGTTTGATCAACCGCAACAATCGATGGTTCATCTACAACTACTTTATCGTTGCAAATTACAATCGAATTGGCAGTTCCTAAGTCTATTGCGACTTCTTTGGTTAAGAAAGAAAATAATCCCATTTGTTTATTTCTTATTTTTTCTATTTTTACGTTTACTTATTCCTCAGTGTTTCAAAAACCTTTAACATTTTTAGTGTTTAAAGTGTCTGAAACCTGTAACTGCCATAGCTATTTGATTTTCTTGACAGTAGTCTATTGTTTTTTGGTCATTAACACTTCCGCCTGGTTGAATGACTGCTTTTATTCCTTCTTTGTCTGCGATTTCCACACAGTCAGGGAATGGGAAGAAAGCATCAGAAGCCATTACCGCTCCTTGCAAATCAAAGTTAAATGTCTTTGCTTTTTCAATTGCTTGACGTAAAGCATCAACTCTTGATGTTTGACCTGTTCCGCTTGCACAAAGTTGTAAATCTTTTGCAAGCACAATAGCGTTTGATTTTGTATGTTTCACAATCTTGTTTGCAAAGATTAAATCTGCTTTTTGTTTATCTGTCAAAGCAGTTGAAGTGATTGAAGACAATTCTTCTACTTTTTCAGTTTTGTTGTCTTGTTCTTGAACCAACACTCCATTCAAAGCAGAACGGAATTGCAACGGACTTGCTACGGATTCTTTACGTTTAAGAAGTATTCTATTCTTTTTGCATTTCAATATCTCTAATGCCTCAGCGGAATAGTCAGGAGCAATACATATTTCCATAAATAGACTATTCATTTCTTCAGCAGTTTCTTTATCTATTGGTCTATTGCAAACCAAAACTCCTCCAAAAGCTGATACGTTATCACATGCTAATGCTGCAAGGTAAGCTTCTTTCAATGTAGGACGAGTTGCAATACCGCAAGCGTTGTTGTGTTTAATGATAGCAAAAGTTGTGTCTTCAAAATCATCAATCAATCTGCATGCAGCGTCAATATCTCCAATGTTGTTATAAGAAATTTCTTTTCCGTGAAGTTGTTCTACAAACGAATCTAAATCTCCAAAGAACATTCCTTTTTGATGAGGATTTTCTCCATAACGAAGAACTTTTGCTTCATTATAACTTTCTTTGAAAGCAGTAAGTTCTGTTTGTTGATTAAAGTAATTGAAAATTGCAGTATCGTAATCAGAACTTTCCATAAAGGCGTAAGTTGCGAAACATCTTCTTTCTTCCAATGTAGTAAAGCCATTGTTTTTGTTTAGAATATCTAAAAGTTCTGCATAATGATTTACAGAAGGCACTATCACAACATCTTTAAAGTTTTTCGCTGCTGCACGAATCAAAGATATACCTCCTATATCTATCTTTTCAATAATGTCTTGTTCTGGTGCACCGCTTGCAACTGTCTTTTTGAATGGATATAAATCAACAATAACTAAGTCTATGTTTGGTATTTCATATTCTTGTACTTGTTGAATATCTGTTTGGTTATCTCTTCTTGAAAGTATTCCTCCAAATACTTTTGGGTGCAATGTCTTAACTCTACCGCCAAGAATTGAAGGATAAGAAGTTAATCCTTCAACTGTTTTTGCTTTTATACCTAAATTAACTATGTAATCGTAAGTTCCTCCTGTTGAGTATATTTCTACTCCCAACGAGTCTAACTTTTTAACTATTTCATCTAAGCCATCTTTATAAAAGACCGAAATTAAAGCTCCCTTTATCTGTTTCATCACTAATTGATTTTTGTTACAAAATATTTAAGTCTGCAAAGTTAAGAAATAAGTCTAAGAAAAAATAAATTTTTTCAAAGAAAAAGAAAAATAAAGCAAAGAAAAAATTATTTTTTTCTTAGAAATGTTTTGTGTTTACTTTATTTTGTAATTTCGCAGGTTGAAAAACGTTTTTTATTATGTCAATTTCTATTAAAAATCTTACAAAGATATATGGTGAGCAAAAGGCTCTTGATAATATTAACCTTGAAATAGAACAAGGACAAATTGTTGGATTGTTAGGACCTAATGGTGCAGGAAAATCTACTATGATGAAAATCCTCACTTGCTTTATTCCGCCAACAGAGGGCGAAGTAAAGGTTTGTGGATATGACATTTTTGACAACCCAATGCAGGTAAGAGCAAACATTGGCTACCTTCCAGAACAAAACCCTTTGTATTACGATATGTATGTGAGGGAGTTTCTTATGTTTATTGCAGGAATACACAAGATTGACAAGAAAATCAGAAAGCAAAGAGTAGAAGATATGATTGAACTTACAGGCATCAGCAAGGAAGTCAATAAGAAAATCTCTATGCTTAGTAAGGGCTATAAGCAAAGAATAGGAATAGCTCAGGCTTTAATACACGACCCAAAAGTTCTCATATTAGACGAACCTACAACCGGCTTAGATCCAAATCAATTAGTAGAGATAAGAGAATTAATCAAACGCATAGGACAGACAAAGACAGTTTTGCTTTCTACTCACATTATGCAAGAGGTAGAAGCTATGTGTTCGAGAGTGATTATCATAAACAACGGAAAATTAGTGGCTGATGACCAAACCCAACACCTTGCAGCGGGTGAGAGTTTGGAACAAATCTTCCACCAAATTACGCTCTCAAAGTAAACTTTCTTACTTTTTATCAGTTTATATTTGTGCAATGATAAAATAAGTTATACCTTTGCAGCAATTTTTCATTTAATAATAATTCTAAAAATCATATAATTATGGTTAAAGTAGCGATCAACGGATTTGGCCGTATAGGAAGAGTTTCTTTTAGAAACATTCAAAAGAAAACAAACGTAGAAGTAGTTGCAATTAACGACTTAACAGACGCAGCAACTCTTGCTTACTTATTAAAATATGACTCTGTTCACGGACGTTTCGATGGAGAAGTGAAAGCAGACGGAGAATATTTAGTTGTAAATGGTAAAAGAATCAGAGTTTACTCTGAAAGAGATCCTGAACAACTTCCTTGGGGAGAACTTGGTATTGACATCGTAATTGAATCAACAGGTATCTTCAAAACAAAAGAAAAGATGACTAAACACATCAAAGCAGGTGCTAAGAAAGTTATCCTTACAGTTCCAGCAGACAAAGCAGAAGATGTTGATGCAACAGTTGTGTTAGGTGTAAACGATAGTATCTTAACAAAAGATATGACTTGCGTTTCTAATGCTTCTTGTACAACAAACTGTTTAGCTCCAATAGCAAAAGTTTTGAACGATAAATTTGGTATTAAGAGAGGTTTAATGAACACTGTTCACTCTTACACAAACGATCAAAACATATTAGACCTTCCTCACAAAGATTTGAGAAGAGCAAGAGCAGCAGCATGTTCTATAATCCCTACTTCAACAGGTGCAGCAAAAGCAGTAGGTTTAGTAATCCCTGAATTAGCTGGTAAATTACACGGATTATCAATGAGAGTTCCTACTCCTGATGGTTCAGTTGTGGATTTGACTGTTGAACTTGAAAAGAACGTAACTGCAGAAGAAGTAAATGCAGCTATAAAAGAAGCAGCAGAAGGTCCAATGAAAGGAATATTGGAATATGTTGAAGATCCAATTGTAAGTTGTGATATACTTGGAAATCCACATTCATCAATTTTCGATTCAAAGCTAACAATGGTAATGGACGGAAACTTCGTTAAAGTTGTTTCTTGGTACGATAATGAAAACGGATACTCAAATAGAGTTTGCGATTTAGCAGAAAGATTAGCTGAACTTATTTAATATAAATAGAGTTTAATCAATCCTTGAATACAACGAAGTTTCTGAAAATGGAGACTTCGTTGTATTTTTCTTAATTAAGGTTTTAAAAGATGAGAATCACTGCAAAGGAAGATATTTCTTTATTGAATTTATTGCTTAAAGAGTTTCCTCAAACCTCTATAAGCAAAGCAAAAAAAATGATAATGTACGGCTGTGTTAGTTATAAGGACGCCGTAGTAAAAAGCCCCGAATTTATTCTTAAAAAGGGAGAAAGCGTTGTGTATGAAAAGTATTCGGGTGGAAGTCGCATAAGAAAAGAACGTAGTTACTTTCCTGTGTTGTTTGAAGACGAGTTTTTCATCATAGTAAACAAGAGCTCAGGAGTAAATTACGCTTCAAAAACAAATGGGAAAGGCAAATCGTTGTTTGATTTGACTCTCTCCTATCTTAAACGTAAGTACAAAAATCAACAAGGCTTGTTTTTGCTTCACTCAATGGACAATCAAGAATCAGGATTGTGCATTTTTGCTCGTTCAAAACACGCTCAACTAAAATTTACTGAACTATTAAACGAAGTAGAGTTTGGTTATTATGCTATTTTGCAAAACCCTTTGAAGCACAAGAATGAGACTTTTGTTTTTGAGAGTGAGGAAAAAAGTAGCAAGGTAAGTTATCAGTTTGTTGAGGCTTTGGATTATTTTGATTCTCCTTGTAGTTTGATAAATGTTTCTGGACTTGGATTTAGCGGGGCTGAGTGTCGTCAAGCTTTTGCTGAAAAAGGCAATCCTATTGTTGCGGATTTGACTTACGGAGCAAAAGAGTTTGCAAACAATTATTTGAAACTTTGTTGCAATTCCATAAAATTCCGACACCCTTTTACTCAAAAATTAATAAAAATTACAATGAATCCTCCACGAGGCTTTAACACCATAAACAAACCTTATAAAAAATGAAAAATTATTTAACAATTAAAGATATTAGCGACTTTCTTGATAAGACAATTCCGCTATCTTGGCAAGAGAGTTATGATAATGCTGGTTTATTGTATGGAAATAAGGAAGCGATTTGCACAGGTGTGTATGTATGTTTTGACATAAATTGTGAAATTATTGACAATGCAATAAAGAACAATTGTAATTTCATTTTATCTCACCACCCTCTGGTTTACAAAAGCCTTAAAAAATTCACAGCTGCAGACAATGTTACCTGTGCTCTAACAAAGGCTATTGAAAACAAAGTAGCTTTATATGCCTCTCACACAAATTTGGATTCTGCTGCAAACATGGGAGTAAATACTCTTCTTGCAGAAAAAATAGGCTTAAAAAATATTCGCCCACTTCACAAAGAAGATATTGCTGATAATGGATATTTTGGATTGGGAGCAATAGGCGAATTGGAAAAGGAAACAGATGTAGTAGAATTTCTAAAAGAGGTTAAAAGCATTCTTAATATACACAACATAAAATATGTTAGTGGAAAGACAAATAAGGTAAAAACCATTGCATTATGCGGAGGTAGTGGCACAGATTTTATAGATGATGCAATAAGAGAAAAGGCGGATTGTTTCCTTACGGGAGATATAAAATATCATCAGTTTTTAGATTATGAAAACCACCTAATTCTTGCAGATATTGGGCATTTTGAAAGCGAATCTTTCATAAAAGAATATCTAATTTCTTTATTATCAGAAAAATTTTGTAATTTTGTACCCTTATTTTTGGATAATAGTGCCAATCATATAAAGAATATTTAAAACAATTACATAAATGGCAAAGAAAGTAAAAGAAGAAGTTGCTCCTAAAATCGTTCTTAGAAGTGAGGAAGCCGACTTAGCAGTAGAAAACAGATTGATTGCTCTTTACAGATTGCAACAAATTTGTTCGCAAATAGACAAAATCAGAATTATTAGAGGAGAATTACCTTTGGAGGTTCAAGATCTTGAAGACGAAACTGAGGGTTTATTGACAAGAATCGGCAAAATTAAATCAGAAATCGAAGCCGCAAAAGATGCTATCGCAGATAGAAAAATCCAAATGCAAGAATGCGATGCCTTAATAAACAAATATTCTGACCAACAAAACAATGTCAGAAATAATAGAGAGTATGAATCATTGGCAAAGGAGATAGAATTTCAAGAATTGGAAAAACAACTTTGCGAAAAGAAGATTAGAGACTTCAATGTTCATATAGACAATTATAATGCTGAGATTGAAAAATATAATGAGGTATATGAAGAAAAGTTAGCTGACCTTGAACAAAAGAAATCAGAACTTGACGAAATCATTAAGGAAACAGAAGAAAAGGAACAAATACTTTTAGAAAAGGCAGAAAACAACGAAAAACTTATAGAAGAAAGATATTTAACTGCATTCAAGAGAATACGTTCTAATGCAAGAAACGGATTGGCTGTTGTAACAGTTGATAGAGATGCTTGCGGAGGTTGTTTCAACAAAATCCCTCATCAAAGACAAATGGATATTAGAATGCACAAAAAAATCATCGTTTGCGAATATTGTGGTAGAATATTAGTAGATGAATCAATAGCAGCAGAAGTTCAATCAGAATTATCGTTAGAAGAAAATGTATAAATATTTTGAGAATGCCTTAGTTGTAAACGAAGGCAAAAAAGAAGTTCTCAATATATTGGTAAAAGAAAATCGGATAGAGAAGATAAGCAAATCTCCTTTATCCGATTTGCCTTTTAATACCGAATATATTGATTGTAAAGGTTTGATATTATTACCAGGAGTCATAGATGCACACGTTCATTTCAGACAACCCGGTTTGGAAGAAAAAGCAGACATGCACTCAGAGTCGATGGCAGCTCTTGCAGGAGGGGTTACAACGGTTTTAGAAATGCCAAATACAAATCCTGCAACAACAAATGAGCAAGCCTTAAAAGAAAAAATCAAATTGGCTCAAGAAAATATGTTGTGTAATTATGGTTTTTTCCTTGGTTTAACAAACAATAATCTTTCTCAAGTGCCAAATATAAACAAAGATGATTATTGTGGATTAAAGCTCTTTTTGGGTTCTTCAACAGGAAACATGCTTGTAGATAATCAATCAACATTAGAGGAAATATTTTCTTATAGTGCAAAAAGCAATACCATTATTTCCGCACACTGTGAAGACGAAAGCATAATTAAAGCCAATACTGCACATTATAAAAGTCTTTACGAAGGGAAAACTGCACCTGCAAGCATTCACCCTCTTGTGAGAAGTTCAGAGGCTTGCTATAAATCCTCAGCCTTTGCAGTAGAATTAGCCAAAAAACACAACGCAAAACTACACATTGCTCATATAAGCACAAAAGAAGAATTAGATTTATTAGAGGCAGGAGATGTTTCCAAGAAAAATATCACAGCAGAGGTGAGCCCAAACCATCTTTGGTTTTGCGATGAGGACTTTGAAAAATATCAAAACCAAATAAAATGTAATCCTTCTATTAAATCCAAAGCCGATAGAGATGCTTTAAGAAAAGCTTTAGCCGAAGATAAAATAGATATAGTAGCAACAGACCACGCTCCTCATAGATGGGAAGAAAAAAACAAAACATATTTTGAAGCACCTTCGGGAATGCCTTCAATACAACACTCTCTTCTTATGATGTTGGCATTAGTTGAGCAAGAAATAATCACAATTGAAAAACTTGTTGAGAAGACTGCGCACAATCCAGCTACACTTTTTGGTATAAAAAACAGAGGATTTATAAGAGAAAACTACTTTGCGGACTTCGTTTTGATAGATTCTAAGCAAAAAACAACAGTAATTAAAGAAAATATTTACTATAAATGCAAGTGGAGTCCATTAGAAAATATTACATTCAATAACAAAGTGATTTCCACCTACTTAAACGGAAAAAAAGTCTTTGAAAACGGAAATTTTTTCTTTGAAAAAATAAAATAAATCAAAGAAAATTAAATTTTTTTCTTAAAAAATTTGGTGGGTATTAAAAAACGTCGTATCTTTGCATTCGCAAACAAGGGGAGTATAGCTCAGTTGGTTTAGAGCATCTGCCTTACAAGCAGAGGGTCATAGGTTCGAATCCTATTACTCCCACAGAAAAAAAAAGCGATTGCAAAGATGCGATCGCTTTTTTGTTTTATATATTTTTTAAAATATATAATAGTTTTTTTGAATACTTATTCGATTTCCCAGATTTTAACGATTCCTTCTTGAGACAAAGAAACTAATTTATCTCCTTCTTTGCTCCAAAGAACAGATTTCACGCCTTTTTCTTGCGAAAACATTCCTTCTAAAGCTACTTCTACGCTTTGGATACATTTATCATTTCCAACTTCCCATATTTTTATAGTACTATCTATTGAAGCAGTAGCTATGTATTTTCCACAAGGGCTCCACAATGCAGATGTAACAATATCTGTATGTCCTTCTATGGTTTGAAGGCATTCTCCATTGTTTGCGTCCCAAATTCTTATGGTTGCATCACAGGAAGCAGTAAGTATGCGATTTCCATCTGGGCTAAATGATGCAGAAGTAATTTCATGGCTATGGCCTATTAAGGTTTGTAAACATACATTAGTATTTACGTCCCATATTTTAACTGTATAGTCGTTTAAAGCAAATATTATGCGATCTCCATTAGGACTCCATGTAGCGGAATGAAGGTGCCAAGTGTGTCCTGTTAAGACTTGAAGACATTTCCCTGTATTTGTATCCCAAATTCTAAGGATTCCTTCATCAGAGGCACTGACTATTAATTTTCCATTTGGACTATATGCTGCCGATTCTACGCAAGATTCATGGCCAATTAAGGTATGGATACATTTTTCGCTATTTATATCCCATATCTTTAAGGTCATATCCCACGAGATACTAAGTATGCTACTTTCGTCAATGTTCCATAAAGTAGAAACAACAACATCTGTATGTCCTGTAAAGGTTTTAAGACATCTTCCGCTTTCTATATCCCATATTTTTATGCTCTTGTCTCGTGAGCCACTCACTATTTGTTTTCCGTTTGGACTCCAATTTGCAGAAGTAACACCAGAGGTATGTCCTACCAAGGTTTGAATACATCTTCCGCTACTTACTTGCCATATTTTTATGGTATTATCTCGTGAAGCTGTTGCTAAAAATTCTCCGTCTTTACTCCAAGTTACAGAAATAACAGATGATTTATGTCCTACTAAAGATTGTGAAAATTTTAATTGTTTTTTAGGTTGCTCCTCTAAGTTTAATTCTTTGATAATCTCATTCTCTGTTTTCATTATTTGAGCTTTATTTATCAAAGACTGATCTGAAAGTTTTATTTCAATAAAATCTTCCCAAGGTACTTTAGGAATGTTTTTTGTAATTCGTGTTGATAAATATGGATATTCAAGTGATTGAACTCCTATTAAGTGATTGCCCTCTGATAACAAGATACAACTCTCCTCTTCAGCTTGTAGGGTTGCTATAATTTTGTTGTTTTTAGACAAAAGACAATCTGTATCACTAAGAAGCGTAACAAGTGATTTGTTGTTTTGATTTTGAGTTGCTCTTTCTACATTTAGAAAGTATTTTTTTAGCATTGCATTGAAAGAGCTTGCAAATTTATTTCCACTGTTTATGGTTACAAAATCAATTGCTCCTATTGCATTTTTCAACTCTTCATCTAAATAACTTGGAACGCCACTAAAAACCTCATCGTAATTGATTGGAATAATCGTCATTTGATTTGCCAAGGCAATTTCTATCTCTTTGCGAATCAAATGACTTTCTTCTTTGCATTGAGTAAAATAATCCTCCGTCAAAATCATAACAAAAATAGGAGTTTCAAAGAGTGCAGTTTCTAACTTTATATCGAATTTTTCTTCTCGATAGTTGTTTGGAGTCAAAAAACAGCGATAACCTGCATTTTTGAAAGATAAGTTAAGCAATCTCGCAATTTCTTCGCCATCGCTCTTGCAATAACTTATGTAAACTTCAAAATTATCTCCTCTTTTTGTTATTTCATTTTCAATCATGGTGGTTATTTTATGTTATAGTATAACGTTTATAGTTCCTGTTGTATCATATACTCTTGTGTTACCAAGACGTTTGTAAGTTAAGCGATAAACATAAGTTCCGTTTGTTACTTTGTTTCCTTTGTGTGTTCCGTCCCATGCAAAGGTTTTGATTAGTTCATCTTGTAGTGAAGAATCTAAAACTTTTGCGTATGCTGAGTGGATTTTCTCTCCGTAACGGTTGAAGATTTCAAAGGTTACGTCTTCTAATTGGTTAAGGCTAACAAAGTAGAACAAATCATTTACTCCGTCTCCATTTGGTGTGAATGCGTTTGGCACCCATACTGCAAAGAGTTCTATTGGTACATCTACTGATGTTGTGTCTGAACAGCCTAATTCGTTTGCTGTTTTTAGGTGAATGTGGACAAATTCTCCACTTACGTCATTGAATCTATGGTTTAGTGAACGAGCGTTTGATGTTGCACCATCGGAGAATGTCCATAGTGAAGATGCTGAGTTTGGTGATTCGTCTCTTAGTGCTAGGGTTGGGTCATCTACGTCTACATAGCCTGGGGAATAAGAGATAACTGGTGTTGGATAAGGCAATACTGTTACTGATACTGTTCGTTCTGTGAAACAGCCTGTTTCTCCATAGCCTCGCATTGTGTAAGTTGTGCTTTGCGCTGGTGCAGCTGTAACTGGTGAGGTTGTTCTATTTGCATGAGAAAGTGCAGGGTCTGCTGGATCTGCTTCCCAGCTATATTCTTCTGCTCTTGAGCCTGTAAGAGTTACTGTTTCTCCTTCACAGATTTTTGTTCTAGAGATGCTTGCTTGTGGATTTGTGATATAAATACTGATACTCTTCCATGCGAAACAGCCTTGTGCTGTCTCTGCAAGTAAGTATACTACTGTGTCGCATGTTGGTGTGAATGTAAGTACTGGGGACGTTGATGGGTTGGTAATAACTGTGTTTTCGTTTGGTTGAACGAAAGACCATTGCATTGCAACTGTGGCTCCTGTGGCGTCTGTGGCTGTGATATTTGCTTGTTCTCCCATACAAAGTTTTGTTGCTCCTGTAAGGGTGATTTCTGGGAATGGCTCTACCATCACTGTGATTGTTTCTACTCTATTGAAGCCTGTTTCAGTATCTGTTACTTTTACTTGAAGTGTTGTTTCTCCTGTATATAGTTGTGTATATGTTGTCCCTTCAAAGATAGGTGCGTCTACTGATATGTCTTGTGTGCTATACCACCATTGATATATGAAGTTGGCTGTGTTTTCGTCTTCTGGTGAGCTGGCTGTTATGGTGGTTTCTGTGTTTACGCAGATTTCGTTGTCGCCTTCTAATAGTAGGGATGGCACTTTAGGTATGATGACTTCTAATGTTTCGCTTTTTTCGCAGTATTCTACGTTTTCGTCTTCAAAGTTTTCTGATGAACGGCAGCTTCTTGTGTAAGTGTAGGTGCCGTGTGTTGCGTAGGTGTGTAGGATACGTTCTACGCTTCCTACTGCGTCGTATTCAAAAGTAGTGGTTGGGTTTTGGTCAGCATTGATTGGTAACCATTTATATGCGTTTACGTCAAAGCGATATTCTATTTCTATTGGTGTGGTGCCGTCACCAAAATCGTATTTTTGCCAGTAGAGTGGTGCGGCTGAGGCTTGTACGTCGTTTACCATAAAGACGGCTCTGCCTACTGGATCTGTTGCTGTTGGTGGTGTGTAGGTAAGGTTGTCAAAGATTGGACGTACGTCAAGGACTTTTGTTGTAATGTATGCAACACAGTTTGGACGAGTTGTTTGAGTTCTTGGAGAGACTAATTTTACTGCATAGAACTTTTCTTGGGCGTTTCCCATCATTGCTTCAGTTATAACAAGGTTTTGCTCTTCGCTTAATGCGGGTGAGTTGGCATCAAGGTCTGCTAATTCATC
>CALCUN010000176.1 GCA_937906975.1 uncultured Bacteroidales bacterium
AAACTTCGCTTTCTCTTTCGCCCTCAATCATCGCAAAACGAATAAACTCTTTTTCAACAGCCTTTGCAGAATGTGTGTGTCCTTCATGCACGCATGTGCTTTCATCATATTCATGTAATTGATTTTTCTTAAATGTTATTGTATTTTCTCCCGAACTTACAACATTGATAAAGAATCCTTCGCCAACGCCAATGTCATACTTTGCAGCGTCAGAAGCATCATCAGCTGTCTTTGGTTTAAATTGCCAATCTTGAACTTCACCATTATATTTTAAAACATAAACTCCTTGTCCTTGAATTTGAGTTACTATATCTTGAGTTGCTATATTAGATGTATTATCTTTAATGAATGAATTAACGCATAGTTTTGCAGGATAAGGATTTGCAAGTGCCATCCAACGACCTTTTATATCATCAGCAATATCTTCATTATCGTTAATTGTCTTTTTAACCACAACATCATCATTATTTAATGCAAAGTCTTTTTCTAAAACTTTTGATTGCTTTTGTCCTGAAGGGATGCTACGATCTCTTACTGTGGAGAATACTATACTGTCATTGTAAAATGGCCAAACAAATATACCTTCTCCTGCTCCGATTTCATCATTTGCATAAGAGTAATTCATAGACCAATCGTTTGTTCCATAGTCAAATTGCACAACAGTAGCATCTGTGTTTCCTGGTCCTAATTTTAACCCCCATAAATCATAGCCTTTGAAAGGTGCTCCTACGAAATTCCAAGCATTTCCTTTTATTGGAACAACAATTTCTATTTCTCCGCCTAAATTTTCGTGCATTTTAACGTGTCCATAAGCGTAATCAGTACCATGAAGCGTAACATCACCACTTCCATCTATTGTTACGGTAGTATATTCTGTACTATTATTATAAGTATAACTAATAACATGCTTTATTTTACCATCATTTGTATTATAAAATCCAGGAGTACTTGAATGAACAGTTTCATTATACAGAGGCAAAGCACTAATTTGATAAGAAATGTATGGTAACTCACGACAATAGTAAATATATCCTTCTTGTATTATGTAATAATCACTATCTATTACATCGGCTTGATAATTATTTTCTTCTCCTGATTGAGTAATATTTAATAAACAACGTGTTTCTGTATCTCTTATGTTACCATCTTCATATCTATAATCTTCACAAGGTGTTTGATTATTTATTAAGTCTGTAATATCTGTTGCTTCGTGATGATTTCTTGTTATGAATATTTTAGTATCTTCCTCGATTACTTCTGTGTATATTTGATATTCAACTTCTATTGTGTAATTTTCATTAAAGAAAATAGAGTCTCTTTCTATCAACTCTCCTCCTTTTTGGGAATTAACAACTAAAACTCCTTCGTTTATAGAGTTAAAAGGATAGATATGATGTGAGTGATCTAATTCTACTCTATGTCCTTGTTTTATATAAAAAGGATGATCTGGATTTCTTGGTACAAATGTTGGATAACGGTCATCATCAGGATCATTAATATCGTTTTTCAACCATTCTTCTTTTGCTGCATACCATAATTCTGGTGTAGCATAATTTCCTGGATTGTTAAATATTGTCATATAGGCGTTTTTACCTGGCCAATCTCCTTCAAATCCTTCCCAAGTTTCAGGTAAACAGAAAGGTCCGTCTTGTCTTGATATGCTTACACAATTTGCATCATTTATAGTAATATTGTCGTAAACCTCATCATAATCAGAAACCTTTCCACAAGGAACGTGAAACACAGTATTATCACCAAAATTTATAAGAGCATCAGTTTCGTCTTTAAATTTCAAAACACAATTTAAACATAATATTTCTATATGGTCATTATAGCAATTAGTAAATGCTGATGATTGTATTGTTATTTTTTCATTGCTTCCACAACCTAAAAATATTATTTCTACATCGTGAGTATTTTGAAAAGCTCTTGCACCTATCGAAACAATCCCTTCTGGAATAATGATTTCATTTAGGTTATGACAGCTATGAAACAAATCAGCGCTAATTTCTGTTAAGCTTGAAGGAAGTGATATTGAGTGTAATTTATGGCATTCTTGGAATGCTGCACTGCCTATTGTGCTTACGGTGTTTGGCATATCAACTAATTCTAATACTCCACAACCTTGAAATGCGGAATTTCCTATTTCAGTAACAGTGTTAGGAATTGTGATAGTTTTTAAAGCATTTGATTGTTTAAATCCATTATCCGCAATTCTTGTAACTGTATAGTTTACACTATTATACGTAACTGTCGCTGGGATATTTACTGTTTGAACTTGATTGTTATTAAATTCATTTTCTTGTTTCTTAACTTCTACATACTTGTTTGTTGCATCTGCATATATTATTTTATAAGTCAAACGCAAACTTAAATCTGTAAATTCGTCTCCTACTCCTAGATTTTGCCCCATTAGGGTTACTGATACTAATACTGAAAATAATGTTAATAAGTATTTCTTCATATTTTTAAAATGTTTTAAAAGGTTTAACGTGCAAAGGTACAATTTTTTTGAAACATACAAAAAAATTACGAAGTTATTGTAAGACTATTACAATCCTTTGGTAAGGGTCTTACAATCGGAGGATAAGGAGTTTACATCAAATACATAACATTCTGATATTCGGACTTATAGACCATAGAGCGTGAGAGGGTAAATTTTCTCTAAGAAAAAAATTAAAATTCCTAAGAAAAAAATTTTTTTTCCTAAGAGAAAATTTAAGATTCCTAAGAAATAATTTCAGCAACAAAAAAGCCCGAAAAAAACTTTCGGGCTAAATGATAAAAAAAATTTAATAACGTGTTTTATTCTACAATTTTCAATGCTCCGGTTTGTGGTTTGAAGGTTATTCTGCTTGGAGAGTCCATCATATATGACACAACTCCAAATTGGCTTAGGTGAGTTGTTTTGAAATAACGCTTGCCGTCAAAGTCGATGCTTAGCTCTACCATTTCTGGTATGCGATAGTATAAGCCAACTCCTTTTTTCGCTATTTGTTTTTGTAGGCTTTCGTCTCTCTTTTTTTGTTCTTCTATTTTTTCATACTCTTTTGTGGTGTTTAGTGAGTGTATTTTCACTGCCACTATTGGTGCTGAGCTTTTGTGGTTAAGTGCCAACACGCCTTCTTCTTCTGAGAATTTAAAGACTCCAAGCAATAGGTCTTCTTCTACTATGAGTGGTTTGTCGGGTGTTAGGGTGAAGATGTATTCTGTTTCTTCAAAGGTGCTTTCTCCTGTGAATAGAGATACATAGCCTGCTATCATTTGGTCTAATTGCTTATACATATATTCTATTGAGTTGTTCATATATGTACCATCTACATTGCCCGATAATACGTCTATTTGTTTTTCTCTTAATTCTTCTATTTTTTCTACTGCTTTAGCGGCTGTGAGAGTTGGCATCGCATCTAATTTGCCTTGTTTTAAGAGTTTGTGTTCGTATATTGCTGGATAGTTGGTTTGTGGTGTGGTTTCTTTTTTGCATTTGTGGTCTCTGCATTTTCCTTCTTTGTTTTCATTTACCACTTTCACTCCCTCGCCTATTGAAAGTAAGGCTCCTTCTTGTGTTTTGTTGATTGCAAGGTTGCCTGTTGTGCTTAGGAAATAGATATTGTCATTATCGCCTACGGGACGTGTAGAGATTTTTATGTCTTTTATCTTGTATTTTACTGCATCGTTTATGATGATGTTTTTTGCTCCTATCATATAGGCATAATCGGCAAAGACTCCTTTGCTTTCTTGTATTTTCTCTACTTTTACTTTGAAGATAATTTCTGTTTTTGGTAGGGTGTAATATACTCCCTTTGCATCAAAGGATACTTTGTCGGTTGTGAATGAACGATAGCTTTGTGCTGATAGATTCACTCCGCACAAGGTTGCTATTGCTATTAGTAATAGTTGTTTTACGCTTTTTTTCATAATTTATTGTTTTATGTTTATTACTCCGTATTTGTTTTTGTTTTTAATAATGTAATAGTCCGCTCCTGTGTGTGCGCTCAATCCTATGTAGTTTAGTTGCATTTCTACGTTTTCTATTGGCTCTGAAATAAGAACGGATTGTTCTTGGAATTTGTCGTTTATTACCTTTATTTTATTGTCTTGATATACTAAGGCTTCTTTGTTGAAGAATACTCCTGCTGCTTGATAGTTGTTTGTGGTTAGTGGTGAGAAGTCTTTTTCTGCAAAGTAGGATATTCCTTCTGCGGTTTTGGCTATAACGATTCCGTTTGAAAGGCCTTTGATTGCAAGGAATTGTTTTGGTTGGTGCTGACCGTTTGCATAGAGTCTTTCTCTTGTTTTGTTGTCTTTATACTCTGTATAGGTGTTGGTTAGCATTAGGGATTGGGTTTTGGCAAAGGTGAAAATTTCTCCTTGGTCGTTGAGAAGTTTTGAGTCTTTTTTGCCATCGTATAGCACACAGAATTTTTTTGATGGGGATAGTTTTGCTTCTTTGTATTGGAATGGCACAACGATTTGGTTGTTCATATCGACAACTCCCCATTTGTCTTTTTTACGAAAACAGATTCTATCGCCTATTATTGATAGGATTTCATCGTATGTGGCATCTATTATCCATTTTCCTTCTTTGTCTTGTATGCCGTATGAGAAGTTTTTCTCTATTACGAAATATACGTTTGAGTTTTTATCGCTCGATATGTCAAGTATTGTGCCTTCTATGGTGGCGATGTGCTCTTGTGAGTCGTTGTAAATGTAGGTTTTGTTTTCTTTGTGTGCTAAGAAAAAGGTGTCGGTAGTTATTTTGATTTCTACTCTCTCGTATGCAGGCGGAACGTATATCACGCTGTCGCTTCCTATGATTCCTTGTTCAAGGTTTTGGGTTATGGAAAAATATTTAGGTAAAGCGGTTGGCAGGATTACTTGATAGATTGGCGGAACAATGATGTTGCCTTCTTCATCTAAGAGGGCTTGTCCTCCTTGTTCGGTATAGGCTTTTAAATAGGTGGCTTGTTTTCCGTTGTATAGTCCAAAGTCGGCATATATTGCAGGTGTTAGGATTTCTCCTTTGCCATTGATTAAGCCAAACATTGGCATTCCAGAGTTTGTTATTTGTTTGTAGGAATAAAGCTTGCTTTCTATCAAAATTGATATGTCAAGGTATTGTGGATATAGCAGGATTTTACCTTTGCTGTTTGCTATTCCAAATTTTCCGTCTTTCTTGATTGCAAGAGCATCGCCAATTCGTGAACAAATCTCATATTCTTGTGGTATGATTTGGCGGTTTTGTTTGTCAATTAACTGATAGCGTCCTTCTACTTCTACAAGGCAAGCTCCGTTGTCAAAGACATTGATTTGGGATTTATCTTCTGGAAAAATTGTCTTTTCTATTATGTAGCTTGGTTCTATGAGTAGATTGCCTAAGGTATCAACAAAGCCTATTTTATCTCCTTCTATAACTGAGATTACTCCATCGCCTAAGGCGTCAATGCCTTGATATTGGCATGGGATTATTTGTTTTCTGTCTTTTACAACACCCCATTTTCCGTTTTGCTTGACTGCAAAGTATTTTCCATCTAAGGAAAATATGGAGTCGTAGTTTATTTCTACCGAAAGGCTGTAAACAGATTGCGAAAACGCAAGGTTAGAAAATAAAACTACTATTAGAATTGATATTATCTTTTTCATATTGTTTTATTGTTTTATAAGGCTGGTTCTTGTTGCGATAAGCAGTGGAAACTTCCTAATCCCCATATTATATCTGTGGAGTCTATGCCTATAACCTTTCTATCGGTAAATAGTTTGCTAAGTATATCCATTGCTTCTTGGTCTTGTGGACATTTATATAAAGGAACTATTACGCCATAGTTCGCAATATAGAAATTAGCGTATGAGGCTGGTAAGCGTTGGTCTTCCCATATTACAGGATTTGGCATAGGTAGTTCTACTATGTTTAGTTGTTTTCCGTTTTCTAAGCGTGCTTTTGAAAGGAGTTTTAGGTTGTCTTGTAGTGGAGTGTAGTTTTCATCGTTTTTGTCTTTTTCTACAACGGTTATTACTGTATCTTGGTTTACAAATCGTGTAATGTCATCTACGTGTCCGTCAGTATCGTCGCCTTCTATGCCATCGCCTAACCATATTACGTTATCTACATTGTAGTAATTGCAAAGTTTTTCTTCTATTTCGGCTTGTGAGAGGTTTGGATTACGATTTTCATTTAGCAAACATGCTGTTGTGGTTATTAGTGTGCCTTTTCCGTTTACGTCTATGGAGCCTCCTTCCATTATTATGTGTGGATGGAATACTTCAAGGCCTAAGTGATTGGCTATTTGCATTGGGATTTGGTTGTCTAATTCGCAAGGGTATTTTCCTCCCCATGCGTTGTAATCCCAATTAACTATTGCTTTTTGATTGGCTTTTAATACAAATGCTGGACCATGGTCTCTACACCAAGCATCGTTTGTAAGAAATCGATGAAAGTGTATATTCTCCATTTTTGTGCCTATTTCTTGTAATTGTGCACTTACAAGGTCTTGTGTTTTTTGGTCTTGTATGTTTATATTTACTTTTTCTCCTTTTGAGAGTTCGGCTATGAATTGGTTATATGATGGAAATATTGTTTCTATCTTGTCTGGCCATGAGTTTTCGTTGTGAGGATAACTCAACCATGTGCTTTCGTGTTTTTCCCATTCGGCAGGAAAAATAAATCCTAAGTCTTTTGGTGTTTTCATTCTTATTTTCGTGTTTTTAATCTATGCAACGTTTTGTTATTTCTGAGTAAGAGTCTATTCTTCTGTCTCTTAAATATGGCCAATGTATGCGGTAGTGGTCTGTTTGCTGGGTTTCTATTTCTATTACGGCTATGTCTTCTTCGGTGTGTGAGGATTTGTGAAGTAAAGTGCCAAATGGATTTGATACAAAGCTACCTCCCCAGAATTTCATGTTGCCTTCTTGTCCTACTCTATTGACAGAAACTGTGTGAACGCCGTTTGCTATTGCGTGAGAGCGTTGAATGGTTTGCCATGCGTTGTATTGTTCTGTGTTTGTTGCTTCGTCTTGCGATATGTCCCAACCTATGGCTGTTGGATAGAATAATATGTCTGCTCCTTTTAGGGCTGTGATTCGGCTTGCTTCAGGATACCATTGATCCCAGCAGATTAAAACTCCTATGTTGCCAAATTTGGTGTTGAATACTTTGTATCCTAAGTCGCCTGGCGTGAAATAGAATTTTTCATAATAGCCTGGGTCGTCTGGTATGTGCATTTTTCTGTATTTTCCAAGGTATTCTCCGTCTGCATCAAGGACTGCAACTGTGTTGTGATAGAGTCCTTTCATGCGTTTTTCAAATAATGAGGCTATTATCACTACTCCTAATTCTTTTGCTAAGTCGGAAAGAATTTTTGTGGTGTTCCCCGGAATTTCTTCTGCTAATTTGAAGTTTTCATAGTCTTCTACATCACAGAAATACAAAGAGGCAAATAATTCTTGTAGGCATATTATGTTTGCTCCTTTGGCTGCACATTCTCTTATCTTTGATATTGTTTTTTCTATATTAGATTGTTTGTCTTTTTGACAAGTCATCTGAATCAATCCTACGTTTACTTTCATATTTTTTTCTTTTTATTAAAACCAAATTGAGTAAGTAGTAAGCCTAAAACAACGATTACTATTCCTAATATTTTGGGAATGGAGAATTGTTCTTGTCCTAAGATTACTGCTACTATGATTGTTACTACTGGTATTGCATTTGTGAATACGCTTACTTTTAGTACTGAGATTATTTTCGCTCCGTATGAGTAGAGCATAAAGGCTCCTGATGAGCAAAAGACTGCTAAAAGTATTAGGCTTATGATTGCTTCTGTGCTCCATGCAACAGAGGAAATTTTTCCTAAGTCAAATATTAATAGGCATGGTAAAAAATAAAATATTCCTATGATATTTTGATAGGTTGTAATGGTTATTGGGGAGTATTTATGGATAAGTCTTGAAAGGATTATGGTGTAACCCGCTCCTGCAAAGACTGCTAAAAGCAATAGCAAGACTCCTTGCCAAGAGATTGTGATTTGTCCCTCTGGATTTATGCTCATTATTGTTATTCCTACAATTGAGATTATAACTCCAAAGAGTAGATTCCAACCTATCTTTTCTTTGTTGAAAATATACAATGCTATAGGATTTACTATCGGCAAAAGGGCTATCATTATTGCAGCAAAACTTGCATCTACATAGTGCATGCTGAAATTTTCTCCCACAAAATAGAGAAAGGGTTCAAAGAAGGATAAAAGCAAAAACTTGTATATGTCTTTTTTTTGTATTTTTTCCAATTTGTGCAAAAGGAAAAAGGTCGTAAACATAAGTATTGAGGATATTAAAAGACGTGTTGTGAGTATGAGAAAGACAGGAAAGTTTGCGTTTAGCAGCTCTTTTGTCCACACAAAACTAATTCCCCAAAATATCATTGAGAGAATTATCGCAATGTATGCGATTAGCGTTCTTTGATTATTGGTTTGTTTCATCAATGTTTGTTAAAAGGTGTATGTTATACCAAGTGATGGCATGATTGGTAATTGATCTACTCTTTCTGAGGTGATTCGGTTGTAGTAGAAAAGGTTATTTCTGTTGTAAACATTGGTTACACTTAGGTTTATTTCTAAAATGGAACGTTTTCCTATGTCAAAACGTTTTTTTGCTGAAATATCAAATCGGTGATAGTTTGGTAATCGTTCTGAGTTTAGGTCTCCGTATATGGTTGTAAGTGTTCCGTTTTGTGAGATAAAGTTTGAGTTTATGCCGTTTGAGAAGTCAAGTAATTCTACCATTGAGGCTGTTGGAGAATATGGGAATCCGCTTCCGTAGTTCCAACGAAGTGATAGTTCAAAGTCGCGACTTTGTCCCATTTGGTAGTTGATTAATATATTAACGTTGTGTCGGCGGTCGTAATGTGGTGAATAGGTTTGAATTTCTCCTTCTCTTATTACTTTTCCAAGAGAGTATATTGTCCAAACGTATAGTCTGCCATCATCGTATTTTAAAGAAAAATCTGCTCCGTATGCTTTGCCTCGCTCTACTGTGTATTCTTTTCTTTGGTAGTCTGGTTTGTCGGCATGCTCTGCGTCATCGGCATATTGTCTGTCGCGATTTGCTGATACTAAGTTTTCCATTGTTTTGTAATATAGCTCAACATTCAAATTCAAGTTACGCAATATGTCGTATTCTGCTCCAAATATAAAGTGGTTTGAGGTTTGTACGTAAGAGTCTATTGGGGTTCCTCTGAATGAATCTACAATATTCAAATCGGGATTTACAGTCATGTATCCTGTGAAAAGGTTTACTATGTCTCTGTCGCTTTTTGTGTCAAGAAAGGTTTGTGAATAGATTCCTGTTGCTAACTTAAAACGGAAGTTGTTACTAAGATTCCATTTTGCTGATAAGCGTGGCTCTAAGAATGCGTTGCCAAGTGAGGCGTAATAGCTAAGTCGTAGGCTTGGCTCTATGAGTATTTTTTTGTAGATTAGTTTGTAGATTGCATAAAGGCCTATTTCTGTTGAGTAGTCTGTGATTGTGTCGTTTTGTTTGTAGGCTGTTTTTGTTGTACTGCCTTCCATCTCCATTCCGTACTTTAATCTGTCATCGCCAAAGAAGTTTGTAACGGACATTCCTACGTTAAATCCTCCTATGTTACTCATTTGGTTTTGGTTTGTGGAGGTTTCTTTCATGTTCATGGTGTAATCGGAATATGCTATCACACCTTCTACTAAGGCTGAGGAGGTTCCTGGTAATAAAAGGAAGTTTGTTCCAAAGGCTTTGTTGCTCCAGTTAAAGTCTGCTATGGCTTCGTATTGGTTTACTTTGTCGGTGAAGTTTAAACCAAAAAAATTTATCTTGCTTCCATTGTCTGTGGCAAGGGTTAGTTTACCATATAGGTCTAAGTAGTCGTATGGTAATTCTTTATCCATATATGAATAGATGGAAGTGGAGGTTTTGGATAGGTAAGAGTTCTTTGCTGATAATATATATGAGAGTGTGTAGTTTGGTTTATTTACTATTGGTCCTTCTAACAAGAGATTGGCTCCAAAGGTTGAGGCTGCTAATTTTCCTGCAAAGTGTTTTTTGTTTCCGTCTTTGGTTGTGATGTCCATTACTGAAGATATTCTTCCGCCGTATTGTGCTGAAAATCCGCCTGTATAGACATCTGCACTTCTTATTATGTCTGTTTCAAATACAGAAAAGAGCCCTATGGAGTGGAACGGATTATAGACTACCATTCCATCAAGTAGTACTTTGTTGTGTATGGCTGAGCCTCCTCTGATGTAGAGTTGTCCTCCTTGGTCGCCAGAAAATACTACCCCTGGCAAGACTTGTATGTATTGTGCAAGGTCGGCTTGTCCTCCTATTGAAGGCATTTGTTGTATGTCTTTTGATGTGATTTTTTCTATCGAAACTTGACTTTCTGTTCTTGCTATTTCTTGTGTGCCTCGTATTTCAATTGCATCTAATTCTGTGGCTGAGGCCTCTAAGTGAATGTTTAATGCAAGAACTTTGTTTTTTTCTATTTTTATTGGTGCAATATAGGTCTCGTATCCTAAGGTCGTGATTTTTATGTTGTAGTTTCCTGTTTTTATTCTAGAGAGTACAAAGTATCCATTCACGTCTGTGCTTGTCCCTATTTGGGTATTTTCTAACATTACGTTAGAAAGCATCATTGGCTCTCCTGTTTCTTTGTCATATACAAAGCCTCTTATCGAGCCTGTTTGTGCTGAAACTATTGTTGTTATAATTGTGAATATTAAAAATAGTGTTTTTTTCATTTTTTCGTTATTTTTAATGAGTGAGTTTAAATATCAATTCTCTAAATAATTCGTTATTGTCAAAGTTTGAGCCTAAACCTTTTGTTTTTAGGTCGTATTCTTTTATCGTTTCTATGTTTTGATAGATTTTTTCTATTGAAAAGATTTGTGAGGCATAGATGTAGTCTTTTGCAAAGTAGGGAGAAACTCCTATTGCTGAGGATATGTTTTCGTTTGTTTTGTCTTGTAATTGTGAAACTATGCCTAATTTTACAAAATAGGAGAATAAATTAGGCAACATCGCTTGTATTGGATTTTCATTGGTGTTTGCAAGTAGGTGATTGACAATTGTGTTGATTTTTGTGTGTTGTAGTTTTCCTATTGCGTTTTGTAGTTCAAATATGTTATAGTCTTTGTTTACGCCTATGTGTTTTGCAACATCGTCAAGTCGTATTAGGCTTCCTTCTTGCAAGTTTATAGACATTTTATCTATTTCATTGGCAATTTTTTGTAGGTTATTGCCAAGGTATTCAAAGATTAAATTCGTCGCCGTGGTCTCAATAGAAAATTTTTTCTCTCTTACGTATGATTCTATCCAAGGCACAACTTTGTTATCATAGGGTTTTGTGCTCTCAAATACGATTCCAGATTTATTTATTTTGTCGGAAAATTTCTTGTCTATGGCTTTATTTTTATTAACCAAGACTAAAATTGTAGAATTTAAAGGCTTTTCAATGTAAAAACTAAGTGGATTGATTTCTTTTTTGTCTATCTGTTGAAATTCCTTTACAATAATTACACGATGCTTAGAAATAATTGGATATTGCTTAGCAAAAGAACAAATTTCCTTAGCATTTGTCTCTAAACCGTAAAGAGTCGCTTGATTGAAATCCCTTTCTGTTTCGTCTAAAATTTCGTTTTCAAATTTTGAAACTAATAAATCTATGTAGTAATTCTCGTCTCCCGTTAGCAAATACACAGGTGAGAATTGTTTTTTTTCAAAGTGTTTTAGGATTTCTTCTATCTTTTTTACAATCATAACGCTTTAAAGAGAAAAAAGAAAATCCCTTTCCTCAGAAAGGAAGGGATTTCTTATTATTTCCTTATGCAATTAAATTACATTATAATTCTCTTGAACCCATTCTGTCCATCGCACAACGGAATCCAATCCAATCGGTGCTTTGTGCTTGGTCTAAGAATCTTCTTTGTCCAGGACTTAAATAGAATGCTCTATCTCTCCATGAGCCTCCTTTAACTACTCTGGCTTTATCATCAACCATTGAGCTCTTTTCGTAAGCATACATGTCGTATGATTCTTTTTTAGGTTCTTCGCCTTCTGCTCCTTCTTCAGTTTCTTCTCCTTCTGCTGGTGCTTCATCAACAGATGCTGCATCTTCTGTTCCTTCTTCTCCTTCTCCTGAATTCTTCATCCAAGTAGTTGTAAGTTGAGAAGCTAAATCTCCATCAAGATAGTTGATATTGTCTGCTTGACGATAGTTTCTTCTGTTTATGTTTTCGTCAACTGTAACTGCTCTGTAAGATATTCTACCTAATGAGTCTTTTTCTGCTATCATTCCATCAGAGTCTGTAACTTTTGTCATGTAGTAGTTACCTCTATATGGATTTATACCCTTTGCATCTACTCCTGTACTTACTCTATATACGTCTAACACCCATTCTGCAACATTTCCTGCCATATTATATAAACCATAATCGTTAGGGAAGTAGAACATCACAGGAGCTGTGTATTCCCAGTGGTCATTCAATGCACTAGCAACGCCCATTGCATCTCCTCTACTACGTTTGAAGTTTGCCATCATTTGACCGTAGTATTTCTTTTCTGCAGTTCTTACGATATGTCCGTTCCAAGGATAGATTCTTCTTTCAACTATTCTTTCCTCTACTGTATTTCCTACTAAAGATAATGCTGCGTATTCCCATTCTGCCTCAGTTGGTAGACGGAACTTAGGTAATAATATACCATCTTCTAATTTTACAATACGTGGTTCATCTTCATATCCTGGATCTAAACGAACTAATCCATTTTCTGTTGGGATTCCTTCATATTGTCCTGCTAAATAAGAATCTGTTGTAAAGACTTGATCCCCTGATTGGTCAGGATCAAACTCTAATATACCTTCATCTATAAGTATTTTTTCGTTTACTCTGTCTGTTCTCCAAGAACAATATTCATTTGCTTGCAACCAACTAACTCCAACAACAGGATAATCTGCCCATGAAGCGTGACGGAAATAGAAATCTACCATAGGTTCGTTGTAACTTAACTTTGAACGCCATGCTAATGTGTCAGGTAATGCTTTATTGTAAACTTCTGGATAATCCTGACCATACATTCTATTTAACCAATAAACATATTCTCTATAATCTTCGTTTGTTACCTCACATTCGTCCATATAGAAAGACGAAACTGTAACTCTCTTTGGTTGATTGTGCCATTCGTATCTTACGTTATCGGTAGTTTGTCCCATAACAAACGCACCTCCTTCAATAAACACCATTCCTGGAGGTGTCATTTGCTCAGTAACTTTTGCAGATTCAAATCCTCCCCATTCTGGATCGTCAAGATTCCAACCTGTTGTAGAAGATTGTTCAAAAGAACCTCCACAATTTGCAAATAAAACTATCACTCCAAAACAAAGGACTAATTTACTAATAAATGCCTTATTCATATCTTAAATTTTAAATTATTTCTACTTTATGTTTTCTATCAATTAAAATGATGGACACTTAATTGCTTTTACTTTCTTACGTTTTTCTGGGCAAGGAAGTTGCACTCCAAGAGAAATTTCGTGTGCTCCACCTGATGCGTTTGATAATTGTGATACTGTTATATCGTAACTATATCCTATCTTAATAGATTCATATTGTACTCCAAACAATAGTATCAACGCATCTGAATTATCAAAACCGATTGATTGTCTATACCAAGTTCCTACAATGAATGGGCTCCAATCTAAATACACTCCATAATTCAACATTTGGAATCCTCCTTGGTAACTATAAATTACGTTTGGAGAGAAGATAGGTTGTCCAAATAAAGCGTTTGTTCTTCTTTTATCTCTACTAAGATTAAGTCTTATTCCTCCATTTGCAGTAAAACGCAATGGTATTCTATTATAAGAAATAAAGCCATCGTTTGGTCTTGTTAAGTTATTTGCTGCTCCTCCTATGTACCAATTTTCTCCATACAAAACAAAAGCTGCTCCAAAATCAACATAAGTGTGAGATAACTCCTCTGGACGAGCTGCCATTGTTGAATAAATAAATCCATATCTTGGATCTATCATATCAGGGAAAGAAAGCTGATCCCAATCCAAACTTCTATTTGTTACACTTGCTTGTGCAGCCAAATTAAGAAAGACTTCATTCGACAATTTTAAACGTAAAGAGTAAATTAACGAAGCAACGTTAGTACGATAGAACTCACTCTGCATATCACTCATTAAAGTAAAACCAATACCTCCTGCAAGGGCATCAAAATACTGGTCATAACTTGCTGAAAACGTTTTAAACGCTCCTAAAGTAGGCCATTGATCTCTATAAGACAAAGCAAGACGTGGACAAACTGCCGAACCTGCTAAAGCTGGATTCGTGTATAGAGGATTGGCATAGAATTGTGAAAAATGCGGATCTTGAGCTTGTGCAAACGAACAAGCAAACACCAAAGATACCACAAGAGACAATATTCTTTTCTTCATATTTTTTAAATTATTCTTCGTTTTTTTATTCTAAATATAGTCTAATTTGAGTTGGCAATATTACGAAAAAAATTGCAAACAGCGAAAGTTTCTTTGTTTTTTTTATTTTTTTATCAATTTATGTCCACTATTATACTGAGAAAATCTCATTATGTTTCACCAAGTTAAAGAATTTGAAAATTTTTCCTAACAAAAAGAAAATTAAAGCAAAGAAATAATTTTTGAACTGACCCCAAAAAGTTGGACTAATTATTAACAAATATTTCGGTATGA
>CALCUN010000177.1 GCA_937906975.1 uncultured Bacteroidales bacterium
GCTCCAACAGGCATTACCATAAATTCTTGAAAATCTATACTATTGTCTGCGTGAGAACCACCATTTAATATATTCATCATAGGAATAGGAAGAGTTCTTGCATTCACTCCGCCTATGTATCTATAAAGTTCTTGACCTGTTTCCATAGCTGCTGCTTTTGCACAAGCTAATGAAACACCTAATATTGCGTTAGCACCTATTTTACCTTTGTTTGAAGTACCGTCAATTTCTATCATACGAGCATCGATAGAAGATTGGTCAGTTACTTGCATGCCTCTTAGTTCTTCTGCTAATGTTGTATTAACATTTTTTACGGCTTGCAAAACACTCTTTCCTAAAAAGTAGTTTTTATCACCATCTCTTAACTCACATGCTTCGTGAACGCCTGTTGATGCTCCTGATGGCACAGCTGCTCTACCAAAAGCACCTGCTTCTGTGTAAACTTCAACTTCAACAGTAGGGTTACCTCTTGAATCGAGGATTTGTCTTGAATGAATTCCAATAATTTGAGACATTTCTTTTTTTCTCCTTTAATTTAAATTATACCTATTATATATCTTATATTTTTTTCGTTGCAAATATAATTATTAATTTTCAATATCGTATAAAAATTTATAATATTTTAAACCCGTATCCTCATCTTCTCCCTGTTCAATCCTATTTCGTGAGCCGTGAATATAGACTGTAAAATTTTTATCCAGCTTTAAAATACTACGAAAACCTCTTTGTCCTTTTCTTAGAGCTTGTTCTGAAATTGCAAAGTTGTCTGAGAAATCCATATCAAAGTCTCTTTCATAGGAGGTTTTATAATCTTCAAATCTTTCTTGAAGTTCATTGTTTCCTATAACGTTTTCCGCATATTTATTTACATCAAACTGTTTGTATTCTTTTAAATAATCAGCTGTTTTACTTAGCAACTCTGCTTGATCAGCCTTACTCATTTCATATTCTGAAGGCAAAAACTCTGTAACAAAGCCTCTACAAAGATTGATTGCGTGTTCGGTATTAAAATATGAATCATGTCTTGCTTTAAGTCCTAAAAAACCATCTGTCCAATATGCTGCTTCTCCATTTCTATTTGATAAATCGACAACCGTTGCCACATATCCATCTTCACTCTCTTTATCAAAGATAATACAACCCTTATCCAACTTATTTATATTAATACCATTTTCACTCTCTATTTCAAATCCATCTCCTTTTGGAAAGACTTTTAAATAAGTTTCTTTGTTTTCTGATTTAAAGATACCAACTGCATTCACCACCTCGCCATCAATAAAACACTGACTAAGATAAGTGATATACAATTCACCAGATTTAATATTAGGGTGCTCACTTACCTCATAAAGATATTGAGCTAATTTTACACTCTGCGCATATAATTCATTAACATCGTGAAATATTTCTCTCACGCTTTGAAATACTAAATTATTCTCGCAACCTGTTTCCGAAAACAAGTGATAAGTTTGAGGTGATTTAAAGTTAGAGGTAAAATACTTCAACAACACACTACCTATTTCACCATGTATCATAAAAGGTGCAGGAGATATTTTCAAGGGTTCGTTATTAGTTTTATTTCCAACTCTATGCACCACCATTTTTTCTATAACTGCATCATCGCAAGTAATCATATCTATTCTCCTTTATGATATTTATTCCACTTAATCAAATTCTTGTTATAACTCTTTATTAGAGATTTAAACCATTTATCCCCACCATATTTATCCATCAACCTATTTGATTGAGCAATCTTGTCATTTCTTTTACTTTCTTCCAAAGACATCATTTTACCCAATTGCTTTTGAATTTTCTTTGTATGACGCGATTTATAACCAAAGTCTTTTAAAGCAGCCAAGGCTTCAACTCCTTGTTCGTATTGACGATATTTCATTAGGTTTTCAATAGTATTAATAGCTAATTGATCGTTTCCAAATTCATAAATCACCTCTCTGATAGGTTTATGTTGCACACTCATCTCTTTAAGATTATGAGTTACATAAAATTTCTCCAACGCTGCATATTCTTTCAAATACCTTGCAGTATCACCTTGCTCTAAAAGCGAAACAACTTGCTCACTATTTTGAACATATTCAAGAGGCATTTCTATTTGTCTTTTCAAAGCTCTAAGTCTTTGCTTATTCAATTTACAATCACTGCTACCCTTGATTTGCATACCTATTTTTATATACTCTTCTGCTGTATAAAAATCGTTCTTTCTAATACAATCCAAAACATTATGCACCATCACATCTACCTCTTCTTGCTTCTTTTGACAAACCCTTTGATCTATTGCTCGCAAGTAGTTATTCATTATCTTCACAACCTCACTATCATTCTTCATATTGTATTTTGCAAGCATCTTTTCTGTAATATCAACCAAACTATCGGCAGTCAAAATATCATCTTGGAAGATTGCATATTCAGCCTTATTCATTCTCTTTGCAGTTACCGCTCTAATAGCAGCAACATTAGCCTTATCCAAATTCTTTGCCGACTTCAAGTTTGGCAACTCATTAGTTTTTTCCAAAAACTCAACAGCCTTTTCTTGACTATTCACTTTTACATAAACATACTTATCTTCTATTTCCTTAACACTCTTTTCTGCATTAGTCGTTGTGTCTTTTACAAACTCAGGATACTTATCTGCATAACCCGTATTAGGAGCAGCATTTTCCAAAGAGTCTAAAACAGGATCTGTTGTATTAGTTGTTCCTTGCATTAAGGCAATTTGTTTCAATACATCTGTTTCATATTCACCTCCAAGCATAGAGACCAATTCTTTTGCTTTATGAATAAGATCTATTCTTGCATCATTGTGTTTTGCATCAAGCAATCCCTTTGCAGTTGCAAGATAATTTCCAACCACTATCTTAATCATATCATCAAAATCAGAAGTATCAGAAATTTCTCCTCTATTTCTTTGTAAGTAATCGTAAGTATTTACGAGAAAATCCCCAGCAACCTTTGTCTTTTGCTTATCAACGGCAAGTTTTGACACCTTTATATGATCTTTATATATACCATTTTTACAGATAGTAATGTTTTTCTCTATCAAGTTAGGCTTACAAATATTCAAAATATCATCTTTACAATAGGATTGCAACTGTAAAAGAATATCTTCCGCATCAGAATATTTCCCCTCTTTGATAAAAGCCAAAGAAGTAATGATATTTTTATCGTATGCAAAAGTTAAAAGGTTTTTACAAAGCTGACTCTCATCTTTATCAAGAGAATCATTCTTTAAAATACGAGTCAATCTCTCTGTAGCCTCACCTACATGAAGCGAATCCAAATTCATTTTTGCCAATTCATAAGTAGCCATTACATTCATTGAATCAGCCTCAACACTCTTAATCAAATAAGAATACGCCTCTTGATTTTTATTATTCAATTTAGCAAAAATCGCTTTTTTATAATACCAATCACTCATTCTTGGTATCATAAATTCCACAATCTCGCTATTTTGCTCAATCAAAAGTTTAAGTTCCAAACTCTTTGCATGAATATCGTTATCAAAATTATTGACTTGTTGTTTTTTCAAAAAGGCTTCAGCCTGCTCAAGCTGATATTTATAAGCAGACATCATATCAAAATTCTCGCTACTTATACAAGAAATAGTTTTAATATGCTTGTTATATTGAGAAAGTATATCTTTCTTAGCAGAAGACGATAAAACCTGTGCCGAAAGTCCACAAAAGACAAACACACAAACCACAAATGCAAATAACTTTTTACTATTCATATTTAATATTTTTTGTTCGCAAAGTTAATAAAAAAAATTCTTTTCGCTTATTTTGTCGTATCTTTGCGTCGTTTTAATAATAACGAAAATGAAGAAAAATAATTACACTCTAATATTAAGTATTTGTGCAATAACACTTAGCATTTGTGCAATAAGCCTTAACTTTTTCATAATGGCAACGCAAAAACCAGACGAAGAACAAGTATATAAAAACACAATAATAGAACATTTACACAATTTTTCAGCACCAATTCCACAAGAATTAACCTTTTGCGGAGAAAAAGTACCATTAGACAATATTTTTGTAAGAGAAGCCCTCGACAGAGAACTTACCTCAATAATGTATCAACACGGAACCACATTTCAAATCCTTAAAAGAAGTTGGAGATTCTTCCCAGAAATAGAACAATACCTAAAAGAATTTGGCGGACATGACGATTTAAAATATCTATCTGTTGCAGAAAGTGCATTATCTGATGTAGTTTCCCCTGCAAAAGCCGCAGGATTTTGGCAATTCATGCCAAAAACAGCAAAAGAATACGGACTTGTAGTAACAGAAGAATGGGACGAGAGATACGACTTAAAGAAAGCAACAAAAGCCGCAGTAGAATATCTAAATTCCTCTTACTCTCGCTTAGGCGATTGGGCGCTAACCGCTGCCGCATACAACTGCGGAGAAGCAGGAGTCTTAAGACAAATGAAACAACAAGAATGTAAAGACTATTGGGGCTTAAACATAAACAAAGAAACCTCACGCTACGTTTACAGAATCTTAGCCTACAAAATCCTTTTAGAAAACCCACAACAATATGGCTTTTATGTAAGAACAAAAGACTGTCATCAACCACTAATTTGTGATACAATCACAATAGATTCCACAGTAACAGATTTGCCAGCCCTTGCAAAAACACTAAATTGTCCCTACAAATATTTCAAAACCCTAAACCCACAATCAAGAGCACACAAACTAACCAACCAACACAAAAAACAATATCAATTTAAGATAATAAAACAAGAAAATCTTTCCTATACCAAAGCCTTAGAGCAAAACAACCTAACAAATAATACAGAATTTTTAAATTAAGATAAAAACAAAAAACGCTGACAGAATGAATCTATCAGCGTTTTTCTTTTTGTGGTGTCACCAGGAATCGAACCGGGGACACAAGGATTTTCAGTCCTTTGCTCTACCAACTGAGCTATGACACCATCAGCGTTTTTGCGAGTGCAAAGATACTATCTTTTTTCTTTCCCACCAAATTTTTTTTGATTTTTTTTGTATTTTTGCAAAATAAATTACAGAATCAAGATGAGATTTTACACAAAAGAAGACATTTTATTTGAAGTTATTTGTTCGGATTACCAATTACTTAATGTAATTTCACGTTTTAATTTAAACTCAGGCTTTGGAGAAAAAAATATTGCAGAAATTTGCGAAGAAAATTCCATAGATTGCAACACATTTTTAGCAATAATCAACTTCACAAAGAACGCTGGCGAAAATATTTGGCACTTAAATGACATTTCTTTGCAGACCTTATGTGATTATTTACGTCAATCCCACACCTATTATTTAGACTTTCTTCTCCCATCTATAAGAAGAAAACTCATTGAAGCCATAGGAATGTTACCAGCCAATGAAGTAGCAAGTCTCATTCTTAAATTCTATGACGAATACTGTTTAGAGGTTCAAAAACACCTAAAAATAGAAGACAAAGACATATTTCCAAAAGTAGAACAACTCATAAGAGGAGAAATAGAGTCGATAAACACTCAAACAAACAACATAACCACTTTACATCGTCGTCCATTAGACCAAAAGCTCTCAGAATTAAAAAAACTAATCATAAAATACTTCAAAAGCGATAATAACAACTATTTAATAAACTCGGTTTTATACGACATATTCCTTTTAGAGCAAGACTTAATCTGTCATGGCAAATTAGAAACACAAATTTTTCTTGAAGAAATCAAAAAATTAGAAAACAAATACAAAGAAAATCCATCTCTTGTCTGCAAGAAAGAGAATAAAGAAGAAGTTTTGCTAAGCGATAGAGAAAAAGACGTAATTGTTTGCGTAGTAAAAGGACTTACAAACAAAGCCATAGCCGACAGACTCTCAATTTCCGTAAACACAGTTACCACCCACCGCAGAAATATCGCAAAAAAACTAAACATTCACTCCTCAGCAGGACTTACAATCTATGCAATAATGAACAAACTTGTAGATATAAAAGAAGTAAAACTTTAAAGAGAAAAAAAAGTCTAAGAAAGATTTATTCAAACAACGTTTCTAAATCAGAAGACAAGAAATCTTCCAATGGAATACCGCCACTTCCTACTATAAATGAGTGAATAGGATTAAATTTTTCTTTAAATACGCTTATACCTTTATTAGTTGTTCTTCTCCCGCTTTTAACCTCTATTGCAATACACTGACGATTATATTCTAAGATAAAATCCACCTCTTCGTTTCTTTCTCTCCAATAATAAAGCTTATAATCTAATTCATCTGCCATATTAAGTAAATGAGCACCAACCGCACTTTCCACCCAGCGGCCCCACATTTTAGGATTTACAAACACTTGTGAATAATTCATTCCATAAAGAGAGCTCAACAAAGCAGTATTATAAACCAACATTTTAGGAATAGAATTATACTTACGTGCATTATCTTTTGCGTATTTTTGCAATCCACACAACAAATGCGATTCTTTGAGAGTTGAAAGATAACTTGCCAAAGTCGTAACATTACCTACATCTTGTAATTGTCCTAATAATTTAGTCAAAGCGATTTCTTCGCCAGAGTAAGTACAACCTAACTCCACCAACTGTTGCATTAACTCTGGTTTATACACAAGTTTTGTCATCAAAATATCATAAACAATTGCAGGAGCAATAATACTCTCCTTTATATACCTACGCCAACGAGTTTCATTATTGATAAATTTCACTCCACCTGGATAACCACCAAAAAAAACATAGTGTTCCAAATCTATTCCAAAAGCCTCTTTCATTTCTTTATAGCTCCAATGCGACATGTGAATTAATTCATATCTACCTGCCAAAGATTCTGTAAGACCATCTTTTATTAAAAGACGAGAAGAGCCAAGAAGAACAACCTTTATATTAACATCATTAAAAGTATCTGCATCCCACTCTTTTTTTACAGCCTCACTCCAATTACTAATCTTATGAACCTCATCAATAACCAACAAATATTCTTCAACCTTCTTTAATTTCATTCTCTGACGAGCAGTTTCCCAAACCTCATTTATCCAAGAAACATTTTCCTTTCCTACATTATCTGCTGAAATGAAGGTAAAATCAATTGTAATTTCTTTCACAAAATGTTCAAATCTACCAAACAAAATGTTCAAATCTCCATTACAAAATGTTCAAATCTAAGATTAGAAAAAAAAGTCTAAGAAAAAATTTAATAATCCTAAGAAAGAAAAAAATATCTCTAAGAGAAAAAAAATTTTTTCTTAGGATTATTTTTTTGAGGTTAAGGACTGTATTACGCTATTAAATTTTGCTTTGTTTTTCTCCAAAGAGGCATAGTCTTCTACAAAGGTTTTGTTTTTCAAAAGGACTTCTTTTTTGTCCAATTCCAAGACTTGCTCCAAGTAATCTGCCTTTTCTATT